>CAJUOT010000034.1 GCA_910588135.1 uncultured Oscillospiraceae bacterium | reverse complement strand
CCAAAAATCGCGGGCGGCACTACCTCCAATGCTCCAACCGCCATGTGGCAAAGGATGCCTGCGTCGGCTCTTTTATTTCCGTGGAAAAGCTGGAGCGGATGGTGATTGACGAACTGAACCGGTTGGCGGCGGTGTATCTGGACAAAGACGAGCTGGAGCGGAGTATCGAGTTCTGCGAAAATCTACAAGGCCAGAAACGGCAGCTCCTGGACACCCTTTCTACCTACGAGAAGCGGATTGCCGAGTACACCAAAGGACTGCGGGACTTATACATGGATAAGGTCAAGGGCCTACTCAATGACAGCGACTTCTCCGCCCTCTCCAAGGAGTTTTCCGCCGAGAAATCCCGGCTGGAGCGTGTCCTGCTGGACGCCCAACGGCAGCTGGCGGAGCTGGAGGACAGGATTGCCGTGGGAGACAACCGAAAGGCCCTGGTGGAGCGGTATGTAAACCTGGAACACTTAACACGAGAAATCGTGGAAGTCCTCATCGACCACATCACTGTAGGTAAGCGCATCCCTGGCACTCGTGATGTTCCCATTGAGATACACTGGAATTTTTAAGGAGCATAACCCCATGCAGCCCATTGAAGAATTAGAAAAATCCGTCCAATCCATCGACCAGGCGTTAGACGAAATCGAGCGCACCCTGGAACAGATGCTGGCTTTGGCCCGTCTGTCCGCCAGCAATCTGAACGTAGACCGGGTTGCGCTGCAAAAGACCCTGGAGCGGCTTCAACGTAAAATTGACTGCATTGCGGACACGATTTAGCGCCTTTTTCCGCTGTTTTTCGCAAAAAGTTGCACTTTCGTGATTGCACCAGAGCAAAAGGCCCGCCTCACTTACGACAATATCCTCCGTCTGTCCGACGATCCGGACGTCAGTAACGTCATCCGCTTTTTGCGGGAGCGCGAGATCGTCCATTTCCAGCGCTTTGGCGAGGCCATTGCCCTGGCCAAAGAACGGCTTGACCAGAAAAACGTGTACTTCACCAATCCCGCTTTTGATAAATAACCCTCACCCCGAAAACAGGCCCATCCCGAAAACCCGGGACGGGCCTGCTTTTCGCCTTACGGCGTCTCTTCCCAGCTCTCCCCCGTGGCGTAATCAATGACCACCCCGGGCTGGACATTGTAGACAAAAACGTTAAAGCTCAGGCCCTCCCCTTCGTCCTCCACGGAGAAAGCCTCCAGCCGCACCCCGCTGGCAACCAGATTTCTCCCCTCAAACACAGGGGTCACCCGGTACAGCACATGGTTTGCCGTCTCCTCCACGTAGCTGTCCACCATATTCTCAAAGGGAAGCATTCCCATCACATTCATATAGCGGGTGCCGGTGATCAGGTTTTTCTCGTTGGCGTTCTCCCCCGCCAGCTGGTAGCCGATCAGGTGGCAGCGGTTGTACAGATACTTTCCATCCACGCAGTCGTATTTCACTGTCTGCCAGCCGGATGGCTTCACCTGCCCGATATCCCCCCGGGGTTCGGTGGGCATAATCTCCAGGCAGATGTTAGCAAAGGCCGTACCGCATCGCCCCAGATCGTCCAGCTCGCTGTAGTTCTCAAAGGCCTCCAGTGTCAGGTCCTCCGCGCCGAACTCCGGCCAGTTGTCGTTCAGCACTACATAAGGTTCGCCGGAATAGTCGGGAATCTCCTCCATGGACACGGCTGGCTCCTTGAGTCCCAGCTCCACCAGCAGATTGTCCAGTGTCAGCGAACCCTTGAGAAACAGCCCTACCGCGGCGGCAATCACCATCACCGCCAGTACCGCCAGCAGAATGATAATCAGCCGCTCCCTGGTCAGCCAGGGCCGTCTCTGTGTACGGGCGCTCATCTCCCATCCCTCTCAGACCGGACCGCAAACTCCTTCACCATGGGTCTCCCCTCTCTATTTTTTCAGCAGCCCCAGCAGCGCTTCCGCGTCACCTTCCCGCTCACCCACCAGGATGAGGAACTGCTCCTCGTCGAAAACCGGCACGCCCAGCTCCCGGGCCTTCCTCAGCTTGGAGCCGGCCGCCTCTCCGGCCACCACGCATCCCGTTTTTTTGGACACGGAGCCGGACACCTTGGCCCCCAGAGCCTCCAGCTTTTCCCCCGCCTCCTTGCGGGAGCTGCCGGACAGCTCCCCGGTGAGCACAAAGGTGATCCCCGCCAGCCTGTCATCCACCGGGACAGCCTGGCTTTCCATATTCACCCCCGCCTCCTTCAGGGCGGCAATGAGATGCCGGCTCTGGGGAGCGGCAAACCATTCCGTCAGGTACTTGGCGGTGATGCCGCCCACATCGTCGATGGCGGTGAGCTCCTCCTCAGTGGCCTGGGCCAGAGCGTCCAGAGAGCCGAACCGGGCGGCCAGAATCTTCCCCGCTTTCTGCCCCACCTGCCGGATGCCAAAGGCGTACAGGAGCTTGGACAGGTCGTTCCCCTTGGAGCGCTCAATGGCCGCCAGCAGGTTTTCCGCAGACTTTTTCCCCATGCGGTCCAGCTTGGCCACCCCGCCCTTTTCCAGCCGGTAGAGATCTGCGGGGGTCTTGACCATCCCCGCGTCCACCAGGCCCTTCACCACAGCGGGACCCAGCCCCTCGATATCCATGGCATCCCGGCTGGCAAAGTGGGTCAGGTTGCGCAGCAGCTGCGCGGGACATTCCGCGCCGGTGCAGCGGATGTGGGCTCCGTCCTCGTCCCGGGCCACCGCCGCGCCGCACACAGGGCATACCGCGGGCAGCAGATAGGGGCTTGTCCCCTCAGGCCGTTTCTCCTTTACCACGGACACAATTTCCGGAATAATCTCCCCCGCTTTCTGGACCACCACGGTATCCCCGATGCGGATGTCCTTTTCCGTGATGAAATCCTGGTTGTGGAGGGTGGCGTTTGTGACGGTGGTGCCCGCCAGCCTGACGGGGGCGACCACCGCCTTTGGCGTGAGCACCCCGGTGCGCCCCACCTGGATGACAATGTCCTCCACCACGCTCTCCCTCTGCTCCGGCGGGTATTTGTACGCCGCCGCCCAGCGGGGGAATTTGGCCGTCTCCCCCAGCGCGTCCCGCTGGGCCAGAGAGTTCACCTTCACCACGGCCCCGTCGATCTCAAACGGGTACTGTTCCCGCTGGTCCCCCAGCTGGAAAACAGCGGCCTGAATCTCGTCCATCTCGCACAGCACACGGTAGTCGATCACCTTGAAGCGCAGGGAGCGCAGCCAGTCCAGCCCCGCGCTGTCCGTCTCAAAGGGCTCCCGGTCGGTGTACTGGATATTGAACACCACCATGTCCAGCCCCCGCGCGGCGGCAACTTTGGGATCAAGCTGGCGCATCGCCCCCGCCGCGGCATTGCGGGGGTTGGCAAACAGGCTCTCTCCCCGCAGCTCCCGCTCCTCGTTGAGCCGTTCAAAGGTCCTGCGGGGCATATATACCTCCCCCCGGACAATGAGTTCCGCAGGGGCGCCCTCCAGCTTCAGCGGAATAGACCGGATGGTGCGGAGGTTCTCCGTGACATCCTCCCCCACATCGCCACGCCCGCGGGTGGCGCCCCGGACAAACATCCCGTTCTCATACTCCAGCGCCACAGAAAGCCCGTCCACCTTGGGCTCCAGCAGGTATTCCGGTGCGGCCCCGCTTTCCCGCACCCGGCGGTCAAAATCCAGCAGCTCCTCCGGCGAAAATACGTCCTGGAGGCTTTGCAGCGGCACCCGGTGGACGACCTGCTGGAAGCTGGCCACCGCTTCGCCGCCCACCCGCTGGGTGGGTGAATCGGGCGCAACCAGCTCCGGGCAGGCCCTCTCCAGGTTCTCGAGCTCCCGGAGCAGCCTGTCATACTCATAGTCGGGAATGGTGGGCGCGTCCAACACATAATAGTTGTAGTTGTGCTCGTTCAGCATCCGCCGCAATTCGGCGGCGCGGGTTTTCTCATCCATTCAGCCCGCCCCCTTTTCCAGGTTAAGATAGGTATCCGGCGTCTCGCCCACGATGACGGTTTCCGCCACGCATACGCTGCTGGAAACGGACACCGGCAGAATCTCCCCCGGCAGAAACAGCCGCACCGTGGCCGTGATATCCAGGCAGATCCTGTGCACCGTCTGGTTCACCCCGGCGGAGTGAAAGGAATTGGCGTAATCGGCGGTGACCTCCCCCACCGACCCAACCCTGACCCGGACGCACGGCCCCGCGCCGGACAGCAGCGGCTGGCCGGTGAGGGTTCCCAGCGGGACGCCCAACGCGTCGCTGTCCAGGGTGGTGAGCTGCCGGATGACCGCTTCTACCACCTGCCGTTTGAATCGGCTGTTGGCCGCCGTGTTGCTGGTGAGCGCCGCCACCTTGCCCGCCTCGTCTGTGGAAACCGTGATAAAATCTCCGTAGTTCATATTGCTTTCCTGGAGGCAGTTGTCCACCGCCAGATCGATTGCCTGGGTTATCAGGTTGGTGGCCCGGCTCACCGCCGCGGCCTCCAGCACAGGGCGCAGCCTCCTGTTCACCCCGTGGAGCACCACCCAGGCCAGCGCCAGCGCCGCCGCCACCGGCAGCAGCGCCGCCGTCAGCCGCCGCTCCCGCCGCAGCGCGGCGCACAGGACTTTCCACCTGCCGGCCATACCGTCATCACCCCCTATGGGGCACTGTATGCGGCCAACGGCTCGGCCTATGCCGTCACTCCCGCAGAAGCTCCTCCGCCGCCAGCATCACACCGGTCTTGCCGGACTCATAGGTCAGCCCGCCCTGCAAATAGACGGTGTAGGGCTCCCGCATGGGGGCATCGGCGGACAGCTCAATGGACGCCCCCTGGATGAACGCACCCGCCGCCATGATGACGGGACAGTCGTACCCCGGCATAACCCAGGGCTCCGGGGTGACATAGGAGTCCACCGGGGCGCCGGACTGGATACCTTTGCAAAAACGGCGCACCGCCTCCGGTCCCCCCAGATGGATCATCTGGATGATGTCATGGCGCGCCGCATCCGACCTGGGGTCGGTTTCATAGCCCAAAAGCTCCATGAGCCGGGCGGCGAACACGGCGGTTTTCACCGCCTGGGACACGGTGTGGGGGGCCAGGAACAGCCCCTGGTACAGCAGGCGGTTATTCCCCAGCGTGGAACCGCACTCCCGGCCGATGCCCGGACAGGTGAGGCGCATGGCGGCCCCCTCCACCAAATCCCGCCGTCCGGCGATGTACGCCCCGGTAGGGGCCAGACCGCCGCCCGGGTTCTTGATCAGGGAGCCCACCGCCAGGTCGGCCCCCACATGGGTGGGCTCCTGCTCCTCCACAAACTCCCCGTAACAATTGTCTACCAGAATGGCGGCGTTGGGATTATTTTTCCGCACGATGGCGCACAGCTCTCCGATTTCATCCACCGACAGGGACGCCCGGGTGGCGTACCCCCTGGAGCGCTGGATGAGCACTGCCTTCACCCTGGGGTCGCGGACGGCCCGGGCCAGCCCCTCTTTGTCCGGGGCATTGTCCTTCAGCTCCACCTGCCGGTACTCCACGCCGTAATCCTTCAGCGAGCCGTGGCCCTTGTCCGCCGCTCCCACCACCCCTAGCAGGGTGTCATAGGGCGCGCCCACGGCGGACACCAGCACATCCCCCGCCTTCAGCGCCCCGAAGAGGGCACAGGCGATGGCGTGGGTGCCGTTGACAAACTGGATTCGTACCAGGGCGTCCTCCGCCCCAAACAGATCGGCGTAGATTTCGTCCAGCTTGTCCCGGCCCAGGTCGTCGTAACCGTAGCCGGTGGTGCCGGCAAAATAACCCTCCGCCACCCGGTGCTTCTGGAACGCCGCCAGCACCCGCTGGCTGTTGGCCTGGGCGATTGCGCCGATGCGGGCAAACTCGCCCTCCAGCTCCCGCTCCGCCTGGGCCGCCAGGGCCCTCACCCGTTCTGAAATGCGCAAAGGAGACTCCATATCATCCATCCCGTCCTATTCCTGTTTTCTCTCAGGGCTTGTCCAGCCCGCACGCCGCGAAGGCCGCCGCCAGCTCCGCGCAGGCCCGCACATCACCCAGATCCACCATTTCGGTGGGGGTATGGGTATAGCGGCAGGGAATTGAGATGCCCCCGGTATACACCCCGGCCCTGGTGGCCTGGATGGGGCCGGCGTCGGTTCCGCCCATCTGGAGCACGTCCCGCTGGGCGGGAATGCCCTTCTCCCCCGCCAGCAACAGCAGCCTGTCCACCAACGCCGGGGTGCAGATCACAGAGCGGTCCATCACCTTCACCGCCGCCCCCCTGCCGCACAGGGAACTGGCCGTGTGCTTGCTTCCCGGTTCGTCATCCGCACCGGTGACATCCACCGCGACGCCATAATCCGGGTCGATCGCCCAAGCCGCGGTCCTGGCCCCCCGGCAGCCCACTTCTTCCTGGACGGAGAACACGAAGTACAGGTCGTTGTTCGCCGGGGCCCCTTCCAGCCGCTCCATGGCCATGAGCAGCACCAGGCAGGATGCCCGGTTGTCCAGATAGGGGGAAATCACCCGGCCCGCCGCCGCACGGGGCGCCGCGTCGTACACCGCCGCGTCCCCCACCTGCACCAGCTCTTCCGCCTCTTTTCCGCTCTGCGCACCGATGTCCACCAGCAGGCCGTCCACCTTGAGCTTGGCGACCTCCGCGTCCTCCGGGGCGCACACCAGTCCCCGCACGCCGTTCTGGAAGCGCACTGGGGTGTACAGCACCTCCTTGGGGGTGACGCCGCCGATGGCGCCCACATGGACAAAGCCCTTATCGTCGATGTGGGTGGCCGCCAGCCCAATGGAGTCCATATGGGCGGAGAACATCACCCGGGGTCCGGCTCCTTTTTTATGGCAGATCAGGTTGCCCATGGCGTCCCGGGATATCTCGTCCACATAGGGCGAGGCTATCCCCTCAATCACCTGAGAAATCTCTTTTTCACAGCCGGAAGGGCCGAAAGCTCCCACCAGCTCAGCCAGCGTTTTCATCATATCCATTTCAAACCCCTCCTCGTCAGCGCTCCGCCATGGCCCGGACAAACAGCCGGGCAAGGGTGAGCATCTGTTCTGCGTCGTTCAGGCTGCACACGCTGCTGGGCGCGTGCAGGTAGCGCACCGCCGCCGAGATACCGGTCACCCGGACGCCCGCCTTGGTGCGCTGGACGGCCTTCGCATCCGTCCCGCCGGACAGGTAATGCTTCATCTGCCAGGGCAGGCCGTTGTCCCGCGCCAGGGCGCGCAGCACCTCGAACAGCTCCCGGTCATAGATTGCCCCGCCGTCCATCCAGGACAGCACCGGGCCCTTCCCCGGCCAGCACACCTGCCGGTCTGCCTCCAGGGCGGGGATATCGGCAGCAGTGGTGCCCTCCAGCACCAGCGCCGTCTCCGGGGTCACGGAAAACGCGGCGCCGAAGGCCCCCCTGGTGCCCACCTCCTCCATGGCGGTAAAGGCGAAGGTGCAGTCCATGGGCAGCTCCTCCTCCAGCAGCTTCACCATAACGGCGCAGCCCACCCGGTCGTCGATGGCCTTGGCCTTGAGCATCCCATCCCCGAACTCCACCGCGTCGCTCACAAAGGTGCATATGTCTCCCGGCTCCACCTGAGCCTGGGCCTCCGCCTTGTCCTTCGCGCCGATGTCGATATACAGGTCGGTGAGTTTTGGCACCCGTTTGCGCTCCTCGGCAGTGGTGAGGTGGATGGCCTTCAGCCCGATGACGCCGGGTATGCCCTTCTCCCCCACGCTTACCCGCTTGCCCATCAGCACCCGGCGGTCGATGCCGCCCACGCAGCCGAATTTGAGGCAGCCCTCCTCCGTCACCGATTTCACCATCAGTCCCACCTCGTCCATGTGGGCGCACAGCATCAGCTTATTCCCGGCCGGCTTCGCCCCCCGCTTGAACACGATGAGATTACCCAGCGCATCCACGCGGACGCTGTCGGCCCACGGCTCCACCCGCCTCCGGATATAGTCCCGCACCTCATCCTCACGGGAGGACACGCCGGACAGGCCGCATAGTGTTTTCAGTGTGTCAATCATTGCGCCCCCTCCTCTCCGATCCCCTGGGCGAAGGCGGCCAGCAGGCGGGCGCAGTCCTCAATATCGCCCAGCTCCACCACCTCCACCGGGGTGTGCATATATTTCAGCGGCACAGACACAATGGCCGTGGCAATTCCCTCGTTTGCAATCTGCATATCCCAGCCGTTGGTGCCGGTGTTCCCCTCCATGACCTCTTTCTGCACGGTTATATCCAGCTGCGCCGCCTTGTCCAGCAGCCGTTTGACCATCCAGCGGGCCATATTGGGGCCGATCCCCACCGCCGGGCCTCCGCCCATTCCATACGTCTCCCCTTTGGGTGCGTCCGCCGTCCTGCCGTGGGTCACATCCACCGCCACGCAGAAGTCGGGCGCCAGCCCCTGGGCCGCCGCCTGGGCGCCCACGCCGCTGGTCTCCTCGCACACACTGCCCAGAATATAGAGGTCCACATCCAGTTCCTGCCCTTTCAGCAGCTCCGCCACCCTCAGCAGAACGGCAAAGCAGGCCCGGTCGTCCAGCGACTTGGTGCACACCTGCCGCGCCCCCAAGGGGGTGAAATCCGTGCGGTAGGACACCGGCGTGCCGATGGGAATCCGGCGCTCCGCCTCCTCCTGAGACAGCCCTGTGTCGATAAACAGGTCCTTGACCTCCGGAGCCTTCTCCCGGTCCTCCGCCGACAGCACATGGGGCGGCAGGCAGGCCACCACCCCCAGCATGGGCGGGTCGGTGAGGATGACCACCTCCCGGTCAGGCAGCATCCGGGGGTCCACCCCGACGGCCTTGAAGCGCAGGAAACCGTCCTTGTGCCCGGTGACCACCAGCCCCACCTCGTCCAGGTGGGCGTCCAGCAGCAGCCGCTTCGCCCCGGGCTTCCCGCAGCGGATTACTCCGGTGAGGCTGCCCAGCCGGTCGATCCACACCTCATCCACCAGCGGCTCCAGCAGCTCTTTCGCCGCCAGCACCGCCGGAACCTCAAAGCCGGACGGCCCGCAGGCGGCGCACAGCCGCCGCAAAATCTGTTCCATTTCCACGCGTACCACCTCTCAATTCAGTGCGTTAACCAGCTCTTTGAAGCGGTTTCCCCGCTCCTCAAAATTCTTGAAACGGTCAAAGGACGCGCTGGCCGGAGAGAGAATGACCACATCCCCCGGCACAGCCAGGGCCCGTGAGCGTTCCACCGCCTCCTCCAGGCCGGCGCAGTCTACAATCTCCGGAACCCCGGGCCGGTAGCCAGCCGCGGCCAGCACAGCCGCTTTGATCTTCTCCGCCGTATCCCCGGTAAGGAGCAGCGCTTTCACGTGCTCCACAATTTCCGGCCCCAGCACGTCATAGGGAATGTGCTTGTCGTATCCCCCGGCAATGAGAATGACCTTTTGCGCAAAGGAGCGCAGCCCTGCGGTGGTGCGGCTGGGGCTGGAGGCAATGGAGTCGTTGTAATACCGCACCCCGTCCAGCTCCCGCACCAGCTCAATGCGGTGGGCGACGCCGCCAAAAGTGCGGGCAAAATCCCGAATCACCTCGTCGGGCACCAGCCCGTCCACCGCCGCGATGGCGGCCATATAATTTTCCAGGTTGTGCAGCCCGGGCAGGAGAATGTCCCCGGCGTTTAGCACCGGCCGGCCGTGGCACACCACGGTCTTGTCCCGCAGATACACGCCGTCCGCCACCGTTTTTTTCCTGCTGAACAGGGTGACCGCTCCCCTGGCCTCCTTGGCGAATCCGGCGGTGACCTCGTTGTCCGCATTGAGCACCAGCCGGTCACACGCGTCCTGATAGGCAAAAATATTCCGCTTTGCCGCCACATACTCCTCCATATCCCTGTGTACGTCCAGATGGTTGGGAGCCAGATTGGTGACCACGGCGATGCTGGGGCTCTGCCTCACCGTCATGAGCTGGAAAGAGGACAGCTCCAGCACCACCATGTCGTCCGGCCGGATGCCATCCAGCTGGCACAACAGCGGGTGGCCGATGTTTCCCCCCATGAAAGTCCGGTAATCCGCGGCCTTCAGCAGTCCCGCGATGATGGTGGTGGTGGTGGTCTTGCCGTCCGAGCCGGTCACAGCGATAACCCGGCAGGGGCACAGGTTCAAAAACGCCTCCATCTCAGAGGTGAGCTCCGCGCCCGCCGCCACGGCCCGGGCAATCTGGGGCACGTCAGGCCGGAGCCCCGGTGTGCGGAAAATCACGTCCGCCCCCTCCAGCTGGTCCAGATAGCCCGGCCCCAGGGCGGCGGTCATGCCCCGGCGCTCCAGTCTCTCAATGAGGCCGTTGAAATCCTCCCGGCCCCGCCTGTCACACACCAGCACCGGCACACCCGCATCCAGCAGGCCGTCCACCAGCGGCTTGTTGGAAACGCCAAGCCCGATCACCGCCACCCGTTTCCCCTTCAGCGACTCAAAATATCCCTTCAGCACCGATTCCATAAAACAGACGCACCTCCACACCCCATCCCCCGCTTCTTCCTCCGGAGGCAGATATTGCATATTGAGTTATTATACCCCATTCAAATCCATTTGACAATCGCAAAAAGATGAAGTACAATGAAAATCGCAAGTAAGCTGGGCAGCCGCGCGGCCAGGCCGAAAGGCCGTCCGTGAGGAAAGTCCGGGCTCCGCAGGGCAAGGATAACGGGTAACACCCGCCGGGGGCGACCCCAGGAAAAGTGCAACAGAAATAGACTGCTGGCGGGCCTGCGCCCGCCAGTCAAGGTGGAAAGGCGAGGTAAGAGCTCACCCAATGGCGTGTGAAAGCGCCCATTGCTGTAAACTCTATCCGGAGCAACGCCGTGGGAACACACAAGGCCGGCCCGGCCGTGTTCAGGAGGCGGCTGGAGCGTGCCGGCAACGGCACGTCGAGATAGATGGCTGTCTTAAATGACAGAACCCGGCTTACAGGCTTACTTGCACCAAAAAGGGTCCCCGGGCCGCCCGGGGGCCCCTTTCCATTCCAACCAACCGCAGCAGTTTTTCAAGTATACGGCGGCCCAGACGCGCCGGAGAGAAAGAGAGGGTTTCCCATGACCACCATTTACCTCATCCGCCACGGACAGGCGGAAGGCAATCTCTACCGCCGCTGCCACAGCTGGCACAACGGCCTGCTCACCCTGAAGGGCCGGGAGCAGGTCGAGGCGTTGGAGCGGCGGTTTGAGGGCGTCCGCTTCGACGCGGTGTACTCCAGCGACCTGTACCGCGCCATGTCCACCGCCGGGGCCGTTTACCGCCCCCGTGGCCTTACCCTGCGCGTCGATCCCGGCCTGCGGGAGATCAGCGCGGGGGTGTGGGAGGACGTGCCCTGGGGCCAGCTCCTTCACGACCATCGGGACAGCCTCACCGCTTTCCTCGGCTGCGACGACGGCTGGAGCGTGGAGGGCTGCGAGACCTTCTCCCAGGTGCGCGCCCGGATAGACCGGGCCATCCGCTGCATCGCCGCCGCCCACCCCGGCCAGACGGCAGCGGTAGTGTCCCACGGCTGCGCCATCCGGTGCGGGCTGTCCGTCTGGCTGGGGAAACCCACGGCCCAGGTCCCCCTGCCGGACAACACCGGCGTGGCCAAATTGGAAGTGGAGGACGGCCGCATCCGTGTGGCGTACTACAATGACAACAGCCACCTGGACCCCATAGAGGCCGTCCCCAAGGCAAACACCGCCTATGGCATCCCCGGAATGGAGCGCAACGCCCTGCGCTTTGTCCCCCTGTCTCTGCCCCATGAGAAAGAGCTGTACCTGTCCGCACGGCGGGAGGGCTGGCCGGCCGCCTTCGGCACGGCGGACAGCTTTGAAGGGGAGGCGCTCCTGCGTGAGGCGGAGAAAAACCGCGCCCAGGATTCTGGCTGTCTCCTGTCCGCTTTGCTGGGGAACACTTTTGTGGGCGTCCTTCAGACGGACTGGGAGCGGGACGCGGCCCAGGGGGCGGGATGGGTTTCCCTGCTGTACCTTGCCCCGGAGTTCCGTTCCAAGAGGCTGGGCGTGCAGCTGCTGGGACAGGCGGTTTCTGCGTTCCGCGCCATGGGACGAACGTTCCTTCGGATGTACCTCGCCCCGGAAAGCGAGCAGGGGCAGAGGTTCTGCCGTTCCTGCGGGTTTTACAAAATCGGGGAGGAGCCGGGCGGCGCGGGCCGCCTGGAGGTCATGGAAAAGTACATCGGGCTGGAGCTGTAAAAGCCGCGGGGCGGCCGGGATTTCCCGGCCGCCCCATTTTTTACCTGACGGCCCTGCCGGCTCCGTTCACCGCGTCGCCGATGGCATCGCCCACGTCCCGGGCCGCGTTACCCGCACCCCGGGCCAGGTCGCCCGCCGCGTCGCCAATGTCGTCCGCCACATTTCCTACGCCGCTGCGGGCCCGGCCGCTGTCGCCGGCCCCAACGCCGTCCTCCACATCGCCGTCCATGCCGGGGCTGTTCCCCGCGCCGCCCATATCAGGGCTGTTCTGGCCGTCCTGTCCGGCGGACACGCTGTGGGTGGGCGGGACGGGAGCGGCGCTGTCAACGTCGCGGTTGGCGGAGCAGCCCGCCAGTCCCAAGGCCATGGCAAAGGCCGCGGCAAGAGCGAAATATTTCATTCTCATCGTTATACGCCTCCTGCTTGTTCTTTCGGCGGTTCCACGCGTCCGCGCTTTTGCGCCTTGCGCGGTTCCGTCTTCATGATCCCCGTCACTCATTATGCGCCGGCGGTCATCATTCAAAGCAGGTAGTTTTTTCATGCGCAATCTTTTCCTGTGCTTGAATATGCCAGTTTTCGCGGGCACAGCAGATTCCCGCCTGCTAAAAAATTAATTCAAGGGGTTGACCGATTTGGTCAACGGCGGTATGGTGGGGAAAAAAGGGGGCCCGCCCATGAACCAGAAATTTTTCAGCCTTCCCCCGCAGCGCCAGGACCTCATCCGCAACAGCGCCATGGTGGAATTTGGCGCTGGCAGCTTTAAAAAAACCTCCGCCGACGCCATCGCCAAGCGGGCGGGGGTGTCCAAGGGCTTGCTGTTCCACTATTTCAAAGACAAGCGGGAACTGTATCTGTACCTGTTCCAGTACGCCATTGACCAGTGCATGGACATTTTTAACAGGCATATGCTGAAGGCCAGCTATTTCGGTGAAACCGACTTCTTCCGGACCCTGGAGATCGGTCAGCAGGTAAAAATGGACATGGTAAACCGCCATCCGGGGCTGTTCCGTTTCGTCATGCGGGCCTACTACGAGGGGGACAACGTGCTCACCCCAAAGCTGCGGAAAAAACTGAACGACGTACTCCGGGAATCCACCGACAGTTTCCTCTCCCGGATGGACCTGCACAAGTTCAAGGACGGCGTGGACCCCAAAACGCTGGTGCGGCTGCTGACGCTGGCGGCGGAGGGGATGCTGGCCGAGACAAGGGCCAGCACACCGGAGGAGATCAACCAGCTGTTTCAGGAGTATCAAAAATACGCGGATATGCTCCGCCAGAATCTCTATAAGGAGGAATACCTGTGATCCAGATCGACCACCTCACCAAGACCTACGGCAGGGCCCGGGGGGTGACAGACCTGACCCTCCACGTCCCGGAGGGCGGCTGCTTCGGCTTCATTGGCCCCAACGGGGCGGGTAAGTCCACCACCATCCGCACCCTGCTGGGCCTGCTCTCCCCCACCGCCGGGTCGGCCAAGGTGCTGGGGCTGGACTGCGTCCGGCAGCGGCAGGCAATCCTGACCCAGGTGGGTTATATGCCCTCCGAGGCCATGTTCTACCCGGATATGCGGGTGGGACAGGTGATCCGGCTGTCCGCTGACCTGCGCAAAAAGGACTGCGGGGCCCAGGCCGCCGCCCTGTGCCAGGCGCTGGAGCTGGACACTCACAAGCGCGTCCGGGAGCTGAGCCTGGGCAACCGCAAAAAGGTGTCCATCGTATGCGCCATGCAGCACCGGCCAAAGCTTTACATTCTGGACGAGCCCACCAGCGGCCTGGACCCCCTGGTCCAGCGGGCCTTCTGGGCCGAGCTGGAGGCCCGCCGGAGAGAGGGGGCCACGGTGTTCCTGTCCTCCCATGTGCTCTACGAGGTCCAGCGGTACTGCGACCGGGCCGCCATCATCCGGGAGGGACGGCTGGTGGTGGAGGGGACCACCCAGGAGCTGGACATCGAGAACAAATTTTTCGACTACTACGAGGGGAGGGTTCAGGCGTGACCATTTTCAAAAAGGAGCTGCGCTCCGGCGCGGTGAGTTTCCTGGTGTGGTCCGCCGTGGTGGGCGGACTGATGGCGGTGTGCGTGGGGATGTACCCCTCCTTCTCCGACTCCATGGGGGAGGTGTCCGACCTGTTCGCCGGGATGGGGGATTTCTCCGCCGCCTTCGGGCTGGACAAACTGCAGTTCGGCACCATCCTGGGCTTCTACGGAACGGAGTGCGGCAATATCCTGGGGCTGGGCGGGGCGTTCTACGCCGCCCTCACCACCATGGGGATGCTGGCGGGGGAAGAGGGGGGACACACGGCGGAATTTCTCCTCACCCACCCGGTCAGCCGCCTCCAGACTGCGGGGGAAAAGCTGGCGGCGCTGGCGGTGCTGGTCCTGGGGCTGAACCTGGTATGCTTTGCCTGCGGCGCCGGAGGCATCCTGGTCATCGGTGAGGAGGCGGACTGGGGCGGCCTGCTGCACTACCACGGGGCGCTGCTGCTGATGCAGCTGGAAATCGGCGGGCTGTGCTTCGGCCTGTCCTCCCTGCTCCGCCGGGGCGGGCCGGGACTGGCCATGGGCCTGACCGCCCTGCTCTACTTCGCGGGGCTGCTCTTCAACATGGACCAGGGACTGGACTGGCTGCGGTTCCTCACCCCCTACTACTACGCCGACGCCGCCCGGGTTTTTGCCGGCGATACCCAGGCTGCCCCGGTGCTGGCGGGCTGTTCCCTGGGCGTACTGGGGACAGGCTTCGGCCTGTGGTGGTACGGCAGGAAGGACATCGCGGCATGAAAACAGGCCCTCCGGCTGTGCCGGAGGGCCTCGCATCTTTTATTGGGGATTAATGGTATAGTTGGGGGCTTCCTTGGTGATATAGATGTCGTGGGGATGGGACTCCTTCAGGCCGGCGGCGGTGATCTGGGTGAACTGGGCCCTGCTCCTCAGCTCCTCAATGGTGGCGCAGCCGCAGTAGCCCATACCGGAGCGCAGGCCGCCCATCATCTGGTAGATGGTCTCGGACACCGGTCCCTTGTATGGCACCCGGCCCTCCACGCCCTCAGGCACCAGCTTCTTGTTGTTCTGCTGGAAGTAGCGGTCTTTCGACCCCTTGGCCATGGCCCCCAGAGAGCCCATGCCCCGGTAGACCTTGAACTGGCGGCCCTGGTATACCTCGGTATCGCCGGGGGATTCCTCACAGCCCGCCAGCAGGGAGCCCAGCATGACCACATTGCCGCCGGCCGCAATGGCCTTGGCGATGTCGCCGGAATACTTGATCCCGCCGTCGGCAATGATGGGAATTCCGTACTCCGCCGCCACCTGGGCCGCGTCGAACACGGCGGTGACCTGAGGCACGCCGATGCCCGCCACCACGCGGGTGGTACAGATGGAGCCCGGGCCGATGCCGATCTTCACGCAGTCGGCGCCCGCCTCAATGAGGGCCCGGGTGCCCTCGGCGGTGGCCACATTGCCCGCCACCAGCTGTACATCAGGGTACAGGGACTTGATGCGCATGACGCACTCCAGAATGTTGCGGGAGTGGCCGTGGGCAGAATCCAGGCAGAGCACGTCCGCCCCCGCCTCCACCAGCGCCGCCACCCGGTCCAGCACGTCGGGGGTGACACCGATGGCCGCGCCCACCATCAGCCGGCCCTGCTCGTCCCGGGCGGAATTGGGATAAACCTGAGCCTTCTCAATGTCCTTGATGGTGATGAGGCCTTTCAGGTGGAACTGCCCATCCACAATGGGCAGCTTTTCAATCTTGTGCTTGCGGAGGATTTCCCGGGCCTCGTCCAAAGTGGTGCCCTCCGGGGCGGTGACCAGATGGTCGCGGGTCATCACATTGTCAATAAGCTGGCCCATGTCGGTCTCAAACTTCATGTCCCGGTTGGTGATGATGCCGATGAGCTTGCCGCCGTCGCAGATAGGCACTCCGGAGATGCGGAACTTGGCCATCAGCTCGTCCGCCTCCGCCAGCGTATGGCCGGGGCCCAGCCAGAAGGGGTCGGTGATGACGCCGTTTTCGCTGCGCTTCACCATATCCACCTGCTCAGCCTGCTGGCCGATGGACATATTCTTGTGGATCACACCGATGCCGCCCTCCCGGGCCAGGGCAATGGCCATGCGGGACTCGGTCACCGTATCCATGGCCGCGCTCATCACCGGGATATTCAGCGTGATCTTTTTCGTCAGCTGGGTGTGCAGGTCCACGTCTGCCGGGAGCACATTGCTCTCCGCCGGGATGAGAAGCACGTCGTCAAAGGTGAGGCCCCGCTTGCCGAATTTGTCGTTCCAATCCATCTGCGCCATATTTCATCCTCCTACGATTCGATTTTTCCCATTCTACGCTCTGCCGGCATCAATGTCAAGATGTACCAACCACAACGTCAGTTTTCGGCACTTTTACCCAGGCGAACTGGGGAATGAGCTCTTTTGCTGTCACTTTTTCCGGCCTGTCCAGCAGACCCGCGTAAAAGGCCAGCAGGCCGGTGAGCTCCTCCGGGGCATACCGCTCCCGCAGCGTTCCCATGTCCAGGTCGTGGTCCCGCTTGGCCAGCCGCCGCCCGTCGGCAGCCAGCAGAAGCGGCGTGTGAAAAAAACGAGGCGGCTCATATCCCAGCACTCTATGGAGCCACGCCTGCCGGGGCGCAGAGCACAGCAGATCCCGCCCCCGCACCACGTGGTTCACCCCCATGAGGGCGTCATCCACAACCACCGCCAGCTGGTAAGCAAACACCCCGTCGGAGCGGCGTACAATGAAGTCCCCGCAGTCCCGGGCCAGGTTCTCCGCATAAGGGCCGCAGTTCCCGTCCTCCAGCGCCACGGTGAGGTCGGGGCACCGCACCCGCCACGCAGGCCGCCGGCCCTGGCGCTCCAGCGCTCCCCGCTCCTCCTCCGTCAGACGGAAGCACTTCCCGCTGTATACCACCGCACCGTCGTCCCGGTGGGGAGCGGAGGACGCCATCCGCTCGGAGCGTGTGCAGTAGCAGGGGTAGATCAGCCCCTTCTCCCGCAGCACCCGGAACGCCTTTTCATAATATGCGGTGCGGCGGCTCTGCATATAGGCGGGCTCCAGCCCGCCCTCGTCCCAGTCCAGCCCCAGCCAGCGCAGGTCGTCCATAAGCTGCTCCACGAAGACGGGGCTGGTGCGCTGGGTGTCCAGATCCTCGATACGCAGCACCAGCGTTCCGTCCAGGCTCCTCACGTCGAGCCAGGCCAGCAGCGCCGCCAACAGATTGCCCAGGTGCATCCGTCCGCTGGGCGTCGGGGCAAAACGGCCTCTTACCCGCACAGTCTTCCCCCTTTCAGTCAAAAAACGTGAGCTGCCGGTCCCCGTAGCCAAGGGTGGCCGCCCGGATAATGGACTTCATGTCATATAAAATACCCTGCTCCCGGCAGGCGGCGGCAAACACCTTCCACAGTGCCCCCGCCCTTGGACTGCCGCATTGATAGCGGTCTCCATACTGCCGCAGATAACGCGCTTTCAGCCCCTGACCGGGAAAGGCCCGCTCCAGGCCGTCCAGGAAATACTCCCGCTGGCCCTGGCGCATGGTGACGCCAAAGGCGGGATAGATAAATTTCGCCCCCGCCCGGACCGCCGCCTGCACCACAGCCAGCACAGTTTCGTCGCGGTCCTCCAGAAAGGGCAGCACCGGCATGAGCAGAACCCCGGCAAACAAGCCCGCCCCGGACAGCTTCTCCAAAGCCGCCAGCCGCCGGCTGGGAGGCGGCGCGTTTGGCTCAATCTTCGCCGCCAGGGCGTTGTCCGCCGCGGTGACGGTGAGCTTGCAGATCACCGGGGAATGGCGCTGAATGGACGTGAGAATGTCGATATCCCGCACGATTAAATCGCTCTTGGTGGCCACGGCCGCGCCGCAGCCGTAGGCGTCGATGAGCTCCAAAGCGTGGCGGGTGAGCTGCAATTCTTCCTCAAAAGGGTTGTAGGGGTCGCTCATGGAACCCATGGCGATGAAGGCGGGGCGTACCTTCCGGGCCAGGTCGTCCCGCAAAATCCGCAGGGCGTCCTCTTTGGCCAGCACCGTGTCGAACTCCCCTGGCTGATAGCAGTCGCTGCGGCTGTCGCAGTACAGGCAGCCGTGGCAGCAGCCCCGGTAAAGGTTCATGGTGTGGTCGGTGCCGAACCACTCCGTGGATCGGCTGCGGTGGAGCAAATGCTTGGCCGGTATATACTCCATGTCCGCTCTCCCTCCCGTCCTGCGGATGGCGCAAACCCCTCCCGGCCAAAGGCCGGGAGGGGCGCCTCTCACTTTTTGTTGAAGATCCGGAAAATATCGTCGAAGGGGTCGGCCTCGGGGGGCTCCGCAGCAGAATCGGACAGGGGCTTGGGCGGCGTGATGGGGCCCACTCCGGCGGGGACGCACTTGGGCCTGTCCTCGGCCGCGGCCTGGGGTTTGGCCTGCTGAGCGGGCTGCTGCTCCCCCTCCTTCTCAGGCACGGGGTTGTCCACCTCGCCGAAGCCGGTAGCGATGACGGTGACCCGCAGCTCATCCTCCAGGGTATCGTCAAAGGCGGTGCCCATCATGAACAGGGCGTCCGGATCAGCCACCTGCTTGACCATCTCGGCGGCCTGCTCCACCTCCTCCAGCCCCATATCCATGGGGCCGGTAATGTTCACAATGATACCCTTGGCCCCCTGGATGGAGGTCTCAAGCAGCGGGCTGTTGATGGCAATGCGGGTGGCCTCCTCCGCCTTGTTCTTTCCTGCGGCCCGGCCCACGCCCATGTGGGCCAGCCCCGCGTCCTTCATCACGGCGGTGACGTCGGCAAAGTCCAGGTTGATGAGGCCGGTGGTCTTGATGAGGTCTGAAATGGACTGCACCGCTTGACGCAGCACGTCGTCTGCGATGGCAAACGCATTGGCAAAGGTGATCTTCTCATCGGTGGCGTACTGGAGCCTGTCATTGGGGATGATGACCAGGGAGTCCACCTTCTGGCGCAGCTCCTCAATGCCATGGGCGGCCTGCTCCATGCGGCGGCGCCCCTCAAAGTTAAAGGGCTTGGTAACCACGCCTACGGTGAGAATCCCCTTCTCTTTGGCCAGCTCCGCCACCACGGGGGCCGCCCCGGTGCCGGTGCCACCCCCCATGCCGGCGGTGACAAACACCATATCCGCCCCCTCCAGAAGGGCGCTGATCTGCTCCTTGCTCTCCTTGGCGGATTCCCGGCCCACCTCGGGATTGGCCCCCGCGCCTTTGCCGCCGGTGAGCTTTTCCCCGATGGCCAGCTTCTGGGTGGCCTCAGAGGCGTTGAGGCACTGGCGGTCGGTGTTCACGGCGACAAACTCCACCCCCTGCATCCCCGAACGCACCATACGGTTGACCACATTATTGCCGCCGCCGCCTACGCCGATGACCTTCAAGACGTCCTCGTGGCTGACGGCGGAATCCATTACAAATGCCATCCTTGACCCTCCTATGTAAAACCAGTGATAGTAATTGATAAACAGGCGCAAAACCACATCTTGTTGTATTGTACCCTTTTTCCCCCAATCGGTCAATAGAAAATCGCAGTTTTTTGCCGCCCTGCTAAAAATTTACGATTTGTCCGGCTGAAAATAGGCCCTTCCGTCCATTACCGTCAGGTCCAGCAGTCCGCCCTGCCCCTCCTGAATTGTCTTGTCTTCCAGCCCCCGGGTCAAAGCGCTCAGCGCCAGGCGGACACAGTAGTCATAGTCCCCGCCGCGGGGCAGCCGCAGGCGGTAGATGCCGTAATTCAGCGTCATGGACGTGGCGGCGGTGCAATCCAGCGCCGTGCACTGGAGGAGGATGCCGTATTCCTCCAGCGCACCCAGCAGCTGCTTGATGTAATCCAGGGTGAGCTCCTCCTCCTCGGCCGTCTGAAGCATTCCCCCGGCGTAGGGGCCCACTGCCGTAATCCCGTCGATCTGGATCGTCTGGATGGAGCCGTTGTCCTTTTCCAGCAGCTTGCCCTGGGCGGAGATGAGCCACCGCCCCTCGGCCGACCCCACCGACGCCGCCGCCACCCGCTCCGTCACCCGGATCACCAGTCCGTCCGGGTACGCCCGCTGGAGGGCCACCCCCTCCACGTAGGGCAGCTGGGTGCGGATGGACGCCGACACCCGGCTTCCAGCCAGGGCGATGAGGTTGTCTCCTGTCCTGATGCCGGACGCTTCAATGATCTCCTCCGCGGTATACCGCACGTTGCCCACCACTTCGATGGTGTTGACCCGGAAAAAGACCACGCAGGCCACAATGACCGCCGCGGCGATAAGCAGCACGGACAGCACCTTATAGAGGCCGCCAAAGCGGCCCCGCCGTCTCTTCGGCCTGCTGTGCCTGCGCTGTCGCGCCACGGTAATCACCTCTTGTCTAAATCTATTTTATATGGTATGGCCGCGCGGCTGTCCTCACGCTTCTTCCCGCCGCTCCACGTCGGCCCCCAGCGCCTGGAGCATCCCCTCCAGCCCCTCGTAGCCCCGGTCGATGTGGTTCAGGCCGGACAGGACGGTGGTTCCCTCCGCCCCCAGGGCCGCCGCCGCCAGGGCGCCGCCGCCCCGCAGGTCGGACGCCTCCACACGCGCCCCGTGCAGCCGCTCCACGCCCCGCACCAGGGCCACCCTGCCCTCCGTGGTGATGTCCGCTCCCATGCGGATCAGCTCTGGCACATGGCGGTAGCGGCTGTCAAACATGGTCTCCACAAACAGCGTACACCCCTGGGCCGCCGCCAGAGCCGCCATCACCGGGGCCTGCGCGTCTGTGGGGAACCCGGGATAGGGCGCGGTCCGGATGGTCGGCACCCCCTTGAGCGGAAGGTCCCGGGTTCGCTCCAGCTCCACATACTCCATCCGGCTCTCCACCCGGCACCCGGCCTGGTGGAACACCGACAAAACCGTGGCCAGATGCCGCCAGTCCACTCCGCTCAGCCGCACGCGCCCTCCGGCACAGGCCGCCGCCGACAGCAGAGTGGCGGCCACGATGCGGTCTCCCATGACCGTGTATTCCCCGCCGGACAGGGTGCGCCCCCCCTCCACCGTAACAGTGGAGCTGCCCGCCCCCTGTACCTTGGCCCCCAGGTGGTTGAGAAAACTCTGGAGGTCGCCGATCTCCGGCTCCCGGGCGGCATTGGTGATCGTGGTGGGGCCGTCCGCCCCCACCGCGCACAACATCGCGTTTTCCGTGGCACCCACGCTGGGCAGAGCCAGCTGAATCTCCCCTCCCCGGGGCTGGCCCTGGCAGTGGATGCCCCGGTCTTCCCGCACCTCGCATCCCAGCGCCCGGATGGCGCCCAGGTGCAGGTCGATGGGCCGGGGGCCCAGCTCACATCCGCCAGGGTAGGTCAGGTGGGCCTCTCCCATCCGGGCCAGCAGCGGCCCCAGAAAAATAATGGACGAACGCATGGCCCGCATCTGCTCCTCCGAAATGGAGCATCCGGACGCTCCTGTGGGGTCCACCAGAACGGTGTGCCCCTCCTGCTCCGCCCTGCAGCCCAGGCGGCGGAGGATGGCCAGCGCGGCGGTCACGTCGGTAAGCCTTGGACAGTTGCGCAGCGTCACCGGCCCCCGGGCCAGCAGGCAGGCGGCGAGGATGGGCAGCACGCTGTTTTTTGCCCCGTGGACGGTCAATTCGCCCTCCAGCGGCCTCCCGCCCCGAAGATACATCACACTCATGGCAAAGCCTCCCCATAGAAAGAAATCTCCCTTCATTCTATGCGGAGGGGCTTTTCGCCGTTATTTTATCAGCGCAGACAGGTTTTCATAGATATCCTGGGCCGCACGGGGGGATGCCAGCCCGCGCAGAGCCTTTCCCATTTCCGCCCGCCGGTTTCCGTCCGCCAGCAGCTCCAGCGCCGCCCGGTACAGGCTCTCGCCGGTGCAGTCCTTCTCCTCCATCAGCTCCACCCCGCCCCGGTCAGCCAGGACTTTGGCGTTTTTGAACTGGTGGTTGGCCGCCACAAAGGGGGACGGCACCAGGATAGCCGGCTTGCCCAGGGCGGTGAGTTCCCCGATGGTGGATGCCCCCGCCCGGCAGATCACCAGGTCGGCCGCCGCCATCACCACCGGCATATCGTCGATATAGGGCCGCACCTCGTTACCGCTCACCGGCACGCCCCGTTTTTTCAGCTCGGCGGTCATGCGCTCATAATCCCGTCCGGCGGCATGGACATAGTGAAACCGGCGGCCCTCCCCCGCCCAGCGCTCCACCAGATCCGCCGTGTGCTCGCTCATATGCCCCGCCCCCTGAGAACCCCAGAAGGACACCACCAGCGGCTGGCTGTCCGTCAGGCCAAGCTCCAGGCGGGCCCGCTCCCGGTCCAGGGAAAAGAACTCCTCCCGCACCGGAGTGCCGGTGACCGCCACTTTCTTCGCCCCTTTATAATACTCCGCCGCCTCCGGGAAGCCCACCATCACCAGATCCACCTGATTGGCCAGCGCCCGGGTGGTGAGGCCCGGATAGGCGTTGGACTCGTGGAGGGCGCAGGGGATGTGCCGCCGGGCCGCCTCGTGGACCGCGGGATAGGATGCGTATCCCCCCGTACCCACCACCAGATCCGGTTTGAAGCGCTTGAGGATATCAGCCGCCTCATGCTGGCCCACCGGAAGCTTGAACGCACTTTTCACGTTGTGCTTGAGCACCTTCCAGCTCCAGGCGCGCTCAAAGGTGGACACCTTCACCGTCTCAATGGGATAGCCCGCCTGGGTCACCAGCCGCTGTTCCATTCCCCGCTCCGCCCCCACGAACAGGATCTCGCAGCCGGGACAACGGGCCTCAAACTGTTGGGCCACCGCCAGGGCGGGGTTCACATGGCCCGCCGAGCCGCCGCAAGTGAATATGATCCTCACGTCGTCCTCACCAACTCCATATCTCTCGCTTCCGCCTTTCGGCGAAAGCTTGCTCATTTCGTTGCCCGTCCTCTCCCCACGTCGTCGAAGCAAAGTCCGCCTGGCTTGTTTCCGCCTTTGGCGAAAGCTGCGCCCGCTCCCTTGCTTCTCCTCTCCCCGCAAAGCCAAAGGGCAGCTTTGCGGGGACCCCAGAAGCGCTTTGGCGGGGGTTCCTTTTCTCCTACTCCGCCTTGGGGGCGGCAATCTGTCGGGATACGCTCAATATCATACCCATCTCCGCCAGCTGGATGGCCAGGGCTGTGCCTCCGTAGCTGAAAAAGGGCAGGGATATGCCTGTGGGGGGCAGGAACCCCGTCACCACACCAATGTTGAAGAAGGTCTGGATGGCCGTCAGGGACGTAATCCCAACCACCAGCAGGGTGCCAAACCTGTCCCTGGCGTGGAGGGCCAGCCAGTAGCCCCGGATAATCAGCAGGGCAAACAGGGCCATGATGACGCAGGCCCCAACCATGCCCAGCTCCTCGCAGATGATGGGGAAAATGTAGTCGTTATGCTCCTCGGGCAGAAAGGCGTATTTCTGCCGGCTGTTGCCCAGGCCCACCCCCAGCAGGCCGCCGGAGCCAATGGCGATCTTGGCCTGGATGGGCTGGAACCCGTCTCCCCGCGGGTCGCTGAAGGGGTCGTGCCAGATGGTGAGCCGCATGGTCATATATTCCGTGTTGTTGGCAATCCAGTAGAGCAGCGCCCCCAGCGCCGCCCCGCCGCCCAGGAACCAGTACAGCGAAATTCCGGAGGCAAACAGCACCGACGCCGCGCCCATCGCCACCAGGATCGTGCCGGACAGGTGCTTTTGCATCATGATAATGGCCAGCACCAGCCCGAGCACCAGGATGTAAGGAATCAGCTCCAGCAGGCCAACCCGGTCCAGCCGCGCCGCCATGCGGCCGGTGAAGGTGCGCTTGCTCCACTTTTTCGGCGGGCCCAGCTGGCTGTTCCGCTTGGACAGTCCAGCGGCAAAAAACATGATGACGCCCACCTTGGCGATCTCCGAGGGCTGGAAGCGGATGGGCCCAATCTTGACCCACCGCAGCGCGCCGCCGCCGGACCGTCCGAAGTAGGGGATGAACACCAGCAGCATCAGCACAATGGACGCCCCCAGCACAAACACGGACATCCAGCGGAAGTGCTGGTAGTCGATTTTGGAGATGACAAACATGGCGATAACGCCTAGTACCGCAAATCCAAACTGCCGTTTGAAATAGTACAGCGGGTCCCCTTCGGTGTTGATTCCCCGGTCCAGATTGTACATGGCGGAGGCATAGGAGGCGGACAGCACCATAATAAGGCCGATGGCGGTGAGCAGCATCACCAGGGCCAGAAAGGGAAGGTCGATGGGCCCCCGGGCAAGCTGCTGCTCAACAGTGAGGTCACGCTTTGCTTTTCTCGCCATAGGGCTGCCCCCCTCCTTTCAACCTGATGTTTTGCACAGAACACCGGACGCTGCTCACGACGGTCCGGCGTTCAAATGTCCTTCCGCTTCATCCACTCGCGTGTTCGCGGCGCGGCCCTGCGCTCGGTCTCGCTCCACTCCAAGCTCCCCCGCCGACCGCTTCTCCGCATTCATATCGCGTACCTGTACATCACGCCCACAAAGGCCAGCAGACAGAAAGCCACCGTGATCCCCGCGAAAGTGAGCACGATGCGCACCTCGCTCCAGCCCCCCAGTTCCAGGTGGTGGTGGAGGGGGGCCATGCGGAAAATCCGTTTGCCGTGGGTGAGCTTGAAGTAGCCCACCTGGATGATGTCGCTCATGGTCTCCGCGATGTAGATGACGCCCACAGGCACCAGCACCAGGGGCGCGTCCAGCGCGAAGGCCATGCCGCACACCGCACCCCCGAGAAACAGGGAGCCGGTGTCCCCCATGAACACCTTGGCCGGGTGGAAGTTATACACCAGGAAGCCCAGCAGCCCTCCTGCCAGCGCTCCGGCAAAAATGCCCACTGCGCCGCAGTCCCACCATTTGGAGAGCACCACGAAAAACGCCGACACCGCCAGCGTCACCGACCCCGCCAGCCCATCCACACCATCGGTCAGGTTGACCGCGTTGACACAGCCCACCATCACAAAGGCGGCAAACACCAGGTACGCCCCCCAGGGCAGGGGCACGGACACGTTGATAAAAGGAACGTACAGGTTGGGGCTCAGGTGTCCCCGCCATCTCAGCAGCGCCAGGAAAGCAATGGCCGCTGCCAGTTGGAGCAGGAATTTCCACCCGGCGGTGAGCCCGGTGTTCTCATGCTTGCGGATCTTGGCGTAGTCGTCCACAAAGCCGATGGCTCCGCACACCAGGGAAAAGGCCAGCACAAACAGCGCCTGCCAGCTCCCATCCGCCATGTCCCGCCAGCCGAACGCCAGCACCACGGCGATGACGGCCGCGATGAACATGATGCCCCCCATGGTGGGAGTCCCCTCCTTGATCTTGTGCCAGTTGGGGCCGATCTCCTTGATAGACTGGCCCGCGTGCAGCGCCCGCAGGGCCGGGATCAGGAACCACCCCACCGCCGCCGAGATCACAAAGGCGGTCAGCGCCGCCAGCAGAATCCGCATCGTCATATCCTCCAAACTCTCCTCTTTTGTGTTGTCAATCCCTCTCAGCCCCCAGCCGGGCAGCCGCATCCTCCAGCGGCACCCCCAGGGCCAGCGCCCCGGCCAGGGCAGCCAGATGGTCGTACAGCCGGGGCCTCTCGCCCCCGGGCACCCGCACCCGGACCAGCCCTCCCTGGGCGAGCGCTTCAAATTCCAGCCGCTCCCCCCGGAGCCGGACGTTTTTGGCGGTCAGGTCTGCCTGAGGCCTGCCGTCGGAGTAGGCGTACACCGCTCCCGGCATGGCCCCGGCAAAGCGGCGGCCCTCCGGGTCGTCCAGAGCCACCACGGTGACCCCGGCCCGGCGGGACAGCGCCCACCGGGCGGCGGCGCAGCCGCTCAGAGCCCCCTGGGCGGCGGGTTCAAAGTTTTCCACCACCACCGCGCGGCAGCGCCCCTCATACATCGCCGCCTGGCAAGGGGTGAGCTCCACCACCGGCCCGGGCACAAGGGCGCGCAGCAGCCCCGCGGTAAGAGTGTCCCCCCGGCCCACCACGGCAATGGGGTCTTTTATTGTACTCCTATTGGTCTCCATATTCAATAGTGCTCACAAATCTTACCTCCACCACCGTGCCGGGGGACACCATGGTCCCGGCATTCACCGACTGGCTCGAGGCGGTGATGGCCGCATCGCCGGAGGCCACGCCGGTAGCACGCATAAACAGGCCTTTTTCCTCCAGTTTGACCTTGGCCGCCGTTGGGGTGAGCCCTTTCAAATCGGGAGTCTCCACCTGCGCCTCCGGGGCGTCGCTGCCCAGATAGAGCACCACCTGGGAGCCGCCGGGGATGGACACCCCCGCCGCGGGCACCTGGTGGGTCACCGTGCTGCCCGAGCCCACAGTGCGGCAGTCAAAGCCGGCGTTTTGCAGCGTCCCCTTGGCCACCGACAGCTCCTGGCCCACCACATAGGGCATGGGAGCGTCCGCCTTGGCCAGCTCGTCGGAGCTGTATTGCTTTTCCACCCCGATGTAATCCAGGATATTGGCGATGAGATGCCCGGCCATGGGAGCGGCGATGTTGCCGCCGGAGATGTACGTACCAGACGCTGTGTAGTTGGAACCGGGGGCGGAGCGTTTGGGGGAATCGTAGGCCACCAGCACCAGCACCTGGGGGTTATCCACCGGGGCGAAGCCCATGAAGGAGCAGATCACGTCGTCGTTATCCAGCTCATCCCGCTTCTCCGACGTGCCCGTTTTTCCCCCAATGCGGTAGCCGCTCATATAGGCGTTATGGCCGCCTCCGTTGGCCACAACGCTTTCCAGGATAGCCCGGAGTTTGTCGGACGTGGACTCGCTGATCACCTGGCGCACCTCTTTGGTCTCGTGGTAAAACACCGTGTTGCCCTCCCCGTCGGCAATGCCCTGCACCACATACGGCTCCAGCAGGTGCCCGCCGTTGATCACCGAGGCGAAAGCGGTGATCATCTGAATCGGGGTGATCTTGAACGTCTGTCCGAAGGAGGCCACCGCCAAAGAGGTGGCGCCGTAGGGGCCGGTAAACTCTTCTTTGCTCCAGAACAGGCTTTTTCCCTCTCCTCCCAAGTCGATGCCAGTTCTACTTTTCAGGCCGTAATCCTCAAAGTAGCGCCACATGGTCTCCGCGCCGATTTTACCGCCGATCTCCATCAGCGCCACGTTGCAGGAGTTCTCCACCGCCTCGGTGAGGGTCTGGTCCAGGTGGCCGCTGCGGTTATGGCAGCGGATGGGCTTTTCCAGGCCGGGGAACTGCTTGGAGCCGCTGCAATAGTAGTGGTCGTCCAGGGAGATCAGCCCCTCCTCCAGCGCCATGGCCACCACCAGCGGCTTGAACACCGACCCCGGCTCGTAGGCATCGGACAGGGCGCGGTTGCGCATTTGTCTGTCCCAGGCTTTGTCCCAGGCGGCGTCGGCGGCCTCGTCCCCCTGCTCCTCCTCCACCTGGTCGATCTCGGCCTGGAGATCATCGCTTAGGATGGAGTTCCAGTCGTTGGGGTCAAAGTCCGGAGTGCTGGCCATGGCCAGCACCGCCCCGGTGGTGGGGTCGATGGCGATGCCGAAGGCGCCGTTCTGCACCTCATAACTCTCAATGCCCTCGGCCAGCGTCTGTTCCAGCATGGCCTGAATCCGCTCATCCAGAGTGAGGTGGACGTCATAGCCGTTCTGGGCGTCAAAGTACATCTCGTAGCCGGAGATCATCTGCATACGGTGCCCGTTGACAGAGGTGACCACCCTTCCCAGCTCACCGGACAGGGCGTCCTCATATCCCGCCTCAATGCCCGCCTTGCCCACCTTGTTCTGGCCGCTGGTCTCGGTCTGTCCCATGTAGCCCAGCACATGGGAGCCGATGGAGGAAAACGGATAATACCGCTTGCTGCTGGGAGTGAGGTACAAAAGGCCGGTGATACGGTTCTGGCTGGTGAATTCCCGGACCTTCTCCGCGTCCTCTTCCTCCAGTTCCGTATACAGCTCCACATAGGCGTTTCCAGTGTTTTCAAGCTTCTTCCACAGGGCCTCTTCGTCATAGCCCAAGTCGTCTGACACCCAGTCCACAATCAGCTTGCGCAGGTCGTACAGGGCCTTCTCATAGGCCGCCTCGTCCAGTTCGCCGTCCTTCTTGTACTTCTCCTTGTCAACCGCGCCGTACACCCCTTTGGGGGACAGGATCAGCTTGTAGACCGTGGCGGACATGGCCATGGCGCGCCCCTCCCGGTCATAGATGGCGCCCCGCTTGGCGGCGACGGATACGCTCTGGGTCTGCTGGTCTGCGGCCCGCTCCTCCCACTCCTCCTGCTCCACGATCTGGAGCCGGTAA
Source organism: uncultured Oscillospiraceae bacterium (assembly GCA_910588135.1). Classification (GTDB taxonomy): domain Bacteria; phylum Bacillota; class Clostridia; order Oscillospirales; family Oscillospiraceae; genus Enterenecus. The sequence continues at coordinate 1,274 of CAJUOT010000034.1, read as the reverse complement.
AGCTGGGCAACCAGGGGCAGAAATATCCCAACGCCCAGCACCGCCATCAAAAAGATGGTGCGCCGGAACAGGCTCCGGTTGTTTTTCCCCTCTGAGCGGCGGGGCTTTCGGTTTGGATCTTGCATGGGCTTCGCTCCTGCTTTCCATAAAATAAATTATTGTGGAACCGCTATGGCAGAGGGGCGTGGGAACCCTGTGCGTTCCTCACGCCCCTTTTATCTCTCTATGGGAAAATGATATGTGGCTGGGCGCGTCCCTTAGAACCTGTATCCACAGCCGGGACGCGGGCCATCAGGAGAGCAGGCCGGCAAAAAACCGCTCCGCCCGCTGGAGAATGCCGGACAGCCCGTCCCCAGCCCCGTCGTAGTACGTCACGCTGTCCCCCCCGGACAGATCCAGATATACGGTCTGGCCCGCCCCCGGGCGCACCATGGTCCCGTCGGAAAGGAACTGCTTTTCAATGGCCTCCAGGTCGTACACCAGCTCATACTTGGCCTGAAGCGTCCGGTTCTCATCCTGGAGACCCTCCAGCGTGGAGCGCAGCTTGACGATATCATGGTTGGCCTGGGCCAGCTGGGCGCAGCTGACCACCAGCATCAGCGCGCAGGCCAGCACCGCGAACAGCCCCACCACGGTAAAGGGGGCCACGGCCCCCTGGGGCCGGACCTGGATATTGGGCCGTACCGCCGGACGCCGGCGGGGCCGGGGCTGGGGGCGTCGCTGCGGCTCCGGACGGCGGACGGTGTTGCCCTGCACCCGCTCCCGGCGGGCAGGGGCGCGGGCACCCTCCTGCTCAAACTCCGGCTGGTAAGCTACGTTTCCATACGTGCGGTATCTTCTGTTGTTCCTGCTTTCAGCCGCCATGGGGCACACTCCTCACTTCTTGATCCCCTACCCCACAATGCGATCCGCAGGGTTCCGTTTACAATTTCTCCGCCACCCGGAGCTTCGCGCTGCGGGCCCTCGGGTTCCCGTCCACTTCGTCTTCGTCCGCCGTGACGGGCCGTTTCCCGATCAATTTGACCTTTGGCTTTTTGCCGCACACGCACACCGGGAAGTCAGGCGGGCAGGTACAGCCCTTCGCCCACTCTCCGTAAGCGGTCTTGACCAGCCGGTCCTCCAGCGAGTGGAAGGAGATGACTGCCAGCCGCCCCCCGGGATTCAGCTTGTCCAGCGCCCCGTTCAGCATCCGCTCCACCTCGCCCAGTTCATCGTTTACTGCAATGCGGATGGCCTGGAAGGAGCGCTTGGCGGGGTGCTGCTTCTCCCGCAGG
>CAJUOT010000033.1 GCA_910588135.1 uncultured Oscillospiraceae bacterium | reverse complement strand
GGTCACTATTTACATAGAAAGTGAGTACCGGTCGGGGGATAACTTTGGAGATTGGCAGAAGGACGAGGGCGACCCGATCCCCTACGAGGCGGGAGGCGTCACCCACCTGCTGGTCACCAACGTCGGACGGGCCGTGGGGCTCTGGGCTAACGGCCCGGCGGAGTGCGCCATCAATGGAGACATCACCTTGGATGAGCTGAAGGAGATGATTGACTCTATTTACGAGTAGCGGGAACCGCCGGCGAAGCGTAGGCATCGAATGATCCGAAGGCTGCTTTTATGACAATCAAACAGGTGAAAATTCGCGCTATAAGGAACGGAAAGCACCGAATGGCACACGTTTCTACGAGTTCAACCTCGTATACCTCCGGAGACCGGAGGACCCTTCGGCCCCGGTTGTAGATATCAACGCGCAAAATTTGATTTGACAGGAGGACAACACAATGGCAAAATTGGATTTGAACCCCGGCGAGACGATGATCGGCAGCGGTCAGATGTCCCTCCACCAGAAGTGGGGGCTGACGAAAAAGCCCTTCCAGGGCAACGTCTTCGTTACCAACCAGCGGGCGTGCTTCAAAATCAGCATGGTGCCCGGTCTGGAGATGGATCTGCCCGTGGAGGAGATCAAGGGCTTCTCTGTGGGTAAGATTGCGCTGTTCACCGCTGTGACCATCCACAGCAAGTCTGGCAAGGAGTACCCGCTCACCGGCTTCCCGTCCAAGAAGCTCCAGGACTGGCTGCGGCAGGCGGGCGTACAGGAAATTTGACGCGGGAGGGCGGCACACATGAAAAAGCATTCTCTACATACTGTTTTCCGCAGCATTGTATGCGCCGCCCTCGCCTTCCTGGTGGTGCTGGCGCTCCCCACCGGCTGGCTGTATGACCTCTGGACCGGTACCGGGACGGAGCAGGGACAGCGATCCAGTGGGGGCGTCCGGCAGCTCCAGCGGCAGGAGGAGATCGAGGCCTGCTTTTTGGGCCGCACCCCGGTCACCGTGTCCGGCGGTGGGCTGGCGCCCTGCCCCCTGGCCCGCCTGCGGGATGCGGGCCAGGAAGGGACGCATTACCACCATAACAGTGGTGCAAAGGGATCAGTGTACGTTTCGGAATATATCACAGCAGGCTATCCCCTGTCACCCTTGGAATATGCGCTCCAGCGGGTTGCGGCGGGCGGTTTCTATAACCGATACTATTTGATGGAGCTGGGGGACAACTCCTGGCTCTGTGTCTACTTTGACGACTACCTGGCGCTGACGGGGACGGACACCTACCCCACCGGCTATGTCCGCTATACCACCACTGAGGAGCGGCAGATGCTGAATCGGATGGCGGAGGACCATGACGTTGATCCGGTCTATGTGCTGGATATGTACCGGCATGGAAAGGTCAACTGGATGGTGGATCTGGGGCTGCGGCTGGCCGTGTGCGCGGCCGCCGCCGTGATTGTGGGGGGTATCAAAAAGGCTGTTTCAAAATGTAGGCTTCCCACCCGTGGCGAGTGAGCCAAAAAGCTCAGATGGGGCGGCGCGGGCTATGGCGGACAGCTTTGTTTGGGATTGCAAAATGTTGAAAAAAGATCGACAAAATTACAGTTTTGTCAATGCAGGGTTCTTCTGCAAAATGCTTGTACCACAACGCTTTCCCAAAACAATAATTTTATCACATAGAGCCACGCCGGAGCAAGCTTCATATCGCTTGCTCCGGCGTTTTTTTCAAAAACGCCGGAGTTCGCTCATTCCGCGGCGCCGTTTCAAACCGCAGCCGCTTGCGCTGGGCTGTAATTTGATTTTTTGGCGCTCGGTTGAACATCGGAGCATCTGAAGTGTTCCTCCCGCAAAGTTCATGTGGTGAAAATGCTATCCTGCCCGTTAAGCCAACGGTTTCAGCCCATTCAAGGCCCTCGGATTTCACCTTCCGAGGGCCTTGAAATTTTGCTGTCCACAAGCCGTTTTCCCTGCCGGCGTCAATTTGAAATTGCCAGAAGCGGCAGACGTGCCCTTGATGCTGACGACGGTGCGGTGGTTCAGAATGCAGGCCGGAATAAGGCGGTGGTGGTGCCGGCAGAAACCTGGTTCCGCGGGGAAAAGGCTTTGCTGGAGGCGGCCGGCGGTTTCTCATACCGTTTGGCTGTGAGCGGAAAGGACAGGCTGGTTTCCTGGACGCCTGCAGGGAGACAGCCGATCCCGTCGATGAGAAGCATCCTGTGTCCGGGCGGAACCATCCAAGCGGCAATGCAATTTCTTTTGGGATAGGGGCAGATAGGAGGCGTGCTGATCCAAAACCTATCCCCTTTGATAGTTGCCCCAGGGCGCGCTGTGCGGTACTATAATAAGAACAAGATATGCCCGGCGGCGGAAAATAGAAATGCGAAAGGGGGCGTCCCTGCGGGGAAATACCATGAAAAACCATTCGATATATGAAGGCGAGGCCTGGTTGGGCTGCCCGCCCGAAATCGAGGAGTCGGAGATCCGGCAGACGCTGGAGGCGGATGTTGTTGTTGCGGGCGCGGGTCTGGCAGGGGTTGCCGCGGCACGGGCCGCAGCCGAGATGGGCTGTACGGTGATCCTTCTGGAAAAATGCCCGGCGCCTCAGGCGCGCAGCGGGGACTTTGCGGTGATGGACAGCAAAGTCGCGGACACCTGGGGCCGCCGCGGTGTGGACAAGGTGCAGATCGTCGATGACCTGATGCGGGATATGGGATATAAGGTGAGCCAGAATATCCTGCGCCGGTGGGCCCAGGAGGCCGGCGAAGCCTTTGACTGGTATCTGGAAGGGTACCCGGGCATCCCGGTCCTGCCGTCCACCGCAGCGGTGCCGCCGGAGGGGGCGCGGTGCTGGCTGCAGCCCCGGCGCTGCCCCCAGCCGGTATCCTTTGACAATGCCGGCGAGCGGTTCAAGTGCCACCAGACCACGGTATGGGTGCGCCCATCCCACGTCCCGGTCTTTCGGGGCAATTTGCGGCTGGCCATGGAGACCGGGCGGGTGCAGTGCCTGTGCGAAACGCCGGTTGTCCGGCTGATCCGACAGGGGGACGGCCCGGTGCAGGGCGCCGTTGCGCGGCTGGCCGGGGGCGGATACCTTCGGGTACAGGCCCGGAAGGGCGTGGTGCTCTCCACCGGCGACTATATGAGCAATCACGAGATGCTGGTGCGCTTTTGCCCGGGCATGGCGCAGACGCCGCAGTTGTGGCAGGGGTTTGACCGGGACCGCCGTCCCTGCAATACCGGCGACGGACACCGCATGGGGCTGTGGATCGGGGCAAAGCTCCAGGATGCGCCGCATGCCCCCTGCGCCCACCACATGGGCGGGGTCTTTGGCTGCTCGGGGTTTGTGCTGCTGAACACGCGGGGCCTGCGCTTTGTCAATGAGGACGCCCCCGGCCAGCAGATTGGCAGCCAGATCGAAAACCTGCCGGATAAAACCGCTTGGCAGTTTGTGGGCGGCGACTGGGCCCGCCAGGTGAAGGACGTCTATCCCAGCCACGGTTCGGTGTGCTATGCGGTGACAGACGAGGAGCTCCAGGACGGCACCTTGTTTTCCAAGCTGGCCTCCATTGACAATTATATTTCGCCCGCGCTGGTGGAAAAGGCGGTGCAGGCCAAGACAGTGCTGCGCGCCGATACGCTGGAGGAGCTGGTGGAGCAAACGGGCCTCCCGCGGGAGCAGGCCCTGGCGTCCCTGGCGCGGTACAACGCCCAGTGCCATGCCGGTCGGGACCTGGATTACGGCAAGCGCCCGCTGCGCCTGTTTGCGGTGGACAAACCGCCCTACTATGCCACGAAGTTTACGCCGGCCGTTATGATCGCCGTGATGGGCGGGCTGGAGAGCGACGAGGAAGCCCGCTGCTACGATGAGAGCGGGCGGCCCATTCCCGGCCTGTATGTGGCCGGAAACGTGCAGGGCAACCGGTTTGCTGTGGATTATCCGCTGACAGTGCCGGGGCTGAGCCATTCCATTGCCCTTACCTTTGGCCGTATTGCCGGCCGTAATGCGGCGCGCGGCCTGTAGTGGCGGCCGCTCTGAAGAAAAAGCCATGCCTGTGTGCCAACGGGCATGGCTTTTTGTTTCCCCGGCGTATGTCCCTGGCATATGAGCGCAAACTTGAATAAGGAACGTTGGTATGATATAATTGACAAATACATTTGACCTGCCGGACAAATCGCGGTCAAAAGCGGCGTTGGGCGAAAGGGGGCTGCTCGCTTTGCAGGGGAAAGTGAAAGTATTGGCGCGCAAGCGGATCATGCAAAAGCTGGAAAACATCTTTCTGTATCCGCTGTCCATTGTACATGCGCCCATCGGCTATGGAAAAACCACTGCCGTGCAGCAGTTTTTGTCGGCGCAGACCCAGGAGCTGGATGTGGTTTGGGTGCCGCTGGCCAACAGCGGAGGTTCCGCCCAGTACCTGTGGGAGCATATGCTGGACGCGCTGCCGGACGGCCCCATGCGCAGCCTTCTGGCCCGGCGGGGCTTCCCCGGCAGCGCCGCGGATCAGGTCCGCCTGGTGGATGCGATGGCGGACTGCGCGCTCAGCAGGCCCCTGGTGGTGGTGCTGGATGATTTCCAGACGATACGGGAGCTGTCCGTATTTGCGCTCATCAAGCTGATCGTTCAGCGGCGGATGCACGGCTTGTCCATCGTGCTGATCACCCGGGACCTGTCCCGGGTGGACGCCGCGGGGCTGTATCAGAAGCAGCTCTGCTTTACCCTGACGGAGAAGGCGCTGCGCTTCACCGAAGAGGAGACCAGCCGCTACTTTGCGGCGGCGGGGTGCGAGCTGACCGCGGAGGAGACCGCGTGGGTTTGCCGCTATACCGAGGGCTGGGTGTCCATGCTGTATGTGCTGTTAAAAAACGCGCAGCGCGGCCTGCCGGTGGGCAAAAGCAATACCATCAACGACATCATTGAACAAAACCTCTACGGCCCGCTGGATCAGGCCAGCAAGGCCATTCTGTGCAGGCTTTCGTTTCTCGACTCGTTCACGGTGTCCATGGCGCTGTATGTCATCAGCGACCCCCAGGTATCATATCCCCTGCAGGCGCTGATCAAGCAGGGGACTTTTATCGTCTACAACGAATGGGACAAGAGCTACCGCATTCGCAACCCGCTGCGGGAGTTTCTGACGGAGCACGCGAAATTTGCCGGATTGGATTTCCAGGAATTCTACCGCCGCGCCGGCGAATGGTATCTGCGGGAAAAATGCTACGCCAGAGCCTTCGAATACCTGTACAGGGCGGGGGAGGTGGACGCGATCCTGGAGCAGTGCAACAGGGAGAACGCGCCGGAGAGCCTGTTTACCCACTTCCGGCAGATCCAGCCCCTGTTTGAAGGGCTGACCATGCCCCAGCGCCTGCGGTATCCGCTGGCCTGCCTGCAGTATATTTACGTGCAAAGCCTCCGGGACGGGGAGCCGGGCAGCACCGGCCGCTGCCGCACATACCTGGATCAGATGGAACGGGATATCCGCGCCTCCGACTTCGGCCGCGAATACAAAAACTTCCTCTTGGGGGAGGCCTGCGTGGTGCGCGTGGCGGCGGTGTACAATGATATCGACGCCATGGCGCAGTGCAGCCGCCGGGCGGCGGAGTATTTTTCCGGCGGGTGCTCCTGCATCGTCACCCGAAACAAGGAGTTCACCTACGGCTCTCCCCATCTGCTGTATTGCTATTACCGGGAACAGGGCGGGATGCTGGCCGCCATGCGCAGTCTGGTGGAAAACAGCGAGACCCTGTCGGCCCCCATCAACGGCTGCGGCAGCGGCTGCGACGCGGTGGCCCAGGCGGAATACCTGCTGGAGACCGGCGATTTCGAGCACATGGAACAGTATGCCTACAAGGCGATTTACAAGGCGCGGGCGGCCCGCCAGACAAGTCTGACACTGTGCGCCCGGTTTGCATTGGCGCGGCTGGAGATTCTGCGGGGGTCAAACCGGGGGCCTCAGGGGATGGAATCGGTCCGGGAGGAGGTCCTGCGGGAAAAGAACCAGGTGCTGGACACCACCCTGGACCTTTGCAGCGCATATCTCAGCGCCCTTTTGGGCCACAGCGAGGAGATCGCGCCCTGGATCTGCGCGGGGGACCTGTCCCAGGCGGCTTTTCTCAAACAGGGAAAGAGCTTTTACTATACAGTCCGAGCCAAGGCCGTGCTTCTGAGCAGGGACTATATCCGGCTGGAGGCCGAGTGCGAGATGGCGCAGCGCCAGTTTGAACGGTATAACTGCCAGCTGGGTATGCTTCACAATTACCTCTGCCTGGCGGTGGCCCGGCAGCATCTCCAGGGGCTGGAGGCAGGCTGCGCCGTGCTGGAAAAGGCGCTGGAGATCGGCCGGGCCGACGGCATCGTCATGCCCTTTGTGGAGAGCGCCCCCTATATCGCCCAGATGCTGGAGCACCTGCGCCGCCGAAACACGGAGGAGCCGTCCGCCTATCTGGAAAAGCTGGCGCTGCTGGGCGAGGAGTACCGGCGCCGGGTGGAGGAATTGAATGTGGATTTGGTTGCGCTGACCGACCGGGAGCAGGAGGTGCTGCGGCTTTTGGCGGACGGCTTCAAGCATGAGGAGATCGGGGCGAAGCTGTTTATCTCGGTGACAACGGTGCGTTACCACATCAAGAATATTTACCGGAAGCTGGGGGTCAACAACCGGGTCCTGGCGATCCAGAAGGCGCAAAAACTCAAGCTGCTGTGACCCCCGCCCGCGGCGCCGCGGGCGCAGGCCGGCATGGCAAAAGCCATGCCGGCCTGCTTTTTGTATCCGCGGGGCAGAGGCGGAAAAGGAGAGGGGGGACGCGGCGGGGAAAAACTATGACAAGTGATAGTATCGGGCGGGGGGAGGCTCCGCTATAATGAAAGCAAGATAACGCACAATATTTTATGCGGACAGTGGAAAATACCTGTGCGAAATCGCCAATTATGGATTGTGCTTTTCCGGGAAGCTCAAAATATTAAGACGAGGTGAAAAGGAATGAAAAAATTAGTAAGTCTGCTGCTCGCGATGGTATTTGCCCTCAGCCTGTGCGCCTGTTCCGGCGCGCCCAGTGGTGCGTCGCCGGGGGTAAGCGGCGGTGAGCCGTCCAAAGGCAGCAAGGACGGCTATGATCTGACGATGTGGCTGTTCCAGGACTGGACGGTGGGTACTGCGGCCGAGATTTTCAACACGTGGGCGGATGAGTACGTCGCCCAGCACCCAGAGGTCAAAAGCATCACGTTTGTGGGCAAGCCAGACACCGAGATTGTCTCCGGCTTTATGGCGGGCGGCTCTCTGCCGGATATGTTTGCCATCCAGTTTTTGAACGCCAAGCGGATCGTGGAGAGCGCCAATATCCTCAACCTGAAGTCCTACTACGATACCGCGCCGGACGCGTATAAAAATGCCCTGAACGCGGACGCGATGAAAGACCTGAGCACCAACCCGGAGGGCACGCTCTGGGGGCTGCCCTTTACGGCGAACTGCCAGATTCTGTACCGCAACCTGACCGTGCTGGAGGCGTGCGGCATTGATACCTCGGTGCGCCCCGCCACCATAGACGAGCTGATGGCCCAGTTTGAGACCGTGAAGCAGAACGGCTATGACGCGCTGCCCAACCTGACCGCCAGCGACTGGGTGACCAGCGCGTTTGTCTGCGGCAACCCGGATCTCCAGGTTGGCTGGGAAAACGGCGCCACCACCATCACGGCTGGGGCGCTGGAGCCCGGCTATGAGATCCTCAAGCAGGTGGGGCCCTACTCCGCCGCCTACACGTTCCTGGATCAGGCGGCCACCGACGCATTTACCCAGAACAAGCTGGCCTTCACCGTCCACGGCCCGTTCCTGAACCCCAATCTGGAGGCGGCGGCAGGGGCAAACAGCGAGTTCCGCTATGATGCGATCCCCATGCCCTCCCAGGTGGAGGGGGGCCCGTACAGCGCCTCCTATGGCAATGAGTGGCTGGGCGTTGTGGACAGCGGCGACGAGGGCAGGAACGCCGCCGCGGCCGGGTTCCTGATGTATATCACGGACACCGAGCAGATCAAGACCTTCTGCCGCGAGATGGGCCGTCCTGTGATGAACAATGCGGCGATGGACGAGATCGCCAGCGACCCCGCGGCTCCCTGGCTGCTGGGCGTATGTAATGAGATCGTGAACAACTGCGTCAACCAGGCCGTGCCGTTCCGCTGCGACATCATGTGGGAGACCGGCTGCGCGGATTCCATGTTCGGCCTGTGGGATGGCAGCATCACCGACGTGAAGGCCGCCGCGGAGCAGTCCATTCAGGCGATCAACGAAAACGCGTAAGGCCGAAAGGCGGGCGCGCGGCCCTGCAGCCGCGCGCCCCGCGTCCAGAGAAAGAAAGCGAGGTGTGTGATGGCAGCGCAAATACGCCGGATACAGCCGGCGTCCGGCCGGTCCCGCGTCAGGAGCTTCCTGCGAAAGTATGGAAAGCATTACCTGGGGCTTGCGCCGTTCCTGATCTTTTTTGGAGTGTTTATCTTATGGCCGATGGTGTACGGCCTGGTCATGAGCTTTTTTGACTGGTCCACGCGGCTGAATACCGAGGCGCACTTTGTAGGGCTGGAAAACTTCCTGACCGTGCTCAGCCCGGGTACGCAGCAGGGCCAGCGCTTTCTGACATCGCTGAAAAACCTGGCTGTGTTCGTGGCGCTGGTGGTGCCGCTCAACCTGCTGTTTGCAACGCTGATCTCCCTGGTGATCGACCAGTTCCGCGGCCGTCTGCACAACTTGTTCCGCGGCGCGTTTTTTATGCCCTATGTGGCGCCCTTCTTTCTGGCCACCGGCGTCTGGCTGTGGCTGATGAGCGCCGACACCGGCCTGGTGGCTGTGCTGCTTGCCCGGATCGGCATTGGCGAGGGTGTCACCTGGCGGCTGACGCCCGGCTATTTCACGGCGTTGCTGATCATGATCGACCTTTGGCGCGCCATTGGCTTCAACATGATTATCCTGACCGCGGGCATGAAGAACATCCCTCCGGAACTGTATGAGGCCGCCAGGGTGGACGGCGCGGGCACGTTCCAGCAGTGGGTGCACATCACGCTGCCCCAGCTGGAGCCGGTGCTGTTCTTTGTGATTGTCAACTGTTTCATCGGCGCCATCCAGACCTACGACATTCCGTGGGTTCTGTCCAATTCCAGCGCGGTGGGTGTCATTGGCGGCAAACGGGCGTTTGCCAGCTACCCGGTCATGGAGATCGTGGGCAACGTCTATTCCGGCAAGGAGGGAAACCTGGGCCGGGCCTGCGCCGAGGGCTTTGTGCTCATGGCGGTCATTTTTGTCATCACGCTGGCCCAAATCGTCTACCGCAACCGCAAGAACAGGGAAAACTGAGGAGGTGCAGCTGAAATGAAACCAAGTTCGCCGGGGGCCAGGATTTTTATCTGGGTTGTGGCGCTGCTCTGGCTGGTGGTGTGCCTGCTGCCGTTTACGCAGCTGATCAGCGTCACTTTTTCCACGCCCGACCGCGGCATGGTCTCCACCTTTTTTCCGAACTCCTTCTCGGCAGGTGTGGGAAACATCCGGGATGCGCTGGAACAGACCGGGCTGACGGCGTCCATTCTGCAAACGCTGGTATATGTCAGCGTGACCATTGTGGGTATGCTGCTCGTCTCCTCGCTGGCCGCGTATGAGCTGGCCTGCTTTCGCTTTCCCGGCCATAACGTGATTTTTGTGGTGATTCTGTCCAGCATGATGCTGCCCATGATCACCTATATCATCCCGCTGTACCGGTTTGTGTTCAACCTGGGGTGGAGCGACACCCTGATCGGTCTGGCCATTCCCTCCATTCCCTCCGCGTTTGCGGTGTTTATCATCAAGCAGTTTCTGGAAAGCATTCCCCGGGAGCTGGTGGAGGCCGCGGAGATCGACGGCGCCGGGCATTTCACGGTGTTTCTGCGGGTTGTCCTGCCGCTGATGGCCACGCCGCTTCTGACCGTGACCGTGATCCAGTTCATGCAGGTGTGGGGCTCCTTTTTGTGGCCCACCCTGGTGGCGGGCACCAACTGGAAGCCGGTCAGCGTTCTGGTGTCCGGCCTGCTGGGCGACGGCTCCTGGCTGGAGGGACGCGTGAAAATCGCGGCCATGCTGATCAGCGGGCTTCCTCCGGTGCTGGTCTACCTGTTCTTCCAGAAGTATATCGTGGAGGGTATCGCCACCTCCGGCCTGAAGGGCTGAACGTGAGAAAAAGGAGAAAGCAGATTATGGAGAACCATATGTATGAATATTGGAAAAGCCAGCCGGATGTGTTAAAGCGGATTCTGGACGGGCGGGAAGAGCAGGTGCGGCCCTTCACCGAGCTGTTCTGCGCCTGCCGGCCCGACAGGATCTACCTGGTGGGCAGCGGCACGTCGCTGAATGCGGAGCAGGCGGCAGCCCCCTATCTGGAGCAGATCCTGAACATGGATGTGCAGACGGCCGCCTCCTCACGGGTGGCCGAGCTGCGGGGCCAGCGGCCGCTGGTGGTGTTTCTGTCCCAGGGGGGCTCCTCCACCAACACGCTTCAGGCCATGGAGCGCCTGCAAAAAACGCCGTCCATCTGCATTACCGGGGAGGAGCGCTGCGAGATCCAGTGCAGGGCCGCCCACCATATGACCATCGGCTGCGGAGAGGAGAAGGCTGGCCCCAAGACCGTCGGCTACACCTCGTCGGTGCTGTGCCTGTATCTGTGCGCGCTGGAAGCGGCCCTTGCCAGCGGGCGGATCAGCCGGCCGCTTTACGGGGAGAAGATCGCGCTACTGTACACAGCGGTGGAAAATATGCGCGAAAACCTTGCGCGGACCGAGCAGTGGTTTGAGCGCAATAAAGAGGAGCTCACCCAGATTCAGAAGTATGTTCTGGTGGGGACCGGCGGAGACAGCGCGGCCGCCCGGGAGGGTTGCCTGAAGATTCTGGAAACCATCAAGGTTCCCGCCATGAGCTTTGAGTTCGAGGAGTACCTCCACGGCCCGATCATCCTGACGGACAGCCGCCTGGGCGGTATCTTCTACATTGGCGGCGATGCCCAGGAACGGCGGCGCATGGTGGAGCTGGCCCGCTGCCACGCGGAGTTTTCCCGGTACGCTTACCCGGTGGTGGAGGACGGCGGGGACGCCGGCGCCCAGGACCCGCGCGCATTGGCGCTGGTGCGAACTGGACAGGACCATACCCGCCCGTTTGAGGCGGTGCTGGCGCCGCAGCTGCTGGCGGCCAGGGTGCCGCAGATTCTGGAGCTTGACGAGGGCTCGCCCACCTATGACCGGTACACCAGCTGCTGCCCCACCAAATACGACAACGGCCGCTGATGGGAGACGCCGCGATGAAGTATGTTTTGGGCATAGACAGCGGAGGCACCAAGTATCTGGTGCGTGCCTGTGCGATGGACGGCGAACCGCTGGCCGCCTATACCGGGCAGCCGGCCGGGCACTACCGCTTTGAATATGCCGAGGTTCTGCGCCGCGTCAACGACAATATTGACAAATGCCTGGCCCGCTTTGGGGGCAGGCGGGAGGACTGCGCCTGCATGGTCTGTGGAACCACCGGACTGGACTCCCAGCGGGACCAGAATGTGGTGAACGGAATCTATGGGAGCCTGCCGGGCTTCATGTGCCCGGTGCTCTGCGTCAACGACGCGCAGGTGGCCCAATTTGCTGTGACCGGCGGCGTCGGGGCGGTGGTGATCGCCGGGACCGGCTCCATCGCCTATGGCCGCAACGAAAATGGCGAGACGGCGCGCTGCGGGGGCTGGCCGCCGTGCATTTTTGGCGACGACGGCTCGGGCACCTGGATCGCCCGCAAGGCTCTGTACCACATGAGCCTGCTGCTGGACCGGCGGGTGCGGCCTTCGCCGCTGAGCGGGCTGCTGAATGAAGCGCTGCATATCGAAAAGAGCGAAGATCTGATCGGCATCTGCATCGACATTGAGCACAATTGCTGGCATGATCCCGGCCTGACGCAGCTGGTCGACCGGGCGGCGGAACAGGGCGACCAATATGCGGCGGAGATTCTGCGGGATGCGGCCCGGCACACATTTGCCCTGGGCGATGTGGTGATACGGCGGCTGGGGCTTGATAAGCTGCCCGCCTTCCGCATCGGCGCCTGGGGCAGCGCGATTGTGAAAAGCCGCCTGCATTTTTCAGAATTCCGGAATCTGATGCGGAACAAGTACGCCAACGCGGATGTCCGGATTGCGCAGGAGGACGCGGCAATGGGGGCCTGCCGCATGTCCCTGGCCTATCTGGCGGACGGCGCGCACGAGTAAGACTGTGGCAGGCGGTTCGTTCGAAATGTTTTCAAATCAAGGCGCCCCGGCAGCCCGGGGCGCCTGTTTTATTCATCCATTCAGGGGGGCTTTTTATGAAACGAAGGATCATTGACTTCCACACGCATCTGGGGGATATTTTCCACGACAGCAGAAACATCATATTTCACCCGCCGCTGAAATTTCCCCCCTATCAGGACCCGTTTGAGGAGCTGGCCCGGGACCGCTACAGCCGGGCGCTGGTGACGGAAAATCAGGAGGAACAGAATATCCTGATTGACGCCGGACAGCTGCGCACCTGGGAGTACGGCAGCTTGGAGGCGACCCGCCAGGCGCTGGATGCAAACGGCATTGATTACGCGGTGTCGCTGCCGGTCATGCCCAACTCCAGCTTTGAGGAAGCCCTGGCCGCCTCGAAGCTGGAGCCGCGGATCATCCCATTCACCAGCGCGGACTTCCGGCTTCCCATCCCGGAGATGGCGCGCAAGCTGCGCAGGGACATCGCCCTGGGCGCAAAGGGACTGAAGCTGCACCCCATCCTGCAGAACGTCCCCCTGACGGACGAGCGCACCTATGCGGCCGTCGAGGTGTTCGGCGAGCTGGGCCTGCCGGTCACAGCCCATTGCGGCATCAACGATTACTATAAACCGGGGAGCCGCTATCAGGCGCTGGCGCCCAAGGAATACGGAGAGCTTCACTATATGCTGGACCTCATCGAACGCTATCCGGACTACGTCCTGATTCCGGCCCACGCGGGCGGCGACTGCGGCTGGGAGTACGAGCAGCTGGCCGAGGCGGTGGGGAAGCACGGCTGGAAAAACGTCTACACGGACACCTCGTTCAAAAACGCCGAAGTCATGCGCCGGCTTGTGGAACTGTTCGGCGAGGATAAGATCCTGTTTGCCACCGACTACCCCTTCGACGGCATCACGCAGTCGGTAGCGGCCTGCGAGGAGGCGTTTGCCGGCGACCCCGTCATGGCGGACAAGGTGTTTTACCGCAATTCCGCCAGGCTGCTGGGGCTGTGATTGGCCGGCCGGCTCCAGCAGCATGAGGCCGTGAGGCGCTGAATGGCCTCCTTTTTGAGACCAAACCGCAGCGCTTTTGCCGGGCGGCAGGCAGAGCTGCAGAGTGTCAGCTTGTGTGCGGGATTACAGCGGTAAAGGTGATTATGCCATTTGTATAGTGGCTGGAAATGCGGCCCTTGTGCCGGACAACAATGGCTTTTGCGGTAGACAGCCCGATCCCGTAGCCTCCAGTGGAGCGGGCGCGGGAGGAATCCGCCCGGTAAAAACGGTCAAAGTACCGGGGAAGCTGCGCTGTGTTTACTCCGGCGCAGGGGTTGGATACGACAATACAGATGTTTCGCCCCCGATGAGATACACAGAGCCGGATCGCGCCCTCCGGGTCGCAATACTTGACTGCGTTGTCCAGCAGGATGGAAAACAGGCGAAAGAAATTGTCCTGGACGCCCTTTATAAAAATCCCATCCGTGATCTCCGCTTCCAGCGATTTTCCATCCGCTTCAGCCAGCGGCTGAAAGGCGTCCGCGCTGGCGTGGGCAATCTCGCTGATCGAAAATATTTCCACCGCGTCCTCTTTGACCGTCTCCTCGGTGCGGGCCAACTCCACCAGATTTTTGATAAGCCTGTCTAACCGGGTGATTTGAGATTTTGCGCTCTCCAGCCACTTGTCCTCTCCGTAGGTGTCTTCCAGCAGCCCCATATCCGCCGACAGAATGGCCAGCGGCGTTTTCAGCTCATGGGAGGCATCAGTGACAAACTGCCGCTGCCGCTCCAGATTGTCAACAAAGGGCTGAATCGCCCGCTTGGACAAAAAGAGCAGCAGAATAAAAACGATTGAGACACAGACCAGAAATATGACGCCCGTGACACGCAGCGTATTGTCGGTGGATTGAAGCTGCAGGAAACAGTCCAGAGCGATGATGGTATTCCCGCCGCCTTCATCCGGGAACACACCGAAGCGGTAATAGCCAACATATCCCCGGTTCGCTCCGGTATCTATGATCTGGCTGACGATATCCACCACGGTCTGACGGTCCAGCGCGGCGATATGGTCTAACGCGACGGACCGGATTTCCTTTTGGGCGGTAAGCTCAACGATGAAATACCGTGTTTCAAAGGGGGTTTCCGGGGTGATCTGAAAGTCGAAATTTGAGGGATCAAAACGTGGGGCGGGAGGCAGGAACCGCCCTCCATTCTGCCGCAGGAGGGCGATGGCGTGATCCACCCGGTTGGTGTTGATGCAGTAGTTGCCGATGCCGATGGCCGTGCAGAGGACCACCATCGTTCCAACCAGGGACGCCATGGCGATCAGGATAAATTTCCGGCGCAGTGAGCGGATCATATCGTTTCCTCCAGCAGATACCCCTGGCCCCGGCGGGCGGCAATGCGGACATTGGCCCCTGCCGCTTCCAGTTTGCGGCGCAAATAGGAGATATAGGCCCAGACCACGTTGATCTCCGCCTCGCTGTCATAGCCCCAGATATGCTCCATAAACTGCTCCGTGGAAATCGGCCGCCCCTCCTGCCGCATGAGCAGTTCCAGCATTTGAAACTCCCGGTTGCCCAGCCGGACGCAGGCGGAACCGCATTTTAATTCAAAGGTGGAGCAGTCCAGGGTGACGTTCCCGGCTGAGAGAACCTTGGGCGTATATTCCCCGCCCCGGCGGGTCAAGGCCCGGACCCTGGCGACAAATTCCCGGTTGTCGAAGGGCTTGGGCAGATAGTCGTCCGCCCCGCTGTCCAACCCGGCCACCCGGTCCTCCACCTGGCTTTTTGCCGTCAGGAGCAGCACCGGAGTGGCAATATTTTTGGCGCGCAGGGCCTGCAGAGCCTGGATGCCGTCAAGCCCGGGCATCATAATGTCCAGAACGATGCAGTCGTAGTTTTCCGCAAGCCCATAGTCCAGCGCGTCCTGCCCGTTGTGGACCACATCCACGGAGTAGTGCTCCCGTTTGAGCAGGGCCTCCAGCGCCATGGTCATCTCCGGCTCGTCGTCGGCAACTAAAATACGCACGGCAAATCCCCCTTTTAACTCAGGCTACCCTCTACTGTACCGGTACGGACCGCAAAAAGCAAGGGCAAAATTATGAACGGTTGGGCACGTATACATTTTTCAAGCCGGAAGAGTCTTTTTTAACTTGTTTTTAAGTTCGTCCTTTATAATGGCCTCATTCTATTGGAAGGGAGGAGGCAGTCAACATGGATTTTCGGCATGAGTGGAAGCATGAAATCTCATATCTGGATATGCTGGCCCTCCGGCAGCGCCTGCGGGCCGTGGCCCAGACAGACCGGCACGCGGTGGACGGGAAGTACCTAGTTCGCAGTTTATACTTTGACACCCCCGCAGACAAGGCGCTGCGGGAAAAGCTGAACGGCGTCAGCCGCCGGGAAAAATTCCGCATCCGCTATTATAACGGCGATACCTCGGTCATTCATCTGGAGAAAAAAAGCAAGCTGGGGGGACTGGGAAACAAGCAAAGCGCCGCGCTTTCCATACCGGAGGTATCCGCAATCCTGCGAGGCAGCCTGTCATGGATGCTGGACAGCGGCAGGCCGCTGGTGCGGGAGCTCTACGGCAAAATGCGCACCCAGCAGCTCCGCCCCAAGACCATTGTGGACTATACCCGCGAGCCCTATGTCTACCCGGCAGGCAATGTCCGCATCACGCTGGACTACAATATCCGAACCGGACTGTGCTGCACAGACTTTCTAAACCCTGGGATCACAATCCCCGCAGGAGACGCGCCCATGATCCTGGAGGTCAAATGGGACGGATTTCTCCCATCAATCATCCGTGACGCGGTTCAACTGGAGGGGCGGCACGCCTCTTCGTTTTCCAAGTACGCCCAATGCCGGATTTACGGCTGAACAAAAAGGAGCTTTTTATGACTTTTCAAGATATTTTCAAATCCAGCTTTCTGGAGAACGTCACCAGCGTCAGTATTTTCGATATGGTGCTGGCTCTCATACTGGCCTTTGGCATCGGCCTGTTTATTTTCTTCGTCTACAAAAAAACTGACCAGGGCGTGATGTATTCCTCCAGCTTCGGGGTTACCCTGATTGCCCTGACCATGATCACCACTGTGGTGATTCTGGCGGTCACCAGCAATGTGGTGCTGTCCCTGGGCATGGTAGGCGCGCTGTCTATCGTCCGGTTCCGCACCGCCATCAAGGAGCCGCTGGACATTGCTTTTTTGTTCTGGGCCATTGCCGAGGGCATCGTGCTGGCTGCTGGGATGATTCCGCTGGCCATCATCGGCGGGGTCGTGATTGGCCTGATTTTGCTGGTCTTTGTCAACAGGAAGAGCAGCTATAACCCCTACATAGTCGTGCTTCAATGCGATGGCCGCGAAGCGGAGCAGAGGGCAAGGCAATACCTGGAGGGGCAGACCCAGCGCTGCGTGGTCAAAAGCAAATCGGCGCAGCGCGGGGTGGTGGAGCTGAATCTGGAGATCCGCCTCAAGGATGACAACACGGATTTTGTCAACACGCTCTCCGGGATAGACGGAATTCAG
This sequence comes from uncultured Oscillospiraceae bacterium, assembly GCA_910588135.1. Taxonomy (GTDB): domain Bacteria; phylum Bacillota; class Clostridia; order Oscillospirales; family Oscillospiraceae; genus Enterenecus. The sequence goes on along the minus strand of CAJUOT010000033.1, from coordinate 13,610 downwards.
AGCGCGGTGCTGGTGAGCTACAACGGCGATTACATGGGGTAGGGGGGCTGTCATGTCAACGCACAAGTATATGGACCGCGTCTGCGTTGCCGCCATTGTTCTCTCCCTGCTCCTTACGCTGCTTTTTATGAATGGCGAGGCCCTGGGCCTCCAGCCGGCGGGCAAGGTGATCGGGTATGAAAACCGGCTGTTCGATGCCTCCCGCGTCCATACCATTGAAATCGTCATGGACGATTGGGATGGTTTTATTGAGACCTGCCAGAGCGAGGAATACAGCGCCTGCAATGTGGTCATTGACGGCGAGAGCTATAAAAATGTGGGAATCCGCGCAAAGGGCAATACCTCCCTCAGCTCCGTCTCCGCCATGGGGAGCAGCCGTTACAGCTTCAAAATTGAGTTTGACAAATATGACAGTGTCAAGAGCTATCATGGGCTGGATAAAATCAGCTTGAATAATCTGATTCAGGACAACACCATGATGAAGGACTATTTGACCTATCAGATGATGAATGCTTTCGGCGTCCCCAGCTCCCTGAGCAGTTTTGTATACATTACAGTCAATGGCGAGGATTGGGGGCTGTATCTGGCGGTGGAAGGTGTTGAGGAAGCCTTCTTGCAGCGCAACTATGGCAATGATTACGGCGAACTCTACAAACCGGACAGCATGGACTTTGGCGGGGGCAGGGGCAATGGCCGGGATTTTGATATGAACGGCCTCGCGGACAGACCCGGCGGAGAGGGCGGGGATGGCCCCGCTCAACCCGGTCAAGGACCTGACTTCGGCAATTTCAGTCCGCCGGCCATGCCCGGCAACGGGCCGGAGGGCATGGGGGAAGCGCCCCCGGCCGGACAGGACGCGGCGCGTCAGCCATCTGACGTGCCTCCGGGCGGAATGAACTTTGGCGATTTCGACCCGCCATCCATGTTTGGCGGCGGTGGCGGTTTTAGTTTTGGAGGCGCTTCCGATGTGAAGCTGCAATATATTGACGATGATCCGGACAGCTATTCCAATATCTTCAGCAGCGCGAAAACCAACGTGTCTGACGCGGATCAGGCGCGGCTGATCGCCTCTCTGAAATCCCTTTCCAGCTATGAGGATTTGGAAAATGTTCTGGACATAGAGGCGGTGCTTCGCTATTTTGTCGTCCACAATTTTGTGGTCAATGGGGACAGCTACACCGGAAACATGATCCACAACTACTATCTGTATGAGGAAGATGGCCGGCTTTCCATGATTCCATGGGACTACAACCTGGCGTTCGGGACTTTCATGGGCGGCGAGGCCGCCTCGTCTATCAACGACGCCATTGATGATGTCCTGTCCGACCGCCCTATGCAGGCGTGGATATTCTCCGATGAGAGCTGCACCCAGCGATATCACGAGCTGTACGCGGAATTTCTGAATACGGTAGATACAGATCAAATCATAGAGGATGCCTATGCGCTGATTGCGGAATATGTGGAGAAAGACCCCACCAAATTCTGCACCTGTGAGGAATTTGAAACCGGCCTGCAAACCCTGCGTTCTTTCTGCGCGCTGCGGCAGGAGAGTGTCCGGGGGCAGTTAGAAGAAACGATCCCCTCTACCAGTGAACAGCAGAATGCACAGCAAGATGCGCTGGTCAGCGCAGGCGATCTGAATCTGTCCGATATGGGAACGATGAGCGGCGGCGGCATGGGCGGCGGTCCCGGCGGATTTGGCGGCGGAGGCGGCCAGATGCCGCCGTCCGCTCAAGATGAAACAGCCGGCATTCCCGGCAAAACGGACAGTGCACCATCAGAGACGGAGGCGCAAGGGGCGGCGGGGAACGCCCCAAATCAGGAACAGCATGAGAACGGGGGATTTCCACCGTCCGGCGGCGGATTTGCCCCGCCTGACGGGCAGACCTCCCCGGCATCCCAACAACCGGCCATGATTTTGCTGGGTGTGTCTGTAATCACACTGCTCATAGGGCTTGCGGCTGCTGTCAAGTACAAACGATAAAAGCTCCATGGGGCAGGCGCTTGCTGACTGCAAGGGCCTGCCTCATCCATATTGAAATGCTTCTGGAATTTGGCCTGGGCACAGTTAAGAAAGGGGCGGTCCTCATCTGAGGCGGGTTGTCCCCCGCAGCAGCAGCCGGGGCAGCGCCGTGTAGGTTTGCACCAGCATGGCCGGATTCCGTATTTTTTTCAGCAGCAGGTTCCCGGCGTGGACGCCCAGGCTGAACAGGTCGATATCAATGATAGTGGGCTGGGGGGACACCATGGGGGAGTAGGGGTGGTCGTCAAACGCCACCAATGACACATCCCCGGGTATCTCAAGCCCTTTCTCCCGGACGGCCCGGACGGCGCCCACTGCCATCAGGCTGTTGGTACAGATGATGCCGTCCGGCGGCTGAGGCAGTTCAAGCAGGGAGGCGGCGGACCGGGTGATCGCATCCACCTCCGGGGGGTTAAAGGTGATATACTCCTCCCGGACCGGCAGGCCGCGCTTCTCCATGGCGGAGCGAAAGCCCCGCAGCCGGTCCATGAAGATATGATCCTCCCTCCGGCCGCCCATGAAAGCCAATGTGCGGCAGCCGGTGGACAGCAGCTGCTCCACCGCCAGATCGGAAGAAAGGGTGTTATTGGCGTCGATCCAGGACAGGACGGTGTCAAACTCAGGCTTGCCGATACAGATCTGGGGGAAATCATAGCGCAGCATCAGCCGCTCTACGTGGGGGGTGACAAAGGCGCTGCTGACAATGATGCCGTCCGCCACCCGGCTGAGGATGGCCTCCTCAAACATCTCCTCCGGCCTTTTTCCGCAGATATCCAGATTCAGCAGGGACAGGCGGTAACCCTTCCGGCCCAGCTCCTGGCTGGCCCCGCAGATAATATCGAACATATGGGGGTTCTCGTAGGGCAGACCCTTGTAAAACCGGTCGGCGTACAGCACGTTTTTACTGGACCGCCGGGCCAGATTGGCGGCTGCGGCATTGGGAGCGTAGTTGAGCTTTTCCATTACCTGCAGCACCCGCTCCCGGGTGGCGGGCGCCACATGAACCCGGCCGTTGATTACCTTGCTGACGGTGGCGATGGATACGCCCGCCTCACGGGCGACATCCTTGATGGTGGCTGCCATGGCAATTCTCCTTTCTCATTTTTTGATAAAACGCTTTCTGAATTTGTGTAGTTAGACGAAGGGAAATCTGTTGACACTGTAAATGTCTGGGTGCTATACTTCTCATAGATTTTACAAGAACTTGCGAAAAAATGCAAGTGTATTGTTAAATTCTATGAGAAATGGCCATCTCATACCGAGTAAACCCTTTGAGAAAACGTTTTATCGGAAAGGAGATTTGTAATGAAAAAGATCACTGCCCTGCTGCTTGCCGCGGCGCTGTGCTTCGCAGCGCTGGCCGGATGCGCCCAGCCCGCGTCCCAAAGCTCCGATGCCCCATCCTCTAAACCCACGCAGGACGCCAATCCCACGGAGGCACCGAAAGATCCCGTCACGGTCACGGTTTGGCACGACGGGGACGAGGGCATCATGCAGACCATCGCCGATCAGGTGAATGCCCAGCTGGTGGACGACCAGATCACCGTCGTCTTTGAGAAAAAGACCGATATGCCCAACCAGCTGAAGCTGTACGGCAGCGACGCGGCCAACGCCCCGGATATGTACTTCTACGCCCACGATGTGCTGGGAATCTTTGCTGCAATGGACATACTGGCCCCCCTCTCCGATGTGGTGGACAGCTCCATTTTGGCCAGCCACCTGCCCATGACCGTGGAGGCGGGACAGATTGGCGGAACCCAGTATCTGCTCCCGGTGTATTTTGAGACGCTGGTATTCCTCTACAACAAGGCCCTGTGGGAGGGTGATATCCCCGGCACCACCGAGGAGCTGTACGACTACATGGCGGCCCACACCGATGCGGCGGCGGGCACCTACGCCGTGGTCAACCAGCACACCAATGCCTATAACGTGTCCCCCTTCATCAACGGCTTTGGCGGCTACGTCATTGATGAGAACGGTAAGCCCGGACTGAACGATCCCAAGACCATCGAAGCGGCTGCCTATAACCAGAAGTTCGGCGCCCTTCAGGCGGACGGCGACTACAACACCGTCACCACCCTGTTCAACGAGGGGAAGGCCGCCGCCATCATCGGGGGGCCCTGGCTGGTGTCCGGCATTGAGTCAGCCGGCATCGACTATGGCATCGCCTCTCTGTCCGACATCAAGCTGCCCAACGGCAACGGGCTGGCCCCCTTCTCCGGCATCCAGGGCGCGGGCGTATTGAAGGTGGCGCTGGCGGAGAAGAAGGACGCCATCGCCAAGGTGCTCACCGCCATGGCCTCCCCGGAGGTGGGCGTGGATCTGGCCAACAAGTCCGGGTGCGCCCCCGCCAACAACAAGTCCTATGACGACCCCCAGGTGGCCGGCAATGAGATGATCGCCGTCATCCAGAAGACCGCCTCCACCGCCCGGCCCATGCCCAACATCCCTGAGATGAACGCCATGTGGGGTCCGGCGGAAACCATGCTCACCGCCATCAACAAGAACGGCGCCGATCCGGCCCAGGCTGCCGCGGACGCCCAGGCTGCCGCGGAGCAGGCTATCAAGGATATGCAGTAAAGTAACCGGGGGCGGCGGATTCCGCCGCCCCTTTCCCTGAAACGAGGTGGTATGATGGAGCAAACCCGCAGATGGAAGCCCTGGGCCTACTGTGCCCCCGCCCTGCTGCTGATCCTGGTCGTCATTGTGTTCCCCATCGCCTACACGGGCTACATTTCCCTGACCAACATGAACCTCTACCACTGGACGGATTATGAGGTTATCGGCCTTTCCAACTACGCCCGGGCGCTGTTCAAGTTTGACTCCGGATTCCTGTCCGCTCTGGGCACCACCCTGGTGTGGACGGCGTTGAACATGGTGATTCAGATCGGGGCGGGGTTTTTCATCGCCCTGGGGCTGAACGCGCCCGGCCTGCGGCTGAAGCGGGTGTACAAAACCCTGCTCATGGTGCCCTGGGCGGTGCCCGCCTACATCTCCATCCTGCTGTGGCGGGTTGGGATGTTCAACACCGAGTTCGGCATGCTTAACAAGCTCCTCGGTCTGCTGGGGCTGGGTAAGGTGGATTTCCTGGCCGGCAACGGCATCGCGTTTCTGTCCTGCATGGCGCTGAACCTGTGGATGGCCCTGCCCTTCATGATCTCCACCGTTGACGGCGCGCTCCAGAGCGTGGACGGCAGCCTCTACGAGAGCGCCACCCTGGACGGGGCGGGGTTCTGGACGCGGACATGGTCCATCACCGTCCCCGCCATCCGGCCCATCATCGCCCCGGCGGCGGTGATGACCACCTTCATCACCTTCAAACAGTTTGACATCATCTACCTGCTCACCCAGCAGCGGGGCTACATGACCGGCGCCACGCTGAATACGGTCATCACCTACGCGCACCAGAACGCCTTCGCGTCCAATAACTACGGGCTGTCCAGTGCGGTGAGTATGCTGCTGTTTGTGGTCATCATCCTGTTTTCCATCCTGACCAACCGCAGCCTTCGGGAGGATTGAGCCATGACGAGAAAAGGAAAGAATACCGCCAGACTGGCACTCTTGAACGCGGCCTTTATCCTGCTGTGCCTGGTGACCCTGGTGCCGGTGCTGTACGCCCTGTCCATCTCCTTCAGCGGCCAGGGCGCCGCGCTGTCCGGGGAGCTCTCCTTCCTGCCGAAAGACCCCACGCTGGAAAACTACCGGGCCATCCTGTTTGACAAGCCTTTTCTGCTGTGGCTGAAAAACTCCCTGTTGCTCAGCGCGGGCACCATTGCCCTGTCCATGCTGTGCGCGGTGCCCGCCGCCTACGCCGCCTCCCGGTGGCGGTTTGCCGGACGGCGGGGGATGCTGCGCTCGCTGCTGGTGCTCAACGCCTTTCCCCAGGTGCTGTCCATGTTTGCCCTGTTCCGGGTCCTGCGGCTGACCAATACCCTCAACACCCACGGCGGGCTGATGGTGATTTACGCCGGCTCCATGTGCGTGTTCGCCGTCTGGAACATGAAGGGCTACTTCGACACCATTCCGCGGGAGATTGAGGAGGCGTCCAAAATCGACGGCGCCAATGACTTTCAGATGATCCTCCGCGTCGTTCTGCCCCTGGCCCGGCCCGCCATCATCGTCACCTGCGTCATGGTGCTCATCACCGTGTGGAACGAATACCTGTTTGCCACCACCTTCCTGCTGGACAGCCGGTCCTACTCCCTGGCAGGCGGGCTGTATCAGCTCCAGTCCAACGACTACAGCCGGAACTGGCCGGTGTTCACCGCCGCGTCCATGCTGGCCACCCTGCCCCTGCTGCTGATCTTTTTCAGGGTGCAGAAGCATATGGTGTCCGGCCTCACCGCCGGGGGCGTGAAGGAATGACGGGCTCTATGGAAAGGAAATGCTTATGATTACACGACAGGCGGTGACCCACATCCCTCTGTCCCAGTACGCCTTCGCCAACAGCGAGACCTCCCTCACCATACGGCTGCGCTGCGCCGCGGGGGAGCTGGAGCGCTGTGTGCTCTGGTACGGCGACCGGGCGCAGCCGGGAGATCCCATCCGGTTTGTTTCCCTGGAAATGGGGCGCGCCGCCCATGAACTGGATTTCGACTACTATGAGGTTACCTTTGACAGCCCCTACGCCCGGGTGTGCTACTATTTTGAACTCTTCGGCAGGGATGAAACCCTCTGCTTATATGCGGATATTTTTTCCGCCGCGCTCCCCTCGGAGCGCAGTGAGTTTTATCAATACCCCTTTATCCGGCGGGAGGAGATCAGCGCTGTGCCGGAATGGCTCAAGCGTGCCGTGGTCTACAATATTTTCCCGGACAGCTTTGCCTCGGAAAAGCGCCGGGTTCGGGGAACGCCCGCCGAGCTGTCCTGGGGGGACGGGTTGACGCTGAAGTCCCGGCTGGGGGGAACGATCCGGGGGATCACGGAAAACCTGGACTACATCGCGGAGCTGGGCTTCAACTGCATCTATCTCAACCCCATTTTCACCGCCGGGGAGTATCACAAATACGACCTTCTGGATTATCTCCATGTTTCCCCGGATTTTGGAACCGATGAAGAGTTCCGAAACCTGGTGGAGCGGGCCCACGGCCTGGGCCTCCGGGTAATCCTGGACGGCGTATTCAACCATTGCAGCTGGGACTTTTTTGCCTTTGACGATGTGGTGCGCCGGGGCGAGGCGTCCCGCTACAAGGCTTGGTTCTACGATCTGACGTTCCCCGTGTCCCGCCCGGAGGGGAATGCGGCCCCCGGCTACGCCTGCTTCGCCTATGAGCCAAAAATGCCCAAGCTCAACACCTCCAACCCCGAGGTGCGGGACTACTTCATGGGGGTGTGCACCCACTGGCTGCGGGAGTACCGGGTGGACGGCTGGCGGCTGGACGTGGCCAATGAGGTGGATCGGGAGTTCTGGCGGGCCTTCCGGCGCGCGGCCCGGGCCGTTAACCCGGACAGCGTGATGATCGGCGAGATCTGGGAAAACGCCGAGAGCTGGCTGCGGGGGGATATGTTTGACTCCGCCATGAACTACGCTTTCCGAAAGCACAGCCGGGATTTTTTCGCCTCGGGTTCCATCGACGCCGCCCAGTTCAGCGCCCGTGTTGCCCAGATGCTCCGCCGCTATCCCACGGGGATCGTCCAGGGCCAGCTCAACCTGCTGGACAGCCACGATGTCAGCCGGTTTTTGTCCCTGTGCGGCGGGGATGTCCGCCGGCTGAGGCTGGCGGAGGTGTTCCTGTTCACCGCCCCCGGCGCCCCCTGCGTATTCTATGGAGATGAGCTGGGGGTAGCCGGCATATCCGAATTTGAGTACCGCAGGGCCATGCCCTGGGACAGCCCGCCCAATGACCAGCGGGCGTTCTTCCGCGCCCTCTGCGCCCTGCGGCGGGAGAACAACGTGCTGGCCCTGGGGGACCACCGTACCCTTCTGGCGCGGGGCAGGCTGTACGTCTACCAAAGGACACTGGGCGGCAGGGCGGTAACCGTGGCGCTGAACGCGGGAGAGGAAGCGGCTGCTTTGAAAATCCCCGCGGCGTCCGCGCCCCCGGCATTGGAGCAGGACTGGGGAGAGGGACGGCTGGGAGCGTTTGGCTACTCAGTTTGGGTGGAATGACCTGGCTCAGCCATGCGGCGGATGCAAAATATATTTTTCCAACGCCCCATCATGGTCTGAGGGAATACGCCCGCTGTATTCCCGTTTTTGGCCCCGCAAAGCCGGACGCACGGCTTTGCGGGGCTTTGCTGGCGAGGAACTCGGAAGCTGTGCCAGGAGGCGGACTGTGCGGGCGCGGCGGCGCGGCAGACCCGGGCCGGCAAAACTTGACCCTTGCCAACCGTTCTGTAATATGTCATACTACGAATGGAGATAGACATATGCCATAAGCTGGCGGAAAGGCGGAGATCAGCTTTGAAAAAGAGGACTGTGCTGTGGACGAGGTATGGCCTTCTGGGGCTGGCGGCGGCGCTGGCCGCCGTGGGCGTTTTGAGAGGGGAGTACCTGGAGGTTCTGCAAAAGGCGGTGAGGATTTGCCTGGAATGCATCGGAATCGGGTGACGGGCCGGGGCGCGAGAATACGCCTGCCTTTTCAGCGCGCGGCGCAGCTTGTGTCCGCCGTTTTGTTCAATGGCTATCTGATCGGCTTTCAGCGGGGGCGCATCTTTACCGGCGGCACAAAGGCGGTCTGTGTCCCCGTGCTCAACTGCTATTCCTGCCCCGGCGCGCTGGGGGCGTGCCCCATCGGTTCGCTCCAGGCGTCGGTGGGCGGAATAAAGCGCCATTTCCCGTTTTACGTGCTGGGTCTGCTGATGCTGTTTGGGGTCGTCCTGGGCCGGGTGGTGTGCGGCCTGCTGTGCCCATTTGGACTGGTGCAGGACCTGCTCCACAAAATCCCGGTCCCCAAATGGAAGGTCCCCGGAAGAATAGACCGGCCAGCCCGGTATCTCAAGTATATCGTTCTGCTGGTGCTGGTCGTCGGCCTGCCCGCCTTTGCCGTGACCCGGACCGGGGTGAGGCCGCCCTACTTCTGCAAATACCTCTGCCCCGCAGGGACGCTGGGCGGCGGCATCCCCCTGATGCTGGCGGACCCGTCGCTGCGGGCGCTGGCCGGGGCATTGTTCAGCTGGAAAACGCTGGTGCTGATTGTGACGGTGGCGGCATCCGTGCTGATTCACCGGCCATTCTGCCGGTATCTGTGTCCCCTTGGGGCGTTTTATTCCCTGTTCAACCGGTTCAGCTTTTTCCAGATGCGCCTGGATGAGCACAGGTGCGTCGGCTGCAAGAAGTGCGAACAGTCCTGCCCCATGGCGGTGGAGGTGACAAAGAACATCAACAGCGGCGAGTGCATCCGCTGCGGGAAGTGCAAGTCTGTCTGCCCCACCGGGGCGATTGCCTCCGGCTTCACATACAAGGGGGAGCTGCCGGAACGGGAGGAAGGACAATAGGAGGAGCCGGCGGCCGGGAAGGTTTTTCCCAGGGCCGCCGGCTCCTTTTGCGCCGCTCTGTCGGAGGGGAACCTTCCCGCTCTATTGACACTAAAATGGAGGGGATGGTATAATCAGGGAGCGGCCGCAGGCGGCCCCGGCGGAGGACGGCGCCGGGGTGCTCGACGCCTGCTTTGCGGCCCGGAGCCGCCCGTTTCGGGGCGTAGAATGGAGATCGTAACGATGAAAGAAAAGTCTGACAAACGGGAACGGCGGAGAGGCGTTTCCCTGCTCCTCTCCATTTTGCTGGTCTTTTGTGTCTTTGGCACGGTGGTATATGCGGTGGCCCGGAAAACTTCGCGGGAGATGTCCGCCGCGGCCATCCAGAACCTGAGCGAGAGCCTGGACCTGATCCAGTGCACCATTGAGGCCATCCTGAACAACGAGGCGGAGTTCCAGTCTCTGATTGCCCGGGAGGCGGCCCGGACGGAGGACCCGGAGGCATTTATCCGCTCCTATGAGAGCAACCGCACCGTTGTGAAGCTGTCGCTGATCCTTGCAGGAAAGGCGGAGGGGGTGTCCAACAACGGCGAGCCTTTTACCGGGGAAGGGCTGGACTTCTCGGCCGGGGGGACCGTGGCCGGAATGCCGGTGTCCCAGTCCTATCTGAACTACATGGGCACATGGTCCTATACCATGAAATGTCCCGTGGAGCGGGATGGACAGGAGATCGGGACACTGTATATTGAGTACGTGTACGACACCATTGATCAGGCCCTTCCCGCGGGCGGTTTCTACAATAAGCAGGCGTCGCTGTATATCATGGATGCGGAGAGCGAGCGCTTTGTGCTGAAGCCAAAGGGGATGGGCCAGCGCAGCGCCGGACACCTGAACCTGGACGATTTCTACCGGGCCAACAAGGTGGAGGACCCGGATATCCGGGCGGAAGTTGCCCGGTGCCTGGGCAGCGGACAGGACATCCTGTTTTATCATGATATCCGGGAAGTGAACGCCCTCAACTATATGTGGGCGGTGAACGGGGGAACCATCTTCCTGGTGGGCTATGTGCCGGTGGAGGCCATCCAGCAGGAGGGACGCACGGTCAACCAGAACATTGCCATTGTGGTGGCCGCCATGCTGGCCGCGTTTTTCCTGTGCGTGCTGCTGTACTATCTCAGCTGGCGGCAGCAGGAGCGGGTGCGGAAGGAGCGGGAGGAGGAGCGGCAGCTCCACAGCCAGCAGCTGGCCCAGGCGCTCCAGGCCGCCCAGATTGCCAGCACATCCAAAACCACCTTCCTGTCCAATATGTCCCACGACATCCGCACACCCATGAACGCGGTGCTGGGCTTTACCACCCTGCTGGACAAAGACGCGGAGGATGCGGCCAAGGTGCGGGAGTATACCAGAAAGATCATGTCCTCCGGCCAGCACCTGCTCAGCCTGATTAACGACATTCTGGACGTGTCCAAGATTGAGAGCGGCAAGGTGGTGCTCACCTTCGACCAGTTTGCCTTGAGCGGCGTGGTGTCCGCCGTGGAAGCCATCATACAGCCCATGGCCCAGGCCAGAAATCAGGAGTTCCATGTGGAGGTGGCTGGCATCCGCCACGAGTATCTGGTGGGGGACGAGACCCGGATCAACCAGGTTCTCATCAACCTGCTGTCCAATGCGGTGAAGTACACGCCGGAGGGCGGGCATATCTGGCTGCGCATGATCGGGCTCAAGCAACGCTCCAGCCAGTACGAGCACATCCGCATTGAGGTGGAGGACGACGGCTACGGTATGACGCCGGAGTATCTGGAGACGATTTTCGACGCCTTTACCCGGGCGGAAAACAGCACCACCAACAAGGTGCAGGGCACGGGGCTGGGCATGGCCATCACCAGGAGCATCGTGGAGCTCATGGGCGGAACCATTGACGTGGCCAGCCAGGTGGATAAAGGCTCCATCTTCCGGGTGGAGCTGGAGCTGCGAATTCAGGAGGGACACGCGGAGCGGCAGTTTTGGGAGGCGCGGGGGATCTCCCGGGTGTTGGCGGTGGATGGAGCCCCGGAGGGACGGGAGAGCATACAGACGCTCATGGAGGACACGGGGATTCACGTGGATGCCGCCGCCGGACTGGAGGAGGCCCTGGGGCGGCTGGAGAATGGCGAACCATACCAGCTGGTTCTGCTGGACTGGGATGGGCCGGGCATGGACGGGCCCCGGGCGGCGGAGGTATTGCGGGAGGCGCTCCCGGAGGGGGTCCCCATCCTGCTCATGGCGGAATATGACGCCCAGGGATTGGAGTAGGCCACCAAAACAGGGCGGACAGGGGTGCTGACAAAGCCGTTTTTCGAGGCGGCGTTCCGGGAAAAAGTGGAGGAGCTCTGGACGGCCGGGACCCGCGCTGCCGAGCCGGCGCCCGAGCGGGAGAACAGCCTGGAGGGGCTGCGGTTCCTGGCCGCGGAGGACAACGAGATCAACGCGGAGATTCTGACGGAGCTGCTGGAGATGGAGGGAGCCTCCTGCGAGATTCTGGAGAACGGCCGTCTGGCGGTGGAGCGCTTCCAGTGCTCTCAGGCGGGGGAGTTCGACGCCATTCTGATGGACGTGCAGATGCCGGTGATGAACGGCCACGAGGCGGCCCGGGCCATCCGGGCCCTGGACCGGGAGGACGCGGAAAGAATCCCCATCATCGCCATGACGGCCAACGCTTTCGCGGAGGACGAGAAAGCGGCGCTGGACGCGGGGATGAGCGCCCATGTGGCCAAGCCCCTGGATGTGGCGCTGCTGAAAAAAACGATCGGGCGATTGTTGAAAGGAAAGGATGGAACCGGCGATGAAAAATAGGAAAAACAGCGGCACAGGCAGATGGGCGGCCGCCTGTCTGGCGGGTGCCGTGCTGCTGGCGGCGTCCGCCTGCGGGGATGATGGCGTGAATCGGAACCTGCTTCCATCGGAAAAGGCGGACGAACAGGTGGTCAATCTATTCAGCCCTATGGAAAAGACCGACCCTGGCGCAGAAAACGTGGCCCGCAGCGCTTCGGAGCTGACGGTGGTCATGGCGGAGGAACGACTGGGCGTGAGCGTGGCCTATATCACCTACACGGCGGAAGACTACCGGGACAAGACTTACGACGAGGTGTCTCTGGACCGGGCCCGGAACGACATGGACGATCTGTACCTTCTCAACCCGGATACCATTCTGACGCTGGGCGCGGAGGGCAAGCTGATGGACCTGTCAGGGCTGGACAGCGCCAAAAACCTGCGGGAGATCATCCGGACCGCCAATACGGTGGATGGCAAGCTGGTGGCCATCCCGCAGGAGGTGGTGGCTTACGGCCTGTTTGTCAACATGGACCTGTTCCGGCAGTACGGCCTGGAACTGCCCGACACCCCGCAGGAGTTTTTGGAGTGCTGCCGGGTATTCCAGGAAAATGGGATTGAGACGCCCGTCGGGGCCAACCGCTGGTGGCTGGAGACCTTCGTGTTTGCCCAAGCCTATGCGGAGCTGTACAACGGCGGAAATACGCAGGCGGAGATTGAGGCCCTCAACCGTGGGGAGGCCCGGTACAGCGACTATATGCGCCCCGGGTTCGAATTTCTTCAGACGCTGATTGACTGCGGCTATATTGATGCGGAGAAAGCGGTTGTGAGCGAGGCCATTGAGGCGGAGGGACCGGACTTTTTGGCGGGCAGAACCCCCATTGTCATGGCCTATTGGGGGGCGGCCAATACGGAGACCGCCTATGGGAGACCGGATTTTGAACTGCAGGTCATCGGCTTCCCCAGCAGCCTGGGCCAGATGCCGGTGATGCCCATGACTGGCTGGGCGGTAGGGGCCAACGCGGAACACGCGGAAGAGGCCATGGAGGTGATGGAGATCATTACCTCCGACGAAGCCCTGGAAGTCTATTCCCAGACCAACCGGGTGATTTCCCCGTCCAAGAACGTGTCGGTAGAGTGCATCCCTGCTCTGCGCCCCCTCAACGACCGGATTGAAGCGGGCATTTATGTCCTGGGCTCCAACGCCGGGATGAAGGTGGAGCAGTGGGGCAACACCTGCCAGATTGTCCGGCAGTTGCTGGGCGGCGCTACGGTAGACGAGTGTATGGAGGCATTCGACCAGCTTCAGGATGCCTCTCTGGGCGGAACGTGAGGCGGACGCGCGCCGCGCCGGCGCCCGGCA
>CAJUOT010000032.1 GCA_910588135.1 uncultured Oscillospiraceae bacterium | reverse complement strand
CGGCTTCGCCTGGGGCATGACCGCCCTGCCCGCCGCCAAGGCCGGCGGCAACGGCTCCAGCTTCTGCTGGATTGAGCAGATTTGGGTTCCCGAAGGCGCTGAGAACCTGGACGGCGGCAAGCAGTTCGTGGCCTTCATGTACAGCGACAAGGCCGCCGAGATCTTCCTGAAGGGCGGCGCGGTGCAGCCCATCGAGGGCATCACCGACAAGCTGGACGGCGACAACAAGATGTTCTACTCTATCTATGACAACGGCGCCGACGCCGCCATGGGCGGCTTCGCCACCACCGAGTCCGTGGCCGGCCTGGGCAGCATCATGAAAGTGTACTTCGATCCCGTGAACACCCTGGTCAGCGACCCCTCCACCAAGGACGCCTGGATCAACGGCATCAAGTCCGCCAACGACCAGTATCGCGCGCACCTGGTGGGCTGATTGACACAACACCCATACAGAAAAGCATAAGCCCTTCAAGCAGGCGGCGGCGAGCAGGATCTGCTCGCCGCCGCCCGCCACGTTTCTGTGAGAGAAAGGAGACTGCATATGCTCCGAAGCAAAGGCCGCAGCCGGTTCATCGCCCTGTGTGTGGCTCCGGCAGCCATTCTGTTCCTCGTCTTTATGATCGTGCCCACGCTGAACGTGTTCCGTATGTCCCTGTTTGAGCGGGGCGCCTACTCCCCCACCGAGACCTTTGTGGGCCTGAACAACTTCAAAATCCTGTTCAATGACACCAAGTTCATCACCTCCATGCAGAACACCATATTGCTGATCGTGGTGGTCACCCTCATCACCTTCTTCTTCGCCATCGTGTTCGCCGCCATCCTCACCCGGGAGAAGCTCAAGGGCCAGAACTTCTTCCGCATCATCTTTTACATCCCCAACATCCTGTCCATCGTGGTCATCGCCGGCATTTTCTCCGCCGTCTACAAGCCGGAGAACGGGATGCTGAACAGCGTGTTCTCCATGATTTCCGGCCGGAACATCATGATTTTGTGGAAGGACCAGCCCATGATCGTGGTCAGCGTCATCATCGCCATGGTGTGGCAGGCCATCGGCTACTATATGGTCATGTACATGGCCTCCATGTCCGCGGTGCCTGTGGACCTCTATGAGAGCGCCGGGCTGGACGGCGCCGGGCGGCTGGACCAGTTCTTTGAGATCACCATGCCCCTGATCTGGACCAACATCCGCACCACCCTGACCTTCTTCATCATCTCCACCATCAACATGGCCTTCCTGTTCATCAAGTCCATGGTGGCCCCCGGCATGCTGGACGTGGGCCTGAGCTTCATGTACAACCAGAAGGACGCGGGCCTGTACGGCTATTCCATGGCCGCGGGCGTGGTCATCTTCCTGTTCTCTTTTGCCCTGTCCGCGCTGGTGAACAAGTTCACCAAGCGGGACGTACTCCAGATGTGAGGAGGCGGCGACATGGAAAACCAGAAAAAGCACGGTTCCGCGGACGCCATTTACAAGGTATTCATCTACGCGGTGCTCATCGCCCTGGCTGTGGTCATCATCGTCCCCGTGGCCTGGGTGTTCCTGGCCAGCGTCAAGCAGAACAGCGAGTTCTACGGCAACCCCTGGACCCTGCCCGCGTCGTTCTACTGGCAGAACTTTGTGGACGCCTGGACCGCGGCCAAGATGGGCGAGTATATGCTCAACTCCGTCATCGTCACCGCCCTGTCCCTGGGCATCCTCCTGGTGGTGGCCCTGCCCGCGGCCTACTGCCTTTCCCGCTTCCAGTTCATGGGGGGCCGGCTGCTCAACGTGTGCTTCATGGCGGGGCTGTTCATCAACGTGAACTACATCGTGGTGCCCATCTTCCTGATGCTGAAGGACGGCGACGTGTGGCTCAAGAAGGTTTTCGGCAGCCCCTTCCTGCTGAATAACCTGCTTGTGCTGGCCGTGGTGTACGCCTCCACCGCCCTGCCCTTCACCATTTACCTGCTGTCCGGCTACTTCGCCACCCTCCCCCACGACTTCGAGGAGGCGTCCTACATCGACGGCGCGGGCTACGGCACCACCATGGTGAAGGTGATCTTCCCCATGGCCCAGCCCTCCATCATCACCATCATCCTGTTCAATTTCCTGTCCTTCTGGAACGAGTATATCATCTCCATGACGCTGATGAGCAGCTCCACCGGCTCGAAAACCCTCCCTGTGGGCCTGCTCAACCTGATGCAGGGCGCCCAGGCCAAGGCGGAATTCGGCCGGATGTACGCGGGCCTGGTGCTGGTGATGCTGCCCACCCTGATCCTCTATATGTGCGTGCAGAAAAAGCTGACCCAGGGCATGACCGTGGGCGGCCTGAAAGGATAAGGTGCGGATATGAAGTTTTGGAAAGAACACCGTGAACTGCGCATGGCCCTGATGATCATCACCTTTGCCGCGGGCATGGCCCTGCTGATTGGCGGCTGGAGAATGACCGGCCAGCTCAAGGGGCTGGGCATCATGCTGCTGGGCGTGGCCTTCCTGCTGGCGACGCTGTATTTCTACAACACGCGCTTCGCGGAGGAGCGGAGGAAAAAATCCCGCTGAGAGGAATTTTTGAGCATGGATAAACAGCATTTTGGCCGCGTCACCATCCCCACCGATGTGGACGTGGTGCCCGAAACCCTGGAGCTGCTGAAGCGCTGGGGGGCGGACGCCATCCGGGACTGCGACGGCACCGACTACCCGGAGGCGCTCAAAGGGGTGGACGCCAAGGTCTACTCCACCTACTACACCACCCGGAAGGACAACGATTGGGCCCGCGCCAACCCCGACGAGGTGCAGCAGTGTTATATCATGACCGGCTTCCACACCGCCGCGGGCGGGCCGCTGTCCATCCCCCTGATGGCGGGCGTCAGCGATGAGCTTCTGCGGGTGAACACCCGGGACGACATCAAGCGCTGGTGGGAGGTGGTGGACCGCACCACCGGCCGGCCCATCCCGCCGGAGGCGTGGCGGTACGACGAGGGGACGGGCTGCGTGGTGGTGGACGCCCCCGAGGCGTTCCACGACTACACCGTCAGCTTCCTGGCCTACCTGATCTGGGACCCGGTTCATATGTACAACGCCGTCACCAACGGCTGGAAGGACTTCGAGCACCAGATCACCTTCGACGTGCGCCAGCCCAAAACCCACAAGTTCACCATGGAGCGGCTGCGCAAATTCATTGCCGGCCACCCCTACGTGGATGTGATCCGCTACACCACCTTCTTCCACCAGTTCACCCTGATTTTCGACGAGCTGAAACGGGAGAAGTACGTGGACTGGTACGGCTACTCCGCCTCCGTCTCCCCCTATATCCTGGAGCGGTTTGAAAAAGAGGCGGGCTACCAGTTCCGCCCCGAGTTCATCATCGACCAGGGGTACTACAACAACCAGTACCGGGTTCCGTCCAGGGAATACAAGGACTTCATGGCCTTCCAGCGCCGGGAGGTGGCCGCCCTGGCAAAAGAGATGGTGGACATCACCCATGAGCTGGGCCGCGAGGCCATGATGTTCCTGGGCGACCACTGGATCGGCATCGAGCCCTACATGGACGAGTTCAAATCCATCGGGCTGGACGCGGTGGTGGGCAGCGTGGGCAACGGCTCCACCCTGCGCCTCATCTCGGATATCCCCGGCGTGAAGTACACCGAGGGCCGCTTCCTGCCCTACTTCTTCCCGGACACCTTCCACGAGGGGGGCGACCCGGTGCGGGAGGCCAAGGAAAACTGGGTCACCGCCCGGCGGGCCATCCTGCGCAAGCCCATCGACCGCATCGGCTACGGCGGCTACCTGAAGCTGGCCTGCCGGTTCCCGGAGTTCATCGACTACGTGGAATCCGTCTGCCGCGAGTTCCGGGAGCTGTATGAGAACATCAAGGGAACCACCCCCTACTGCGTCAAAACCGTGGCGGTGCTCAACAGCTGGGGCCGCGCCCGCTCCTGGGGCTGCCACATGGTGCACCACGCCCTGTACCACAAGCAGAACACCGCCTACGCCGGGGTGATTGAGGCCCTGTCCGGCGCGCCCTTCGACGTGCGCTTCCTCAGCTTTGACGATTTGAAGGCCAACCCCCACGCGCTGGACGGGGTGGACGTGGTGCTGAACATCGGCAGCGGCGACACCGCCCACACCGGCGGCGCGGTCTGGGAGGACCCGGACATCTCCGCCGCCATCAAGCGGTTTGTCCACGGCGGCGGCGGCCTCATCGGCGTGGGCGAGCCCGCGGGGCACCAGTACCAGGGCCGCTACCTCCAGCTCTCCGGCATCCTGGGCGTGGAAAAGGAGACCGGCTTCACCCTGGGCTACGACAAGTACAACTGGGCCGAGCACCGGGATCACTTCATCCTGGCCGACAGCCCGGACGGAGCGGACTTTGGCGACGGAGGCCGGAACATCTACGCCCTGGAGGGCGCCCAGGTTCTCATACAGCGGGACAAAGAGGTTCAGCTGGCGGTGAACGAGTACGGCCGGGGCCGGGGCGTGTACCTGTCCGGCCTGCCCTACAGCTTTGCCAACAGCCGCCTGCTCTACCGGGCCATCCTGTGGGCGGCCCACGGGGAGGGCGAGCTGCACCGCTGGTTCTCCTCCAACGCGAACGTGGAGGTTCACGCCTTTGTGGCCAACGGCAAATTCTGCGTGGTCAACAACACCTATGAGCCCCAGTCCACCACCGTCTGGACGGACGGCGGGGAGAGTTTTCCCCTGGACTTGGCGGCAAACGAGATCAAATGGTTTGAGATCAGGGCGTAATACCCTCAAAAAAATGCCCGCTGGCCTGACAGGCTAGCGGGCGCTTTTTTATTGTCTCCTCCGGCGCGGCCGGTCCGCCATCCACAGCGCCGCCGGTATCGCCACTCCCAAGGCGGCCAGAATCAGCCCGTCCCCCCAGGCGCCGCCGCAGGCGCGCAGATACAGGGACACCGGCGACCAGCGCACCGCCGGGGCCAGGGCCGGGAACAGCAGGGACAGGTCGATCAGCACCGGGGACAGCAGCAGCGCCGCTGCCGGCACAAAAGGCACTACCGCCGGCAGAGCCCTCCACAGCGGCCCGCACCGGGCCAGCGCCAGGGCGAGCCCGCCCCAGAACAGCAGGTAGGCCGCCAGCGGGAGAAAGCAGGCCCAGGGCCGCTCCAGCGCCAGCAGGGCCAGCATACCGGAGGCCAGGGCCGGGGCCAGCGCCCCCGCCAGCCGGGGCAGGAGCAGCGCCATTGTCCCCCGCAGGGGGCGCAGCCGCCGGGCAAGGGGGCCGTCCAGCCAGCGGCCCAGATCCATGGCCATGAACAGCGCCCAGACGGACAGCACAACGGCGGTCAGCCCGGACAGCAGGCCGTCCACCCCCCGGTCCGCCAGGGTGATGGGGTCCAAGGGCCGCCCGTCCGCCGTCTCCAGGGTCACCAGCACCCGCTCCTGCTCCAGCAGGGTCTCCTCCAGCCGGGGCCGCGCCGCTTCCGCCCCCGCCCGGTCCAGGATGCCGCTGCCCAGCAGATAGTCCTCCGCCATGCCGGGGGCGGTCAGCTCCGCCACGCAGGCCGCCACCGTCTCCCGCACCATGGGGTAGACGGTGGAGCCGGGGCCGGTCAGCAGGGTGAACAGCCCGTCGGTGTCCCGCCGCGCCAGCCGTTCCTCAAAGTCCCCGGGCAGAACCAGGGCGCAGTCCCAGCGTCCCGCCGCCACCTGCCGCTCCGCCTGGTCCGCGTCCGTCTTGCGGAATTCCACCACCAGGCCGCTGCGCCGCGCCAGCCTGTCCCAGAACGCCTCCCCGCCCGTCCGGGGCAGCGCCACCCCCACCTGCACAGGGGCCAGTGCCTCCTCCGCCGGGAGGGCAAGCCGCGCGCCGAAGGTCAGCCCCGGCAGCAGGAGGAGCAGAAGCCACGTCCGACAGCTGCCTGCCTGCGCCCGCAGGGCATTTTTCAGGCACGTCCAGAAAAAGCTCACCGCCCCACCTCCTGCCGGTCCGCCTCGCGGCGGTACAGGGCCAGGGCCAGCGCCGCCATGCCCGCGACGGACAGGGCCAGACAGGCCCAGGCGGAAGCCGGCATCTCCCAGCCCATGGGCCACGCCGCCAGCCGCCGCAGCCAGGTCACCGGCGACAGCCAGCTCAGCCGCTGGAGCGTCCGGGGCAGCAGCGCCGGCGGGACGATCCCCCCCGCCAGCGCCAGGGCCAGCAGGGCGGTCAGGAAGGCCAGCGCCCCGCAGCCCGCGGCGCTCCCGGCGATCAGGCAGCACAGCGCGCAGAACAGGGAGCAGAACGCCGCCATCCCCACCGCCGCCCCCAGCAGGGCCAGCGGGCGCTGTCCCGCCCCCGCCGCCAGCAGGGCGGGGAACAGCAGGACGGTCAGCGCGAGCGTCCCGGCGGCCGCGCCGGCGGCAAATCCCGTGCCGCAGCCCCGGCCCGCCCCCCGCAGCCGCCGCTGGAATCTCAGCCACCCGCCGCCGTACACCGGCATGAACAGCGGCGCGGCGGACAGGGCAAAGTAGGCCAGCAGGGACAGGGCATAGTGCAGGGAAATGGGCAGCGCCTGGGTGGCGGATACAGACTGGGGGTGGAAAAACCCGGACCGGCCCAGCGCCATGTCAATATAGCGCAGGTTGATATCAAAGACCACCTGGTCCCGGCTCAGCCCCGCCGGGGGGGACTGGTCGTACAGCTCCAGCACGGCGTACACCCCGCCCTGAAAGGCGGAGAGCAGGTCCGCCGCGCTCTGCCCCACCCACAGCAGAAGCAGGGACTCCAGCGGTCGGTCCCCCGCCGCGATGAGCCGCAGGTCCGGGTTTTCCCCCCACATGACCCCCTGAATGAAATTCTCCGGCAGGGCCAGCACCGCCGTCACCTCCCCACGCTCCAGCGCCTCCAGGGCCTGCCCCTCCTCCATGGCGGCGGCGCGGCAGTACTGGGCGATGTCCTCCATCCCGTTCATATACTGCACAAGCCGGCGGGGGGTCTCGTCCCCCGGCGGCGCGGTGATGGCGAGGGTCACCCTCTCCATCTCCACCCCCCGGGACAGCAGTTCCTCCGCCGCCCGCCCCGCCCCGGCGGACAATCCAAGACACAGCAGGGCAAGCCCCGCCAGCAGCCACAGCTGCCGGCGGAGCCTGCCCAGGGTCAAGGCGGTGTAGGTTTTAAAAAACCGGAGCGTATCCATCGTCTCCTGTCAGGACAGGGCGTAGAGCAGATCCTCCGGGATGATCGCCATCATCTCATAGAGCCACTGCTGGCCGTTGTACTCCATATCGTAGTACAGGTCTGTCAAATCGTCCCCGTCCATGTCCTCCAGCAGCTCCGGGGCGGGCAGGGACACCTCCACTTCCCGGCAGGGGCCCGCGGAGTAGTCCACCGCCAGCGAGCACAGCTTCATCCCCGCGGTCCACAGGGTCACGTCGTCCAGCTGCAGGCGGAAGGAATCCTTCTCCACCGCCAGCTGGCCGGACATCTCCGCGGAAACGGTGTTGTTCACGTTGAGGTTCCACCCGAAGTTTCCGCTCAGGGCCTTGGGCTCATAGCGGAAGTCGGAGATGATCCGAAGGATGGTGCTCCCGCCGGAGCGCAGGCGCAGGGTGGTCTTGTCGGAAAACACGCCGCCCTTGCCGCCATGGCTGCCGGTGGACTCAACAAGCATCTCCTCGCCGTCCACCGCGACGCGGAAGCTGAGGTCGTCCACATAGCTGTCCCCGCCGCCCAGGTACAGGCCGATCTCCAGGGTGCTGCCGTTCAGCTCTCTGGC
This sequence comes from uncultured Oscillospiraceae bacterium, assembly GCA_910588135.1. GTDB lineage: Bacteria > Bacillota > Clostridia > Oscillospirales > Oscillospiraceae > Enterenecus. Next base: position 22,871 of record CAJUOT010000032.1, on the reverse strand, counting down.
ATACTCCGCCGCGCACACACGGCCGCCGTCCAGGTAGACGTCCAGCTCCAGGTCGCCCATGGCCTCAAGCACCTGCCCCAGCCCGTCAAACACCTCGCCGTAGGGATTCTCCCCCAGCTCCGGCACCATGCCGCCGATGGTGTCCTCGTCCAGCCCTATGGCCCGGAGGACGCGCTTCACGCTTTCCTGGCTGTCCACCAGCCCCATGGCCCCCTCCATGGCGTCCATGTAGTCCTCCATGGCCTCCTGGGGGATGGTCACCCGATAGGCGGCGGCGCTCATCTCCGCCCCGTTGACCTCAATGTCCTTCTTTCCGGCCTTCTCCACCTGGACCGCCTCGGCCAGCCGCTGGGCGGCCTCCTTCATGGTCTGCTCCAGCTCCTCATCCGGCTGTCCGCCGGAGGCGTACTCCTCCATCAGGTCGAACAGGTTGAAGCCGATGTCCTCCACCGGGACGGAGTCGTCCTCCACCCCCAGCCGGACCAGCTGGGCCCCCAGGGTCTCGGTGTCCGCCCCGTAGGCGTCCCCCCCGGTCAGCTGGGGGGACGCGAAGCTGAGCACGTTGTCGTCCGCCGCCATCTGGAAGGACACCAGCTCATTCTCCCCCCAGAACGCGGCCAGCTCGCCGCCCAGCCTGCGCCCCTCCCGGTCGCAGTCGCTGCTCACGCTCATGCCCAGCCCATTCAGGGCGGACAGGTCATAGCCGCCTGCCAGCTCGCTGTTGACGCTGTTCAGCTCCACCCGCAGGCGCTGGCTGACCGACCCTTTCCGGGTCAGCTGCGCCATATTGGGCAGCTCCATCCCCCTGCCCGCGTCCGCATAGGCGGCCCAGGTCCTGGCCACGGCCTGTTCCACCTGCCCCTTGGGGGAGGAGAGCAGGCCCGGCAGGAGCACAAACAGCGCCGCCGCCACGGCTGCCAGCGCCGCCACGGCCCCGCCGATCAGCAGCCCTTTTTTCCCGCCCTTCTTTCCCTCCGGCGCGGCGTCCCACGGGTCCTGGCTGCCCTGGGGCTTCCCATAGTGGTAGCCGGACGCCGCCGGGGCGCCGCCCTGGTCCGGGGCGGACGCGGCGGTCACCCCGCCGCAGCAGGGGCAGAACTTCGCCCCATCGCCGATTTCTTTTCCACAGTGCGGGCACAACATCAATAATCCCTCCGTTCTCATGTTTCGGCGCCGCCGCTTCCCGGCAGCGGCCGTCCATCCTCCAGGCGCAGAACCGCGCCGCACAACCGTTCCAACTCAGGCTGCTGGTGGCTGCACCACACCAGGCTCCCGCCCCCGGCCAGGAATTCCTCCAGCCAGTCCAGCAGCCGGGGCACATAGTCCCGGTCCAGTCCGGCGGTGGCCTCGTCCATCAGCAGAACCCGGGGGCGGGACAGCAGGGCCATGGCGATGCTCACCCGCTGGGCCGTCCCGCCGGACAGCGCCCGGATCGGGCGGCGGAGCAGGGGCTCCAGCCCCAGCAGCTCCAGAACGTCCCCCGGCAGCGGGCCCTCCAGGCCGCACGCCCGCTGCCACAGGACGAGCTGCCGCCCCACGCTCAAGTCCCGGGCCAGCCCGGCGCTCTGGGGGACGTAGCCCAGCCGGCGGCGCAGAAACTGCCGGTCGCCCAGCACGCTGCGCCCTTCAAACAGCACATCCCCGCTGTCCGGCCGCTCAATCTGGGCCAGCAGGCGCAGCAGGGTAGATTTCCCCGAGCCGTTGCTGCCCGCCAGCCCGAGGCACTGGCCCGGCGGCAGCACAAAGCCGACGGGCGAGAGCACCTGCCGGCCCCCATAGCTCTTGCACAGCTTACGCGCCTCCAGCATGATTCCGCGGCAGCCCCTTTCTCTTCCTCTCCCGGTTGGAACTCTGTACCGCCAGTATGACACAGCGGGCGGAAAAATGCAACCCCCCGCCGCCCATTTGGCCCGCCCCGCCAGGGAAAAATCCCTATGGAAAAACGGCGGGAACTATGCTATTATGGAGGCGGACGCCGCGCGGCGCGCGGCGAAGCCCTGATGAAAGGAGGGGCCCTTGTTGAACGCTCCGCTCACCCGGTCCTCCGCCGAAGAATACCGCCAGATCAGCTCCGGCGAGATGACGCCGGGCATGGCCGCCCGCTACCTGCGGGAAGAGCGCCTCCCCCTGCGGCATTTTGGGGACGCCCTGCGGGCCATGTACCCCGCCCCCGACCTGCGTCAGCGGCTGATCCTGGCCTTTCAGGAGGACGAGGCCCTCTCCCCCCTGTCTGCCGCCCGCAAGGTGCACAACTGGCTCAGCGGCTCCTTCAAGCCCGGGGACCGGGAGGAGGTTTTCCGGGTGGCCTTCGCCCTGGGATTGTCCGAGGGGCAGGCCGGCGCCCTGCTGGGGCTGTGCAGCGATTACGGCATCCACTACCGGGAGGGGCGGGATCTGGTCTACGCCTGGTTCCTGCGCCACGCCCTGAGCTACCGGGAGGCCAGGGAATTTTTCCTCTCCCTCCCCCCCGTGCCCCGGCAGGCCCAGCCGCCCAAGACGGACTCCGTCTCCATCACCCACGAGCTGCAAAGCGCCTTCACCCTCATTCAAACCACCGAGGAGCTGCGGGAGCGTTACATCGCCAGCCTGCCCCTGCTGGGGACCTACCACCTGCGGGCCTATCGCTACTTCCAGCGCTACCTGGACAACCTGATCCGCCCAAAGCCCGCCTGGGAGGCCGGACCCGAGCCGGACTACTCCCTGGACGCGGTGATGGAGCGCTACCTCTCCCTGCATATGCCCTCGGGCCGCACACGGGCCGGATACAGCCTCACCCAAAAGCTCATCAAGCGCAACTGGCCCAACACCACGGCGCTGAAGAACATCCGCGCCCAGCGGGAGGACGTGCCCCGCAAGCTGCTGCTCCTGCTGTACATCATCACGGAAAACGTCACCGACGACCAATATACCGAGCTGGACGAGGACTACCTCTCCCTGGAAAACCGGCTGGACGACCACTGGTGGATTGTCAACGCCATGCTCATCGACTGCGGAATGCCGGTGCTGGACCCCCACAACGCCTTTGACTGGCTGGTGCTCTACGCCCTTGCCGCCACCGGGGACGAGTCCATGAGCGAGCGGCTGGAGCAGGTGATTGACGAGCTCTACGCCGATATCAGATGAAAGCGCGCCCCCGGCCCGAAGGCCGGGGGCGCGTTCCTTTGTCCCGCTCAGTCGTAGACAGCCTGGTTCCCGGTGAAGGAGCCGCCGTCCACCGTCTCGACATACGTGCCCCTGGCGCCCCGGATGGCGCCCCGGTTGTCCAGCCGCCCGCTCACCCTCAGGGGGCAGTCCTCCCACTCCAGGGTGAGGACGCCGTCCTCCTCGTTCACCAGCGTGCCGGACACCCGCTGCCGTCCGCCTACCGCCATCTCGCCGCGGTTGCGCACTTCGCCGCCCAGGCGCGCGTAGTCCTCCCAGCCAATCAGGCACAGCTCGCCGCTGTTCACCAGGGAGCCACCCTCCTGCTCCAGGTTCCCGAAGAAGGACTCCAGCCGGCCGCCGTTGGTCACGGCGCAGTTATGCAGGCCCAGATGGCTATAGCTGTAAAAGGCGCTGTTCTGGCCCACGTCCACGGCGCAGCCGGCCAGCTCCATCCCGCCGCCGTTCATAAGCACGCCGCCGTTGGACAGCCCGATCCGGGCGTCCCGCTGAGTGTCGCCGCTGCCGCCCGAGAAGAACACCATACCGCCGTCCACCGTCACGCCGCCCCGGTTCCGGGTGTCGCCGTCCAGCCACGCCGCGCCCCCCTCCACTGCCAGCTCGTGGCCGTGGAAGTCGGCGTTGTCGCTGATGAAAAAGGCGTTTTCCCCGGACAGGGTGAGCCCGCCGGCGTTGAAGTCCACGGGGTTGTCCATGCCGCCGCGCAGCACCAGCCCCTTGGTGACGGTGAGCGGCCCGCCGTCGAGGTCGATCTTTCGGTCGGGTTCATAGCCGTCCCAGACCACCAGGTCGCAGCGGTCGTCCGCCAGGGCGGCGCGCAGGGCCGGCTCGCTGGCTACATGGCGGGTGTTGGCCCCGCCGTAATCCACCTGGATGACCCGCCCCTCTCCCGGGAAGTCATGGCTGACGGCGCCGCTGCACTGCACGATGCCGTGGTTGAGCAGCTCCGCCCCGGCCTCCGTCTGAACCAGAGCCACGCTCTCCAGCCGCAGGCCCCCAAAGTTTTCCAGGCTGCCCCCGCCCAGCCCTTTCCGTTCCGCGCCCTTTACCGTGAGGACGCCGGCGTTCAAATTGACCTGGCTGTAGTTGCGCAGACCCCCCTCGAGGGTAATCCGCCCAAAGCAGTTTACGCCGGTGCCGCCGTAGAGGGCCAGCTCCGCACCGCTGGCAACGGTGACCGTCCCGGCCAGACCCCAGCCGTTTCCCATGGCCTCCGTCATGCCGTCGAAGGTCAGGCTGCCCAGATTGGTCAGGGCGGTCTGCTGCAGCACCTCCCGGACGGTCATGGTTCCCAAGTTGATGACCGCACCCATCTCGCCCCACAGGTTGGCGTCCAGCGTGCCGAAGTTGACCAGCGCGCAGGGGTCCTCCCCCAGCCACTGTCCGTCATCGCCCGTGCGGACGCCGCGGAAGGCCACCCGGCCCGTCACCGTGCCGTGGTTGACCAGGATGGCGCCGTGCTGCATCTCCAGGGTGCAGTTCCCCTCCTCCTCCTGCCCGGGGTCGGGGCAGGGGGCGTTCAGGGTAACCCCCTCGGCCACAAGGATGGGAGCCGTGGGCCAGTACTGCCGCGTCAGGGTGAGGCCGCGGTCGACGACGATGGCGGCGCCGGTCTCACAGGCCCGGGCGAACTCCTCCTCCGTGGTCGCGTGAACCGCCCCGGCGAACAGCCTCTCCTCATTGAATACCAGGTAGTGGGAGCGCTCGTAGCCTTGGATGTCCTCCTTGGCGGGGTTGTGCCCGCCCCAGATGTCTATGCCGCCCTGCTCCGCGCAGGTCAGGTCGCCCTTGTCGGCCAGCCAGATCATCTGGCTGTACAAATTCCCGCTGTCCGCCACCGACACCGTCCCGCCGTCCACCGTGCGCAGCAGGACGGGGGCGTTCAGCTCGCCTGCCGCCTCGATCCGCCCCCCCTGGGCCACGGTGACGCCGCCGTTGAAGCTGACGCCCCCGAGTTCCGCAATGGTCAGGGGCTTGGTGAGGGTGACCGCCTCCTCCACGTCCGCCCAGACGCCCACCGGCACATGGATGGCGGAGATGCTGTCGTCCGCCAGCTGGCCGAGCAGCGCCGCGCCGTTCTCCTCACTGCTGGCGTCCGCGGAAAATTGGCGCGGGGAGGCCGGACCGGGCTCCAGCGCGCCCCCCTGCGAAGTCCCGGCTGTGGCGGTGGGACCCGGGGGCGGGGTCAAGGGCAGAATGCCCTTCCACGGCGCCCAGAAAAACAGCACCACACAGGCCGCCAGCGCCGCCGCGCCGCCCACTATGGGCCACAGGTATCTTCTGACAAAAGCCGGCAGCGTCCTGGCCGGCTCCGCCCCGGGCAGTTCCCCCTGCTCCGGCCCGTCCTCCGCCGCCGGCTCCCCGGCGGGGAGCTCCTCCGCTGCGCCCGCCTCCCCGGTGGGCGCGGCAGGTTCCGCCCCCGCCTCCGGCTCTGCGGCGGGGCCAGCCTCCGGTCCCGGTTCCGCGCCCGATTCCGCCGGGGCCGCCGCACCGCCGTCCGGGCCGGACGCCGCGGCGCCCTTGTAGAGCGCCGCGTGGAACTCCACCACCGAGGCGAAGCGCTGGCTGCGCCGAAGGCCCATACCCCGCAGCAGGGCCTTCTCCTGCTCCGGCGTCAGGTCCGCCCCAAGCTGCCGGGGCGGGGTCAGCTCCTCGTCGCAGATGCGGTCCAGGGCCTGGGGCGGCGTCTTGCCCGTAAGGCAGTAATACAGGGTGGCGGCGAGGCTGTACACGTCCGTCCACGGCCCCTGGCCCTTGTGCTGGTACTGCTCGATGGGGGAGTAGCCGTGCTTGAGCACGATGGTCATGGTGTTCACGCCCTGGGACGACTCCCGCGCGCAGCCAAAGTCCAGCAGGCGCACCCCGCCGTTTTCCAGCATCAGGTTGTCCGGGCTGATATCCCGGTGGATGAGCCCCAGCTTGTGCATGGCGTCCAGGGCGGAGAACAGCGGCTCCACCAGGGGCAGCAGCTCTCCTGCGGACAGCCTGCCGCCCCGCTGGGCCACCAGTTCCTTGAAGGTGGTGCCGTCCACGTATTCCATGACGATATAGGCGGTGTTGTTGGCCTGGAAAAAGTCCCGCACCGCCACAATCTGCGGCGTCTTGTCCATCCGGGCCATCAGCCTTGCCTCCCGGATGAACCGCTCCCGTCCGGCCTCGAAGCCCCGGCCCAGGTCCCCCGTATAGCTGCTCACCGACAGGGACGCCGCGCTGTTGCGGCTCACCCGGTCGCCGGGGTAGTACTCTTTGATGGCCACCCGCAGCTCCAGCCGCAGGTCGCAGCCGATATAGGTGATGCCGAAGCCGCCCTCCCCCAGCACCCGGCCCACCAGATATCGGTCGGCCAGCACGGTGCCCGGGGGCAGGTGGTGGGGGGAGGGGGTGTAGGTTCCCTCCGTCAGCCCGCACGAGGCGCAGGGCTCCCCCGGCTCAATGGGGTTCATGCAGTATGGGCAGAACTGGCGCTTCATCCGTTCACCCCCCTTCTTATCCTCCATAATACCATACTTTCTTCCTCCGTGCATCAGGTATCTTCTGTGAACAGGGGCCCGTTCCAGCCCTTTCCTCCGGAATGGCGGGCGGCGCCCAGCCGGCCGCACAGCGCCCCGTCATCCTCCAGGCTGTGCTCCAGCCTGTCCGGGCAGTGCGCGGGCGGGCGCTCCCCGCCGGCCCGGAGCGCCCGCCCGGCCAGGAAAACCGCCAGCAGCACCAGCAGCGCCGCCCCCGCGGCGGCCAGCGCCCGCCTGTGCCGCGCAATCCACTCCAGGGCGGCCCGCCCGAGAGGCCGGACGGAGGCCGCCTCCGGGCCGCCCTCCCCGACCGGGGCATGGGCGGGCGCGGCCTCCCGCCCGGGCAGGGGTTCCGGCTCAGGCCCTGCCGCCTCCTCCGGCGCAAACAGCATGGCGGCAAACTCCTCCATGCTCTGGGGCCGCGCCTTGGGCTGGACGGACAGCGCCCACAGCAGGGCGGTCTCCTGCCGCACCGTGAGGTCAGCCCCCAGGGCGATGGGCGACTGCACCGTGTCCTGCTCCAGCCGGTCCACGGCGGAGGGGGGCACCTGCCCCGTGACGCAGTAGTACACCGTGGCCGCCAGGGCGTACACATCGGTATACGGCCCCTGGCCCCGGGTCCGGTACTGCTCAATGGGGGCAAAGCCGTGCTTGAGCAGCACCGTCATGGATTTCCCGTTTTCCATGGAGCGGGCGCATCCGAAATCCAGCAGCTTCAGCGACCCGTCCGGCATCCACATCAGGTTGTCCGGGCTGATGTCCCGGTGGATGACCCCGCCCTGGTGCAGCCGCCCCAGATCCCGCAGCAGCGGGGGCAGCTTGGACACGAACTCCCGCGCGGGCAGCCGCCCCCCCTGCCGGGCCATTTTCTCGTGGAGCGGCACCCCGTCCAAATACTCCATCACCAGATACGCGGTCTGGTTGGCCTGGAAGTAATCCATCACCCGGACCACCGTGGGCAGGCCGTCATGGGCGGCCAGCAGGCGGGCCTCCTCCAAAAAGCTGTGCAGCCCGCCCTGAAACGCGGCGTCCTGTCCCGCCATGGGCAGCACCGCCATGCGGTCTCCCCCGCGGCAGGCGCAGCGGGTGGGGAAATACTCCTTGACCGCCACCCGCCTGCGGCTGCCGGTCTCCAGGGCGATGTAGGTCACGCCGAAGCCCCCCTGCCCCCGGGCCGCGCCAATCTGATAGGCGCGCAGGCCGCCGCTGCCGGGGAGCACCGTGCCCACGGGCAGATGGCTTTCCGCGCCCGTCCAGCCCAGATCCCCGCCGCACCGGGGGCACCGCCCATGCTCTGCGTCCGCGGGACGCATACAGTGCGGGCACAGCGCCATGTCACACCCCTCCCTTTTGGGCGATCTGGAAGGTCTCGCTCTCCGAGCCCAGGCAGAACCGGTCTCCCGCCCGCAGGGCGACGGTCTCGTTGGCGGCCAGCCTGCGGCCCGACACATAGGTGCCGTAGGTGGAGCCCAGGTCCTTCAGGTACACCGTGTTCCCCTCCACCAGCAGTACGCAGTGGACGCCGCTGATGCCCTGGCTGCCCGCGGGATAGACCAGGTCGTTGCGCTGGGGGTCCCGGCCGATGCGCAGCTGGCGGGGGATCGCGATCCGCCGTCCGGCGAAGCTGCCGCTGACGCCCTGGATGCGCAGGCCGCTGTCCCCGGCGATGGCCGGGCGGGCCTGGGGCCTGGCCCCCTGGGCGGGGGCGGTGGGCGGGACCGGGCTCTGGGGCGCGCTGGGTCCTGCCGGCGCCGCGGGCTTTTTCTTTTTCAGCAGCAGCACGGCGGCCGCCACCGCTGCAATGGCCGCCGCCCCGATCCCGGCGGGCAGGAGCAGGCCGGGGCCGCCGGAGCTGTCCCCGCCGGGGGCGGGCTGCGCGGCGGGCTCCCCCGTGGGCGCGGGGGTGGGGGTGGGCGCCTGGGTCGGCTCGGGGCTGGGCTCGGGCGCCTGGGAGGGGGCGGGCGCGCCGCCCCCCGCGGCGTAGGCCACGCCGTTGCGGCTGAGGAGGGTGATGGCCTCGCTGATATTCACGGCGTAATTGGTCTGCTCCCCGCTGGAATTGGAAACGCTCTCGGTGGTGATGCCGATGGCCGCGCCGCTTCCATCTACCAGCGGCCCGCCAGAGTTGCCGTGCTTGATGTCGCAGTCGATCTGGATATTCTCCCGGCCAGTGCCCTGGGTGGTGAACAGGCGGCTGACCGAGCCGCTGGTAACGGTCACGTCAGATAGGCCGAAAGAGGTAGTGGCCCCGGCAAACAGGTTCTCCGACAGGCCGGGGAAGCCTACCGCGTACACGTTGGAGCCCACCGCGCCGTCGTCCGGGACAGCCAGGGGGATCGGCTTGCGCAGGCTGGTGGTGCCGGCCAGCTTCAGGATGGCCACGTCCTTGATCTCGCTGTACTCCACCACATAGGCTTCCTCAAAGGTGCCGGAATCGTAAAACACCCGGATTTTGCTCCGCCCCACATACTCCGCGCGGCTGTCCTGGGGGTCTTCATATATGATCCAGCCCCGGTTGGGGTCGTAGCGGTAGCTGTGGAGTTCGCCGCTTCCGAATCGCACAAAGTTTTCAATCACATGGTAATTTGTAATGAGATAGGACGGGTCTTTCCCCCTTTCCCCCACAAAGAAGCAGGAGCCCCAGCCCAGCTCCTCCTCGCCGGCGTCCACCTCCAGGCAGGTGTACAGCATGGCCACGCTCTCCCGGGTGCCCACGTCAAAGCTGGCGCAGGCGGGCGTGAGCAGGGCGCACGCCGCCAGCAGGGCCAGAACCAGGGATATCAATCTTTTTTTCATAAAAAATTCCTCCATTTTCTCTATTCCACGTCCACCCAAACGGCGGCGGCGGTGTTGTTGTCGTTGTCGGCCGGGACGCGGGCGGACAGCCGCGCCCGCATTCTCGTCAGCCAGTCCAGGGGATCGGCGGCCTGCGCCAGGTCGGCGGCCATCTCCGGCTCCAGCACGTACTCCCAGAAGCCGTCGCTGCACAGCAGGAAGGCGTGCCGCCCCGGCGGCAGCTCCCGCCGCGCCGCCTCCACCGTCAGCGGGTCGTCCGCCTGGCCCAGGGCCCGGAGCACCCGGCTGCGGTCCTCGTGGAAGCGGATCTCATCCACGGTGATCTCCCCCATGAACACGGCGATCTGGGAGGCGCTGTGGTCCCGGGTCTGGAATTCCAGCCTCCCGTCCCGGAAGTGGTACAGCCGGGAGTCGCCCACGTGGGCCCAGGCGGCGCGGCTGCCCGCGATCTCCAGCGCCGCCACGGTGCTCTTCATGGCGCAGGCGGGGGTCTGAATGGCCCGCACCGCCCGGTGGGCCCGCTGGATCAGTTCCTTCAGCCCCTCCGGGTCCGCCCCGCCGTCCCAGCCGCCGCAGACAACGTCCGCCGCCGCCGCAGAGGCCAGCGCCCCCCCGCCGTGGCCCCCCAGGCCGTCCGCCACCACAACACAGCAGGCGTTCCCCCCCCGGACGGCCTGCCGCACGGAGTCCTCGTTGCCAGGGCGGCCCCCTATGTCGGTATAGCTCGCGGTTTGCAGCATATGTGCCTCCTTCCCGCGGCGTCAGAAGCCCAGAATCACCGCGGTGTAATTGTCCTGATTGGAATAGTTTTTCTCCCGGATGGCCCCGTCCAGCGCCAGGGCCGCCTCCTCCGGTCCGCCCTCCAGGCAGGCGGCCAGCTCCTCCTGGGTCAGGGCGTTGTACACCCCGTCGCTCATGAGGATGAATTTGTCCCCCGGCCGGATGGCGGTGGGCTGGGCGGGCATATCCACATATTTCAGCTGGCCCATGCCCAGGTAGCTGGTCAGGCCCGCCGCCTTGGGGTGCGCCGCCGCCGCGGACAGCGCCTCCTCCCGGTTGACCGCCCGCAGCTCCAGCTCGCGGCGGAAAATGTGCTCCCGGTTGAGCTGGTAAAGCGCCCCGTCCCGGTACAGGCAGACCCGGCTGTCCCCCACGGACAGGAAGTGGAAAAAGCCGTCTCTGGCCAGCCCCGCCACCAGGGTGGAGCCGCTCCGGCCGCACCCCTCCGGCCCCAGCAGGCGGTTGACCTGGTGGTTGGCCTGCTCCAGCAGGGTGAGCAGCACCTGATCCGGCTCGCCCTGCACCAGGAAGAAGCCGTTGACCATGGCGGACACCGCCGCCTGGCTCACCTTGTCCCCGTCGGACAGGCCGCCCATGCCGTCGGCCACCACCGCCAGCAGCCCGTGGCTGGAGATGATGTCCTCCGGCGACACGGAGAAGCAGTCCTGCTGGCTGGAGCGGGCCCCCTGCTGGTGGAGCTTGCCGATCCGCACCGTTGGCGCGGCCTGGGGAACGGCGGGAAGCGCCCCGGCGGGCCGCTCCGTGAGGAAGGGCTGGGCGGCGGGCTGAATCCCGCGCCTTTTCCGCCGCGCCAGCAGGGCGGCGCCGATCACCGCCGCCGCCAGCGCCGCGCCCAGCCCGATCCACGCCGCCGCCGGGACGGGCGGGGCGGGCGGTACAGGGTCCGGAGGGACGGACACCACCGGCTCCGTCTGCGCCGGAGCGCTCTCCCCGGGCTCCTGGCTCCAGGCAGGCCCGCTCTCCTCCGGGGCCTCGCTTTGCGCAGGCGGTTCGCTCTGGACGGGAGGTTCGCTCCGGGCGGCGTCCTCCCCGGCCTCCCCGGCCTGAACGGGGAAGCTGCCGTACGCCGGGGCTTCGCCCTGCCCGGGGGCCCCGCCGCCCGCCGGGGGGGCGTCCCTCTGGGCGGGGAGGGACGGGTCTGGCTGGGACGGAATAGACGGAGGGGCGCTCAGCCCCAGGATCACAGTGTGCTCCAACATCCCGTCACTCCCTGTCCCAGGCGAAGCGCTCGCCGCACAGTCCCACAAACATCAGCCTAGTGGCGCCGATGGTGATGACATCGTAATTTTTCAGCTCCATGGTGTTGAACACCGGGGCCCCGTTGAGCTCCACAATGTTGCGCCCCTCCGCCGGGCCCACAAAATAGGTGAGGGTCTTGGCGTAAAAGGCCACCATGGCGTGCTTTTCCCGGGAAATCTGGTTGTCGCCCTGGATATGGATGTCTCCCACCTCCCGGCCGATGTAGTTGTACCCTGTGTGGATGCGCCAGTCGGTGCCCCGGGACGGGCCGTCCATGCACACCAGCCAGCCCACCACCGGGTTGAACCGCCCGTCTCCGGCCAGGTCGCCGCCGATGGTGGTCTGGACGCTGAAGGGGTTGACGGGGCCGGAGGGGCTGGCCGCGGGCGCGGTGGCCCCTACGCCGCCGCCTCCCCAGCCCGTTCCTCCGCCCGGGGCCTCGGTGGGCGCGAAATCCCCCCCCGCCTGAGCCCGGGGCCTCGGTGGGCGTGAATCCCCCCGCGCCGCCGGGCGCGGAGCCGGGGGCCTCCGTGTGGGAAAAGCCGCCGGCCCCGCCGGGGGCGGAGCCGCTGCCGCCGCAGATGGGGCAGGAGGCGTGGACCGCCGCGTTATAATAGTGGCCCTGGGGGCACATCACCAGTTCGCTCTTGATCTCCATGTCATGCTCCTCCTGTATTTCAATTTTGCTCTGGTTATTGTAACAAAAAGCCGGTGTTTCCCGTCCATTCCCTTTCACGCCCCGGCGTGGTTCCGCCCTCTCGGAGGGGCCGGACAGGCGATTGAAAAATCCCCGCCGCTGTGGTAAAATGGGGTATCTCACCGAATTCTGGAGGTGCGCCTTGGACGCGCTTGAACTGCTTCCCATCCCCCTGCTGGAGTGGTTCCGGGACAACGCCCGGCGCCTGCCCTGGCGGGACGACCCCACCCCCTACCACGTGTGGCTGTCGGAGATCATGCTCCAGCAGACCCGGGTGGCGGCGGTGCTGGGCTACTACCGGCGCTTTCTGGACGAGGCGCCGGACATCGCCGCCCTGGCCGCCCTGGCCGGGGAGCGGCTGATGAAGCTCTGGCAGGGTCTGGGGTACTACTCCCGGGCCCGCAACCTGCAAAAGGCGGCCCGGATCATCGTGGAGGAGTACGGCGGGGCGTTCCCGGCGGACTACGCCGCGGTGCGCGCCCTGCCCGGGGTGGGGGACTACACCGCCGGGGCCGTCTGCTCCATCGCCTTCGGCCAGCCCGTCCCCGCCGTGGACGGCAACGTGCTGCGGGTGTACGCCCGGATCTGCGGGGACGACGGGGACATCGCCTCCCCCCAGATGAAAAAGAAGGTGGCCCAGGCGCTGGAGAAGGTGATCCCTGTGAACTGGCCGGGGGCCTTCAACCAGGCGCTGATGGAGCTGGGGGCAACCGTGTGCCTGCCCAACGGCGCGCCGCTGTGCGGCCAGTGTCCTGCGAAGGGCTTTTGCGCCGCCCTGGCCCAGGGCCGGGTGGGGGAGCTGCCTGTGAAAGCCCCGAAGAAATCCCGCCGGGTGGAGGAGCGCACGGTGTGGGTGATCTTCCATGAAAACACCGTGGCCCTCCGCCGCCGCCCGGACCGGGGGCTGCTGGCGGGGCTGTGGGAGTTCCCCAGCCACGAGGGGCACGGGGCGTCCCCGCCGGAGGCGTGGGGGATTGAGATCGTACGTCGTGAGTGCGCCGCCCGGGCCAGACACATCTTCACCCACGTGGAGTGGCATATGACCATTCTGTGTGGAGAGGCGGAATCGGACGGCCTGCCCGAGGGCTGGGTATGGGCGGACGGCACAGAGTTGAGAGAAAAATACGCCGTGCCAAACGCCTTCGCGGGGGCGCTGCAGCTGGCGGGCGTGAGATTGAACGGGGGAACGTGACATGGCAAAGCTGTATTTCCGCTACGGCGTGATGGGGTCCAGCAAGTCGGCCAACGCGCTGATGGTGCGCTACAACTACGAGGAGCGGGGCCAGAGCGCCCTGATGGTGAAGCCCGCCCTGGACCAGCGGGAGGGGGAAAGCGTAGTCAACTCCCGCATTGGGCTGAACTACGCCTGTATCTGGTTCGAGGAGCTGGAGCGCATGGCCCCGGAGGATATCCGGAAGCACCAGTGCGTCATTGTGGACGAGGCCCAGTTCCTCACCCACGCCCAGGTGGACTACCTGACGGAACTGGTGGACGACTGGAACGTGCCGGTGATCTGCTACGGCCTCCGGGCGGATTTCAGCGGGCGGCTCTTCCCCGGCTCCGAGGCCCTGCTGGCCTGCGCCGACATCATCGAGGAGGTCAAAACCATCTGCTGGTGCGGCAAGAAGGCCATCTGCAACGCCCGGTTTGACCAGCACGGCGTGGTGCTCAAGGAGGGGGAGCAGGTGGTGCTGGGGGCAAACGACTGCTACATCGGGCTGTGCCGGAAGCATTGGAAAGAGGGAAACTTGGGGCCCGACGGCCCCAGGCCCCTCTCTCAGGAATCAAATTAGAACTAATGTTTCACGTGAAACGGGACGGAGCCATGCGGTGCTCCCTCTGCCCCCGCCGGTGCGGGGCCCCGCGGGACGAGACCCATGGGGAGGGCTTCTGCCGGATGCCCTCCCTCCCCGTGTGCGCCCGGGCCGCCCTCCACCTCTGGGAGGAGCCCTGCATCTCCGGGAAAAACGGGGCGGGGACGGTGTTCTTCTCCGGCTGTACCCTGGGCTGCGTGTTCTGCCAGAACACCCCCATCAGCCGGGAGAACTTCGGCAGAACCATGACCGAGGATGAGCTGTACGCCGCCTTTCAGCGGCTGGCCGGCCAGGGGGCCTCCTGCATCGAGCTGGTCACCCCCACCCAGTTCACCCACGTGCTGGCGAGGGTGCTGGAGCGTCCCGTGCCCGGAGGGCTGCCGGTGGTGTGGAACAGCGGCGGGTATGAGCGGCCGGACGTGCTCAAAGCGCTGGAGGGAAAGGTGGACGTGTACCTGCCCGACCTCAAGTATGTCACGCCCTCCATCGCGGAAAAATACTCCGGCGCGGCGGATTACCCGGAGGCCGCCAAGGCCGCCATCCTGGAGATGGTCCGCCAGCGGGGGCCGGTCCGGCTGGAGGACGGCCTGCTGAAGAGCGGGGTGCTCATCCGGCATCTGATCCTGCCCGGGCAGGTGAACGAGGCCAAGCGGGTGATGGACTGGGTGGCAGAACGCTTTCCCCCTGGGACGGTGCTCTTCTCCCTCATGGCCCAGTACACCCCGGCGGGGGCGCTGGACGGCTTCCCCGAGCTGCGCCGCCCCCTGCGGCCCTCCGAGCTGCACGCCGCCCGGAACTATATGGAAAACCTGGGACTGTCCGGCTATGTCCAGGAGCTATCCGCCTCGGGCGAGGGCTTTATCCCCGCCTTTGACCTGACCGGGCTGTGAAAACGCGGAAAAAGGGCGGCGCGCCTCTGGCGCGCCGCCCTTTTGGGACCCGGCCGCGTGGAAAGGGTTACCAGAACCACCCGCCGGCGGTCCTGGCGTCCAGCACGTCCAGCATGGCGGCCAGCATCTGGGCCGCCTCCCCCCGGGTGAGGGGCTGGGACAGGTCGCTGCCGCCGCTGAGCACCGACACCGCCTCCATGTTCACCGCCGACTGGTAGGCCCAGACGGGAACGGTGTCGGGGGAGAAGGCGGAGGTGGTCCCGGACACGTCCCCGGTGGCCAGCAGGCGGTCGAGGATGACCGCGGCCTCCCCCCGGGTGACGGGGCTGGCCGGGGAGAACACCGTCTGGCCCGCGCTGTTATGGCTGCCCCGGACGGTGCCCACCACCAGGGCGGCGGACACATACCCCTTGGCCCAGGCGGAGATGTCCCTGTCGTCATAGAAGCCGGTGAGGGTCACGTCCTCCAGGGGCGCCCGGTCCGCGGCGGTCATGGCCAGGGCCAGGAATTCCTCCCGGGTGAAGGCGTCCTGGGGGTCAAAGCAGTACAGCTCCCCCACCTTCCGCCCGGTGTACACCCCCGTCTCCGCAAGGCGCAGGGCCGCGTAGTGGGCGGGGTCGCCCTCCATGTCGGAATAGCCCATAACGGCGGTCTGCTTCTGGATGACGACCTTTACCGTGGCGGGCTTGGAGGTGTTGCCATGGCTGTCCACCGCCACATAGGTGAAGCTGTCCTTCCCCTTCTTGCCCTCATAGGGGGTATAGGTGAAGGCGGCGGGGTCGGTCTCGTCCATGGCCACCTGGCCCCTGGCCGGACTGTCCACCACCTGGAAGGTGACCAGGTCGCCCTCCGGGTCCACGGCGGCGAAGCGGCTGAAAATGGCCACCCCCTTGTAGGTGGACAGTTCCAGGTCCTCGGCGATGGGGGCGGCGTTCTCCACGTCGGCGGTGGAGGAGGTCAGCGCCAGTGCGGGGCCGGCCAGAGCCCCCGCCATGCACAGGCAGAGGATTGCGATGCGAAGTTTCAAAGGGAAAGCCTCCTTTGTCAAAGTGTATGGATAGCTTTCGCAATCGTCCCAAAAATATGCGGGCAGGGCGGAGTAAAGCAGCGCCCTCCCGGTTCTCGGAAAACCGGGAGGGCGCAAGGGTCTACAGCTGGCTCCTGTCCTTGAGCCAGCTGGGCAGGGGCCGCATCTTGATGCCCGACACCAGCCCCATGGCGATGTACAGCGTCAGGGTGGACGAGCCGCCGTAGCTGATAAAGGGCAGGGTCAGGCCGATGACGGGGCCGATATACAGCGTCATGGCCACGTTGATGATGGTCTGGATCATGAGCATCCCGGCGATGCCCATGGCGATATAGGCGGACATATGGCTCTTGGCCCGCCGGGACACCCATACGCAGCGCAGGATGATGGCCAGCAGCACCAGCAGCACCACGCAGCAGCCGATGAGCCCGAACTCCTCCCCGCACACGGCGAAGATGTTGTCGGTGTGCCGGGCGGGCAGCACCCCTTCCTTGCGGGACTGGGTTTTGACGCCCTTGAGCCACCCCATCCCGGTGAGGCGGCCTGAGCCGATGGCCGCCAGGGACTGGCTCTGCTGCCAGCCCGCCTTCCGGGGCTCCAGGTTGTTCCCCTTGAGGTGCTCCACCACCACCCGGAAACGCATGATGCGGTAGTCCGTCCAATAGTCGGTGCGGGGCAGGATGAAATGCCACAGGAAGGCCACGCCCCCTATCATGGGCGCGCCCACCCCGATGAACCACCACTTGCTCACCCCGGCCACCCAGGCCATGATGGTAAAGATAAACAGATAGACGATGACCATGCCCCAGTCGCCGGACAGCACCGCCAGCGACCCGGAAAACACCCCGGTGAGCACCACATATTTCAACAGGGCCGGAAATCTTCCCAGCCCCCGGGGCCGTTCCCTGTTGATCATCCAGGCCAGCACCACAATGAAGGACAGCTTGGCGATCTCCCCGGGCTGGAAGCCGAAGGGCATTCCAGGGAGGAACACCCAGCTCTTGTTGCCGGTGCCGTCGTCCCGGCCCCAGACGCGGATCAGGGCAATGACGAACAGCCCCAGCAGCAGGAACACCCACCACCACTTCTCCATCAGGTACTCAATGTCGATGAAGGTGACCCACACATAGGCCACGACGCCCATGCACAGGAATACGGCCTGCTTTTCAAACGAGGTCTGGAGATTGACGTTGTAGCGGGTGGCGCTGTAGATGAGCACCAGCCCCATGAGGCTGGCGACGATGCACAGGGCCAGCAGGAGCACATCGCCCTTTTTAAAGAATTCCTTGAGTGTGCGGGTCGGCTGCAAGGCGGGGCCCCCCTTCTAAAAAACTGCAAAATAGTATAGCACGATCGGCCCGAATATGCTATACTCATTTGCAAGAGTTTTTGAAATCTTTACTTTATTTTGGGGAAGTGACCAAAATGGAATTTGTCACCCACAGCCGGGAGGAGACCGAATCCGTGGGCGGGCGGCTGGCGGACGCGCTGGACCGGGGCCGGGTGGTGGCCTTCACCGGGGACCTGGGGGCGGGCAAAACCGCCTTTGTGTCCGGCATGGCCCGCTCGCTGGGGGTGGAGGAGCGGGTGACCAGCCCCACCTTCACCATCGTCAACGAATACGAGGGGGGACGCCTGCCCCTGTTCCACTTCGATATGTACCGGCTGGGCGGCGCAGACGAGCTGTTCCACATCGGCTGGGAGGACTATCTGGCCCGGGGGGGAATCTGCGCCGTGGAGTGGAGCGAAAACGTGGCCGAGGCCATCGAGCCCGACGCGGTCCGGGTGTCCATCCGCCGGGGAACCGGGGACAACGACCGGGTCATCACCATCGAGGGGGTGGATCTGTGAAGATTATCGCGCTGGAGAGCTCGGCGGTCACCGCGTCGGTGGCAGTCACCGAGGATGATACGCTGCTGGCCCAGTCCTTCCAGAACAGCGGGCTGACCCACTCCGCCACCCTGATGCCCATGGCGGCGGACCTGCTGAAAAACGCCGGCCTCACCCTGGACGGGATGGACGTGGTGGCGGTGGCGGCGGGGCCCGGGTCCTTCACCGGGGTGCGCATCGGCGTGGCGGCGGCCAAGGGGCTGGCGTGGCCGGGGGACAAGCCCTGCGCCCCCTGCTCCACCCTGGAGTCCATGGCCTGGCAGTGCGCCCACATGGAGGGCGAGATCTGCGCCGCCATGGACGCGCGCCGGAATCAGGTGTACTGCGCCCGGTTCCGGGCGGAAAACGGAGAACTGACCCGCCTCACCCCCGACCGGGCCATGGGGCTGGACGAGCTGGCGGACGAGGCGCGCGCCTCCGGGAAACCCCAGGTCCTGGTGGGGGATGGAGCCCGTCTGGTCCAGGCGGCGCTGGAGGAGCGGGGGCTGCCCTGCGCCCTGATGCCGCCCCACCTGCGCTACCAGACTGCCTGGGGGGTGGCCCGGTGCGCCCTGCGCATGGCCCGGGCGGGGGAGCTGGTGTCCGCCGCCGCCATGGCCCCCAGCTACCACCGGCTCAGCCAGGCGGAGCGGGAGCGGCTGGAAAAACTGGAACAGGCGGAATAGGCCAGAGCGGCGCAGGCCGCCTGTCCTGCAAAGAGGGCGGGTCGGACCAGGTTTTGGTCCGACCCGCCCGTTTCACGCCCGGTCTCGTTTGCCGCGGCATACCCGGCCCGCCGTGCCTTGGCGTCCCGGCCGGGTTCACTCCGCCCAGAACACCCGGCCGTCCTTCCGCTTGGCGGCCTCCGGCGGCTCGCCGTCCACGTAGCCCACAGCGCAGTGGCCGATGCCCTCCCATTCTCCCTCAATTCCCAGGTCTGTCAGGAGCTTTTTGTACCAGTCCATCTCAAATTCCTCTTTGGCGCGGTGAATCCAAATGCTCCCCAGCCCCAGCGCGTGGGCTGCCAGCATCATGTTCCCCATCACCAGGCTCCCGTCGTACACCCGGTTGGCCCAGTCCTTCTCCGCGGCGACGATCAAAATGGCCGGGGCGCCATAGAAGGGGTCAAACCCCTCCGCCCAGCCGCCAATTTTGCAGTTGTCCGCGGAAATCCGGTCTCTCAGCTCCCGGTTCGTCACCGCGATGGTGATGACCGCCTGCCTCCCTCTGGCGCTGGCGGCATAGAGGCCCGCCTCTATGATCTGCTCCAGATCCTCTTTCCCGGGCATATCGGGCTTGAACTTGCGGATGCTCCTGCGTTCCTTCATCGCCTGAATGATCTCGTTCATACCTTGTTCCTCCTTCTTGATCCGTTGAATTTGACCGGCAGCCGCCTCTGCGCCTGCCCTTGTGCTTCAGCGCGGCGCCCCTTTGCCGGCCGGCTCGTAGCTCAGCCCCGCGGGGTAGAAGAAATTCACCTTTTTCTCCGACAGGCCGATGGTGAAGGCCGGGGCGCGCAGGGGCTCGCCGTCCACCACCGCCACCAGCTCCTCCCCGGTCCTGCTCCGGATGGTGACGGGGAAGCCCTGCCGGTACCAGATGAGGTCGGGGAAGTCCCGGTATTTTCCGGCGGCGTACCTGCTCACCAGCCGGAAGAAGGTGAGGCGGCTCACCTTGCGCACCACCAGGGCCTCCAGCAGGCCGTCGTCGGGCATATTGTCCCCCACCGGCATAAAGCCGCCGCCATAATACCGCCCGCTGCACACGCACACCAGGGCGGTCTCCCCGTCGTAACGCAGGTCGCCGCACTCCACCACCGTGGGCACCCCGATGCCCTTCACCAGCACATTTGCCACGGCGGAGATGGCGTAGGCCCCCATCCCGGACACCAGCGGGAAGCCGTTGTACCGGTCCTTGTCCACGGCGATGCGGGCGTCCAGGCCGGTACACACGATGTCGATGCCCAGATGTCCGTTGCAGTCGATGAGGTCCATGGCGGCCTGGGGGCCGGAGGCCAGGGCCTCCAGGTCGGTAAACCGGGCCTTGTTCTCCTTGCCGAAAATCTTCAGAAAGTCGTTCCCCGTGCCGGTGGGCACGTTGGTGACCGCAGCGCTGCCGCACCCCGCCGCGCCGTTCACCACCTCGTTGAGGGTGCCGTCCCCGCCGCAGGCGTAGAGGCGCGCCGGCCGGCCGGATTCCGCCGCCGCCCGGGCGATGCGCCGGGCGTCCCCCGCCTTCTCGGTAAACTCGATCTCGCAGGGGAGATCCAGCGCCTGGATGCGCTCCACCAGCGCCTTTGTGCTCCGCTTCTTTCCCGCCGAGGGGTTGATGATGAAGATATGCTTCAAAACGCCCGCCTCTTTTCTCTCTATGGCAATTCAATCAAATCGTGAAAACGAATTATTCCGCGCTGCTCACCACGGCTTCGCGCTTCCCGTTGTCACGCTCGGGCTGGGCCCATGGCCGGGTCGCTTTCCCTCCGACTCGGACAAAACCCGGTCCAATTTCATTGGCCCTGGGCTTTTGCCCTCCCTCCAGTCCAAGCTCCCCTATGCGCCTGCCCTCGCGCTTCCTCCATACATAAATAAATCGCACTTGATCATGCCGTTGTAGAGCTTCCGCTTTTTGTCCGCCGGTCTGCCAAAGGCCCGCTCAAACTCGGTGTGGGAGGACAGCACGTCCACCTCCCAGCCGGGGGGCAGCGCCCGGGCCGCCCTTCCAAACCTGCGGTAGAGCTCCTCCGCCTCCCGTTTTTCCAGCAGCCGCTCCCCGTAGGGCGGGTTGGTCACCACCCGGCCCCTGGGGGCGTCCCGGCGGAACCGGGCTGCGTCCGCCGCCTCAAACCGCACCGTGTCCTCCACCCCGGCCAGCCGGGCGTTGTGCCGGGACAGCTCCACGGCCGCCGGGTCGACGTCCCCGCCCCAGATGTCGTAGGAGCCGTGAAACTCCCCTTCCTGCGCCTCCTCCGCGGCGTCCATCCACAGCCCGGAGGGCAGCCACTTCCACCGCTGGGCGGCGAAGGACCGGTTCAGGCCCGGGGCCCGGTTTTTTGCAATCAGCGCCGCCTCAATGGGAATGGTGCCCGAGCCGCAGAAGGGGTCGCAGAAGGGGTCCCGGCCCCGGTAGCGGGACAGGGACACCAGCGCCGCCGCCAGGGTCTCCCTCAGGGGGGCGCCCATGTTCTGGGCGCGGTAGCCCCGCTTGTACAGGCTGTCCCCGGAGGTGTCCAGCATTACAGTCACTGCATCCTTTAAAATCGAAAACTGCACCTGATACAAGCTTCCCGTCTCCGGCAGGGTTTCCAGGCCATACGCCTGCCCCAGCCTTCTGCACAGCGCCTTTTTCACGATGGACTGGCAGGCGGGCACCGAATGGAGCTGGGAGCTGATGCTGTAGCCCTTCACCGGGAAGCGGCCCTCCCGGGGGACGTAATCCTCCCAGGGGACGGACAGCACCCCCTGGAACAGCTCCTCAAAGGAACGGGCCGGAAACGCCCCCAGGGACAGCAGCACCCGGGCCCCGCAGCGCAGGTTCAGGTTGAGCCGGGGGATATCGGCCAGGGAGCCCTGGCACAGCACCCGGCCGTTCTCCGCTCTGACCCCGGACAGCCCCAGCCTTTTCAGCTCCCAGGCCACCGTGGACTCCACCCCCATCAGGGCGGGTATGACAAACTGCAATGTTTTCTCCATAAGGATGCTCCGCAAAAAATTTTTTAAAATCCCTTGACTTTACATTTAGTGGAAGGTGTAGTATGATGTCACAGGGAGGGGAACTGCTTTACAAATCCAAGTATAATGTAAAATGGAAGCGCTGGCAACAATAATCTCCGCAAGAGCACGAAAAATTTCTTTTCCCGGCCCCCTGTTTGTGGTATGATGAAGTGAAAGCGAGAAAGGAGTGTGGCGTATGCCATTCGACGCAGAATCCGTACAGAAGATCCTCTGGCTGGTGCTGCTGCTGCTCTTTGCCGGGGCCGAAGCCGTCACCGTGGGGCTCACCTCCATCTGGTTTGCCGCCGGGGCGCTGGCCGCCCTCACCGCCGCCCTGCTGGGCGGGCCGCTGTGGGTGCAGATCACCCTGTTTCTGGCCGTGAGCCTGCTGTGTCTGGCCGCCGTGCGGCCCCTGGCGAAAAAGCACCTGAACAGCAAGGTGGAGCACACCAACGCCGACCGGGTCATCGGGGCCCAGGCCCAGGTCACTGAGGACATCGACAACATCCACGGCAAGGGGGCCGTCGTCATCCGGGGTATGACCTGGTCCGCCCGGAGCGAGGACGGCGGGCCCATCACCGCCGGCACCCTGGTGCGTGTGCTGCGCATCGAGGGGGTCAAGGTGTTCGTGGAGCCCATCGCCGCCCCGGTGCCCGCCGGGGAGCCGAAAAACTGGTAACCAAAGGCAGCTGTCACAACATATATGAGGAGGTAAACAAATGAACGCATTTATCCTGTCCGCCGCCATCA
Source organism: uncultured Oscillospiraceae bacterium (assembly GCA_910588135.1). Classification (GTDB taxonomy): domain Bacteria; phylum Bacillota; class Clostridia; order Oscillospirales; family Oscillospiraceae; genus Enterenecus. The sequence continues at coordinate 607 of CAJUOT010000032.1, read as the reverse complement.
GCATCAGCGACATCGTGGGGCCGGTCATCGTCCTGCTGATCATCGTGATCCTGCTGGGCATCCTGGCCTCTAACATCAAGGTGGTCCAGCAGTCCAAGGCCGTGGTCATCGAGCGGCTGGGCGCTTTCCGCGCCGTGTGGGGCGTGGGCCTGCACCTGAAGGTCCCCTTCATTGAGCGGGTGGCCAAGACCGTGTCCCTGAAGGAGCAGGTGGTGGATTTCGATCCCCAGCCCGTCATCACCAAGGACAACGTCACCATGCAGATCGACACCGTGCTCTATTTCCAGATCACCGACCCCAAGCTGTACACCTACGGCGTGGAGCACCCCATGAGCGCCATTGAGAACCTCACCGCCACCACCCTGCGCAACATCATCGGCGATCTGGAGCTGGACCAGTCCCTCACCAGCCGCGACCACATCAACACCCAGATGCGGGCCATCCTGGACGAAGCCACCGACCCCTGGGGCATCAAGGTCAACCGCGTGGAGCTGAAAAACATCATGCCGCCCCGGGACATTCAGGAGTCCATGGAGAAGCAGATGCGGGCCGAGCGGGAGCGCCGGGAGTCCATCCTCCAGGCCGAGGGCCAGAAGCAGTCCCAGAT
>CAJUOT010000031.1 GCA_910588135.1 uncultured Oscillospiraceae bacterium | reverse complement strand
GTTCGCCCCGCAATAGGGGCAGCTGATGTTGATTTGTTTCATATGCGCACTTCCTTTCTTCACGCTGCGTTTCGTCAGTTCCCCCCATAGATGGGATGGACTGATTCAGTTTTGTCGGGGGTTGAGAGACTACCCCAAATTTATCAACTGCTTTAATACGCACCGCTCGAAGGAAAAAAGGGCATCAAAAATTGTGAATTTTTTGTAAACAAATTCAGGCGCAGAAAATTGTCCCGCCTGTAACCAACAGCCCCTATATGTTATCAGTCTGCTGGTCAGCCGCCGCAAGGCGTTCCGCGCATCTGGCGGCGTTTGTGCAAGTAAAGTACCGGATGGGGACGTCGCTGTTTCGGGCAATCTCGGCCACCTTGTAGTAGTAGGAATGGGCAATGTAGTTGGTCTGAATCCAAACAATATCCGCCCGGCGGATCAAGTCCGCGCTGGGACTGATATCACGCCTGATAAAGTTGACGCCTGGGAGCAGGGGGCGGATTGCCTTCAGCCAGTTATCGCTGCCGCCGAAAACCACCGTGCGCTGCCTGGCCTGATAGGGAAATTGAATCCCCTGTGATACTTCCGACTCCGGCTCTTGTCCGGAGGTTTGGTAAAACACCAGCTCCCGCAGGTCAATCAGTTCTTGACGCTCACTGCTGGCCTCGGCCTTGGCCTGCGCCAGTTCCGCCTGCCCCGCCTTGACAGCTTTCTCAGCCGTATGCAGGGCGTCCCAGGTTTGGGCAAGCTGTGTTTCCAATTCCTGTACCCGTTTGGACATCTCTTGCAAGGCCGCTGAATCTTCAGCCTCGGCATTCTCTGCGGCGGCCTCCATCATGCCCGTCAGCAGATTGTTTTCAATTATAAAGCGTCCCATCTGAAATTCTTCGACAAGATGCAGATATTTCTCCCATACGGGAACTTCTGCCTCCGGGATGCCAGCCCGCGTCAATGCCTCCGCCGCCTTGTCGGATATGGAGACGTGGCGCGGCATAATCAGCCCGGTCAATCCGAATACCAACTGCGGTAGATTGACAGCCCTGTATGGCCCCTCCGGGTCCAAAGGGTGGGGCATAATATCCGGCCGGTATTGCAGTTCATACAGACCAGCTCTTTTCTCATACGGCCCCCATGAGGTCGCAAGATCAAAGGAGCCATCGTTTACATCCGCCTCTCCATCTCCATAGCAAATCTCATACAGACCAGGGATACCGGGCGCCGCCATATACCAAGGCAGTTTCGCAACAGCGGCCATCAGCACAGCCAGAGCCGGCGAATACAGCCAGGGCAGGTCGCTCCCGGCTTCTACCATACACAAGAACGCAAAACAGGTTTCATACGGGTCATCTACGGTAAGCCCCTCCATAATCTGCCGTATCTCCGGAGGATACCGCTTTCCCCAATTCGCAATAAGCTCGCCCTCCATAACCGGCAGCAGATAGGCATATAGCCGCAGATCATAGTGGTCAAAGGTAAGCCTGTCCGCCTCATCCTGCTTTTCCAACCCCGTTTTCGCCAGCGTCTCGATTTCTTCCAGCCGTTTTTCCCGCTGGAAGGACAATACGACCGGGTGGACAGAGGGCTGGCTCTCCGGAGGAGATGCAAACGGGTATTGGGAAGAGCCTCTGTGAGTCAGATCTTCCAAACAGATGCCTCCGGCCTCGCGGTATTGCTGGTTACATTCGTCCGAGATTTGCCTGACCACGCTCCTGGCGCGCCGCTCTTTACGGGCATACTCCGCCATGCAGGCAAAATACCGGTCGATATAGTCCCACATTCTGACCTCAAAGTTTGCGGAAATCTGTTCGACCAGACCTGACGGGAGCATCGACATCAGTGTGTCAAAACGCTCCCTGTCTGTAACAAGGTTTTTAGATGCTGTCCACACCCCAGAACAGCGACGCCGGGCTGCGGCACCGCTGATCAGACCATAACTCTGGCTATGACCGCCATTCCGCTCCACAATCAACTGGAGTGTTTTTCGTATAACCGCCTCATCGTAGCGCGGCTCTGTATAATCCTCGACATACAGGTACTTACCTTTATCCTCGGGCAGATATTCATGGATGACACGGCTATTGCTGCACTCGCAAAATACATCCAGAAACCAGAGAGCTGCAGCCAAAGAAATATGACATTCCTCATCGACCATATTTACAGAGTCAGCAGGTGCAGCGCACAGCCTTGCCCATTCGACATCAATATCCAGTTCAGGATACTTCTCTGCATATCGGAATCTTGCTGTCTCCAGATAGGCCAGAGTAGCTGCTTTTCGCCGTCTTAGGATATCGCCGGACAGGTCGTATGTGGCCGCTCCATTTCCGCCCTCGGTCACCTCATTCACATATTGTATGGAATGCTTGAATTCTTTTGACACAAGCCGTATCGTTTTGGGGGATTCATTGATTTTATGCCCCATTTCATCAACCTCCTTGGGGGATAAATCGCTTAATGACTGCTTTTATGGCGCACCAATGATCCAGAAAGGCCCGCCCGCTGCCGCTCCTTTGCTGGCCTCGTTGAGTATGATGGACAGGTCCCACAGCTTCCCGCTCCGCTTATAGCTGGCGGGGTCAGCCACCAGGATTTTCCCGTCCTGTACCCCGCGGAGGACGATGAAATGTCCGCCGGTGGTAAAGTGCCCCTTAGTCATAATGGCGACCACCAGCTTACCGCTGCTCAGGGCGTCCAGGATGCGCTGGGGCTCGGAGGCCGTACAGCCCTCCACAGTCAGGCCCCACGCCTTGGCCGCGCTGGGAATCAGGGAATGGTAGGAACCGCTCTTGCTGCACCAACCGCCGTTTTTATAGGCCCACTCCGACATCTCAACCGGATCCACAATGTCGCTTGTCAGTGAGGACACCACAATGGACATGGAAGTGGGGCCGCAGCCGTAGCCGCCGATGTTGTCGGTGCCGTAGGGCTTGTTGGCCCAGCGTTCGTCCAGCTGGTTGAAGTAGACCACCTCTGTGGCCCCGTCTGTAAAGCGGACGTCTCCCAGAGAGGCAATCGTGGTGCCGCCGTACTCTGTGTACTGAAACAGCCCATCGCCCAGGAACAGGCTGAGGTTCTGGGCATAGTCGCCGGCCAGCGATTTCTGATCCTCGGTGAGATGAAACACGTTGTCCGCAAAATAGCCCTCCCCATTGTAGGAGAGAGTATAGATGTACCAGGTCTCTGTTTTGGTCTCCACCACGTCCGAGGTGTCCGGGTCGTCGTCCTCCACCGTCCGGGTCTCGCTGGTGCGGGTGTAGGAGTACAGATTGCTCTTGCCCTGCCGCAAAATGGCCTGCATATCGGCCAGGGAGATGGTGTCCCAGCTCTCTCCCTTGGCAGCGCAGTATTGGGCGATAAAGGAGTTGGTGTTGCTGGTCATATCGCTGGCATAGGGGTTGACGATCTCGTAGTTGTCGCCACCCGTCGTTGCAAAGTCCTGGGCGATCCGGGCCTCTGTGTCGGTGATGCCTTCGCCCAGCACCTCATTGACCGCAAAGGCGATGTCGTTCACGTTCTGGACAATGGCGGTGTTGTCGTTGAGGATGGGCTGGCTGGAGCTGCCGCTGCTGGTCAGGCCACCGAAAATCAGGGATGGCAGCATGAGCAGGAACAGCATCGGGAGCATGAGCAGCACAGCGGCGACCGCAAGGAACTTCCCGGCGTGCCGCCCCGCTCCCAGGACCAGCCCGGCCGCGGCCCCGTATGGCCCGCCTACTGCGGCCCCCTTTGCGGCGGCGGAGATGGCCTTGCCAGTCTTGATGGCTCCGTGGATGGTGTGGGCGGTGCCGGCCATTTGAGACAGGCTGCTTTTTTCTTGATTGTTCAGTCTTAGATACCTCCTGACCTTGTATGATAGTGATTATTCTGCTATAATGTCGCAGGTGATAGAAATGATTTACACTTGCGATAACTGCCACTTTATTTTCAGCCGCGTCAGCCAGCCGGAGCAGTGTCCCGACTGCGGGAAGTATGCCGTCCGGCTAGCAGACGAAGCGGAGCGGCAGGAATATGAGGAACGCCTGAAGGAGCCACGGGAGATTTAAGGAGCAGAGCCATGAGCCAAATATCTCAGCGTGAGCGGATCACGCAGTATATCCGGGAGACCTATGGAACAGAGGCGGAATACCTTTGGGCGGACAGCCCAGGTAGCGCGGTATTCCGTCACCCCGCGAGCAAAAAATGGTATGCCATCATTATGGATGTACCCGCCAACAAGCTCGGTCTCTCAGGTGAGGACCTTGTTGATGTAATGAATGTGAAATGCGGCACAATTATGGTCGGTTCTCTGTTGGCAGAGAAAGGATTTCGCCCCGCCTACCATATGAACAAGAACCACTGGATCTCGATTCTGCTTAACGACTCCGTTTCAGATGACCAGATATTCCCGTTGCTGGAGCTGAGCTATGACAGCGTTGCGCCCAAACATAAAAAGAGACGCACTCAAACAGCAGAGGAATAGACCGCTCTGGAGATTGCGCCGATGTGCTGGGCGAAGCAGGCCAGAAGCAGCGGATTAAAGATGCCGCAGGCCCCGGTCAATATCATCTCACTAGCTTGCTCCGGCGGGTAGGCCGGTTTGTACACCCGCCGGTGAATCAGGGCGTCAAAAGCGTCTGCCAGTCCCACCGCCTGCACCCATGGGGTAATGTTGTCTCCCTCCAGCCCGTCCGGATAACCGCCGCCGTCCCACCGCTCATGGTGGTGGCGGCATACGTCGCAAATCTGGGAAAACACCTCGCACTCCCGCAGCTCCGGCATCCGCTCCAGCAGGTCACACCCCTGTGTGGTATGGGTTTTCATCACCTCAAATTCTTCTTTGGTCAGAGGACCGGGTTTGTCGAGGATTTCCGAAGGGATGGCCCGCTTGCCGACGTCGTGGAGCAGGGCCAAGGCCGCATACATCCGTATCTCCGATACAGTCAGCGGCGGAATGACTGCGGCGGCGGAAAAAACGCGGAGCAGGCTGCCGGTCAGGTCCTGAAACTGTACGCTGTGGGGCGCGTGGTCAATGAGAAGCTGCTCCCGGCGGAGGATTTCAAATGTAGATTCTACGTTCAATTTTATATCACCTGTCACTTTCCTGTTATCATAGCCATTAACATACATATTTAGGAGATGCTTATGATGTCTGCCAAGTTCCCTGATTTCGTAGAAACTGATCTGAACATAATCAATGCTCTGTCATTCCGGCTGCCTGCCACGGCAGTGGGAATTGACAGCAATAAAATTATGGAGATCGTTGTGGAATACGGCGAGAATCCAACCAATACAAGTGACTTGATCGCCAACGCATGGGCCAGGGAAGTGGGGGCGGTCATCAGTGGATTTATCGCTTCCGTCCACTTGCCAGTCCAAAAAAATGAACCGCCTATGGAGCAGGCTAATCGAATCCTTGCTGCGCTGAACGAAAGCGAGACATTTGAGGAGCAGTTGTCTAAATTCATTGCTATGTTGATAAAAAACGAGCAGTAACAGCTGAGAGTGTAATAGGGCGGCTCCCATTTTAGAGAGCCGCCCCGCTTGTTGGTTTAGTAGCCAGTCTTGGGCAAAGGAATATTCGGTGTCAGCTTACGCACAATGGTGACCCAGGTGGCCTGCGCAGTCTGCCAGGTGCCCTGGTACTTGCCGCCCACATCGGCCCGGTTCACGATCTGGTAGCCGTTGGCGACAGTGCCCAGCACCTGCACCGTCAGGGTGGGATTGGCTACCGACTGGAAGCCCACAGGCACTTTGCCAAAATCCAGATAGATGTCCGTGACATACTCCCCGGCCTGGGTGGGGATGGCGTTCAGGCTGAAGGAATAGTTGCTGCTGGTGATCAGGTTGGACGCCAGCACCTGATAGGTGGCGGAGTAGTTTGTCTTGTAGAGGATACGGTAGTTCAGCCGGGCGCTGTAGGTGCCGGTGGTGAAGATGGTCGCCCGAGCCGCGTCGGTGGGAATGCGATCATGCCAATAATAGTTCTCAAGCGGCACGTTGCTGGTGTTCGCCACAGTGAAGTCGTAGCGCATCTGACTTCCCGCCAGTGCCTCAGCGTTGCCCCGCTTGGTAATGACCACGCCCAGGTTGGAGGGCTTATCGTAGTCACTTACTTTGATGATCTGGCCGGAATATTCCAGAGTTTCGTCGAAGACCGTGCCGCTGACCTGCCAATAGGCGGGAGCGGTCACCTCGACGATTTTGTATCGACCCAAAGGCAGGGGCTTGGAAGCGGCGACACCCCGGGCGTCTGTGGTGATGTAGTCCACTACTTTTCCGCTGCGGGCCTCGCTGATTTCGTAGACAGCCCCCTGGAGGGGAGCGCCGGCGGGTGTGCCGGTGACCTCGTTGTACTCGGCGGCATACTTGTGGATCTGGAACTGGCCGGTAATCGGAGTATTCTTCCACTCGATCTCAATGGTCTTGCCCGGCTGGACATAGACGGTCTTATATTCCTTGTCCAGTTCATAGCCGGGGGCGGCCTCCAGCTCGCGGATAAACAGCTTGCCCTTGCCTTGCACAGTGAGGTCGTCGATGTAAATGTACCCCTCATTATCGGTGGAATACTCCCCGATGGGGTTCTTATTCTGGTCATAGACCAGGAATTTAACATCGTAAATTCCCTCGCCGGTGACAGAATTGACCTTATGAATGATGATGCCAGAGAAGGGGGCGTTGGTCACGGTCAGGGTGGTAGTCTTGCCGTCCTGAACGGTGAAGTAGTGGGGCGTGCTGTCGATTTTGAAGCCCTCCGCCGCCTCGATTTCCACAGCGTAGTAGTCGCCGGCGTCCATGGGCAGGAACACCCGGCCATTGTCGCCGGTAGTAATGGTGTCCACCAGCCCGCCGTCCATCCTGCGAATCTCAAAGGTCACGCCCTTAATGCGCTGGGATTTGTCGCTCTCGGAGACCTTAATCAGCTCCAAACCGCCGACAGGGGTGTTGTAGAACATCAAAGTCTGTACCTCACCGGACTTGATCTCAATGCTCTGCGGAGTGCTGTCCAGCACATAGCCGTCCAATGCCTTGGTCTCCTTTGCGGTGATGACCGCGCCGGGCTTCAGGTCAGAGATGGTGATGCGGCCATACTTGTCGGTCTTGTAGATGCCGTTGTTCGGGCCCACAAAAGCGCCGCTGCTGTCCGTAACCAGGAACTCTACCCCGGCCAGACCCTGGTCCTTGCTCCCTTCCACCAGCTTCTGAATCACCAGAGTCTGGGTGGGGGTGTTGTAAAAGGTGAGGTACTGAGTGTCGTCCGCGTTGACCTTCACCGTCTGGGACTTGGTGTTGGGGTCGATGATGTAGCCGGGGATGGTTTCAATTTCGGTTGCGATGATGGTGCCGGTCACACCCTGGACGTTGATCTGGCCGTTGCTGTCGGTCACATAGATCCCGTTGGTGGAGACCTTGCCGCCATCCTGGTCCACATTGGTGCCGTCGGAATAGGTCAGCTTGAAGCGAACTCCGGCCAAAGGCTCCTTGGACACGGCATCCAGTTTTGTGATGACCAATCCGCCTGCCTTCTTGTTCCAGAAGGTCATCGTCTGGCCCTCGCCCACCTTGATTTTAATGCTCTGGGGGGTGCCGTCCAGGATGAAGCCCGCCAAAGTTTTGGTTTCCCGGGCGGTGATGGTCGTTCCGGGCTCCAGGTTGGAGATGGTGATGCGGCCGTCCTTATCGGTGTAGTAGTAGCCGTTGTTGGGGCCCACCACCGCACCGGAGCTGTCGGTGACCAGGAACTCCACGCCCTTCATGGGCTGGTTGTCTGTGCCCTCCACAAATTTCTGAATCGTGAGGGTCGTGGTGGGGTCGTTCTCAAAATCCAGATTGTTGCCGCCGCCTGTGCCGGTGCTGCCCGTCGAGCCGCCCGTATTGCCGGTGGAGCCGCCGCTGACCACGCTGTTGCCTGTGCCGTTTTTCAGGGTGATGGTCTGCGGGGTGGGATTGAGCACATAGCCCTGGGGGACCTTCGATTCCGTCACCACGACGGTGCTTCCGGGCACGAGGCCGGTGACGGTCACAGTACCGTCCCTACCAGTGGTGTAGCGGCCAATCAGGTTTCCATTCCCGTCCCTGACCGTAAACTCGGTGTTGGGGACAGGCTTTCCGGTGACAGAATCCCGCTTCGTCAGGGTGAGACTGCACAGGGGGTCGTTGTAAAACCGGAGAGTTTGCGTATCCTGGGGATTGACCACAACCGTCTGGCTCTTGTCATTGGAGCCGAGCACATAGCCATCCGGACACTTTTCCTCAGTCACAACAATGGTCCCCGTGACATTGGTAATCTTGATCTGACCATTGCTGTCCGTAATATAGATACCGTTGGACGACAGCTTGCCGCCCTCAGTATCCACTACCCGGCCGTCCGCATAGACGACCTTGAACTGAGCACCCATCAGGGGGGCCTTGGTAACGGAATCCAGCTTCTCGATCAGCAGCGTCCCAGCCCTCTTGTTCCAGAAGGTGAGACTTTGCACCTCACCGTCCTTAATCAGAATCTTCTGCGGAGTGCCGTCCAGCACGAACCCATCTACCGTTTTGATCTCGCGGGCGATCACCGTAGTGCCGGGCTCCACATCAGACAGCACGATCTCTCCAGCCTTGTTTGTGTAGTAGATTCCGTCATCGGGACCCACCGCCGCGCCGCTGCCGTCGATCACCTTGAATGCGACCCCGGAAAGAGGCTCATTCTCGGTGCCCTCGATGAACTTGCGGATAATGAGGGTCGTGCCGGGCGTGTTGTAAAAATGGAGCGTTTGAACGTCATTGGGGTTGACCACTACCGTCTGCGTTTTTTCGTTGGGGTCGATGGTGTAGCCGGGAATGGTCTTGACTTCGGTTACCACCAGCGCGCCTACCACCCCGTTGATGGTGATTTTACCGTCCCGGTCGGTCATATAGATGCCGTTGCTGCTGATCTGGCCGTTTTCGTCGGGGACGAACTCACCGGTGGCGGTCGTCACCTTGAAGGTCACGCCGGCCAGGGGCTTATTGGTGACGGAATCCCGTTTGTCGATGACCAGTGCGCCAGCCTTGGAATTTTTCACAATCACCGTTTGAGTGTCGCCGTTGGGGCCAATCACCACGTTTGTGGAGGGATTGTCGATCACATATCCGCCGTTCGGCGCCTTGATTTCGGACAGTACATACGCCCCTGGGGCGAGGTTGGAGATGCGGATCTCACCTTGGCTATCTGTGGTGAAAATCCCATTTTGGGTGAGCGTACTGGTGCCAATCACACCGTCCAGGCCCACCTCGCAGCCAGCCGCCGTTGTGATACGGAACTCCGCGCCGGGAAGCGGCTTGTTGGTCAGGCTGTCCCGTTTCTGGACAATGAGCTGGCCCTTGGGCTGGTTTTTCATGGTCACGCTGACCGTCTTTCCCGCCTGGATCACAGCGGTCTGGGACTGGGTGTCGATCAGGAATCCAGCGGGGGCTTTGGTTTCGGTGATGACAACGCTCTTGCCGGGGGTCAGGCCCTCGATGCGCACCTCGCCGTTTTCATCTGAGCGGTAGACCCCGTTGGAATCGCCAATGAGGCTGCCATCGGAGTAGGTCACCTTGAACTCCGCGTTCGCCAGGGTCACGCTGGGATTGACACTGCACACCTTCCGGATCAGAAGGGAGCCGGTGGGCTGGTTGCGGAACTCCAGGGTCTTGGTCTCGTTGGACTCGATCTTGACCGTCTGCGGCACATCGTCTAAAATGTAACCGGGACGGGTACGGGTCTCCTTCACGACCAGCGTCGTGCCCGGCATGATGTCGGACACCAGGATCGTACCCGCGCTGTCAGTGGTAAAGTAGCCGTTGCCGTTTCCTACCACACTGCCGTCGCTGGTGGTGATATAAAATTGAATGTCGCTCAGCGGCTCACGAGAGATGCTGTCAATTTTCTTGACCAGGAGGGAGCCGTACTTGCTGTTGGTAAAGGTAAGAGTGATGCAGTCCTGCTCCTTGCCGCTGATGTAGGCGGTCTGCGGGGCGGTGTCCATGACGTACCCATGGGGCGCCGAGATTTCCTCGCAAACATATGTTCCAGCCTCCAACCCGGTGATGACGATGTTCCCGTTGCTGGAGGTCTGATATTCCCCGATGATAGTGCCGCCGCTGCCGGAGGTCCCGCCCAGGTAGCGGACGCGGAACCAGGCGTTTGCCAGAGGGGCCCCAGTGTCGGAATCAATTTTCCGGATGACGAGAGCGGACTTGGGAATATTTTCAAAGGTCACCTCAACCGAGGTGTCGTGCTCGATATAGATGGTCTGCTCGGAGGGCTCTTTGAGCATGAAGCCGGAGGGCGGTTCCACCTCGACGATTTTGTACCACCCAGTATCCAAGTTGTCCAGGTGGATGATCCCGTTTTCGTCCGAGTAGTAGAAGCTGTTGGTGAGCTGCTGATAGGTGCCGTTCTGGTTCTTGTCCTTGGACACCCAGATTTCAAATTTAGCGCCCTTAATTCCGTCACCGACGATAGAATCCACCTTATAGATGGTGAGACCGGGCTTCTTCTCATTCTCGATGGAGACCTCAGTGGTCTTGCCGGGCCGCAGATAGACCTCGTGGGGCGTGGTATCCAGGATGTACCCGGCCGGGGCCTGTTTTTCCGTGATGATATAGTACCCTTCGGTGAGGTGCTTCTGAGGGACCGTAATCTCACCGTTTGCGTTTACCGGGAAGTCCCCGATCTTTACCCCGGCCTTGGTCTTGACCTCAAAGATCGCGCCGGTCAGATGCTTGCCGTTGATGTCCACCTTCACGATTTTCAAGGTGGGCCGCTGGTAGTTCTGGAACTCCACCTGGGCCTCCTTGTTGGGGAACAGCGTCACCGTCTGAGGGGTAGTGTCCAGGATGTAATTCTCCGGAACACTCTGCTCAATTACAGTGAACACCCCGGGCAAGAGGTCGGTGATGACCACCTTCCCATCCGGCCCGGTGGGCTTGGTGGTGATGGTGGGGCCGTCCGCGCCCCGCAGCGTGAAGGTAACGCCGGGAATGGGATCACCGGTGTCCTTGTCCCGTTTGCTGATAATCAAGCTGGGCCGCTTGTCGTTGCTCAGACGCAGCTCGGAAACCTTACCGGGGGACAGCTCCACATGGTACTCGGTCTTGTCCAGGATGTGATCCGGCAGCGTGGAGGTTTCTACCACAGAATAAATTCCAGGCTCCAGGTCCTCCACGAAAATCTCACCGCCGTTTTGGGTGGTGCGGTCGATGGAGTGGCTGGCGTCCCCGATGGGGGTGATTTTGAAGGTAACGCCGTCCAGAGGCGTCCCGTCCGCGCTGGTCTTTACCAGCCGCAGGCCGGGCTTTTTTGTGTTGGTGAACACGAACTCCGCCGTGTCATTGGCCCGGAGATGGATGATGCGCTGGGCGTTGTCAATGACATAGCCCGCACACTCCAGTTCAACCACTTCGTAGGAGCCCTCGGGCAGCTTGCTCAGGTCGATCTCGCCCCTGCTGTCTGTGACGAACTCCTTGGGGCCGTAGCTTCCATCCACAGCCCGAATACTGAATTTTACGCCGGGGATGGTCTTGGAGGGGTCGGCGCTGTCCACCTTCACCAGCTTCATGCCGGGCAGCACATCGTTGAAGAAAAACAGCTCCTTGACGCCGCAGCCGGCGGTCAGCTCGATCTCCTGGGGAGCCGTATCCTTGATATGGCTGTCGTCCCCGGTGTCTACCTCGACCGCCCGATAGGTGCCGGGTTCGATGCCGGTCAGCAGGATCTCACCGCTGCCGTTCGTCTCATAGTGGCCCAGGGAAACGCCGTCGCGGAAAATCTCAAAGGTGACGCCGCTCATGGGCTTGTGGCTCTGCCGGTCATATTTCAGGATTTTCAAACCGACCTTCGCCAGATTTTTGAACACCAGCGGGCCAGCCGGAATGGGATTGCCGTTGGCGTCCAGCTCCAGCTTGATCTGCTGCACTTCGGTGGTAGGCTCGTAATTGGGGGGCGGAATCAGCTCTGTCACGGCATATTCTCCGGGCTTGATGTACTTACCAGCCGCCTCGGTGGGGTCCCACCACTGGACGCTCTCCAGCACGCCGGCTTCATCGGTGTCAAACTCATAGACGCCGTTGGTGACGGAGGAGAACTTAAAGGTGGCGGGGCCGACCCCAGCGTTGGTCAGCGCGTCCCGCTTAAACAGGAGCGCCTTTCCGGGCTCAGGGATGCCGCCGTTCTCAATGCCGCTGGCGGGGCCAACCTGGGCCGCGCCTGCCTGAGTGGAGTTCTCCGGGGCCTTGCAGGTCACGGGAATGGGGGCGGCCAGCGGGGTACAGCCGGCGGGAGCTCTGGTCTCCTTGACATACAGCGTGACGCTCCCGCCATCCTCGACGATGTTGGGGACGGATGTGCTCGCCGTCCCGTCGGAGCCGGTGGTCATCACGGCCAGAGGGGTCCCGGTGCAGGAGGGGTCCGCATAGACGGAGAACTCCGCGCCGGAGAGGGGCTGCTTATCTTTTGCCGCGATTTTCTTCAGCTTCAGATAGACGGGCTTTTTCTCCGTGATGGTCGTGCCATTGGTGAATGTCACCTTGGACGCGCCGCCGCTGCTGATAAACTTTTTGGCGGACATATCGGCGGTGCCGCCGGTGCCGCTAATATTGGTCAGCTGGGAGGAGTCATCCTCATGCACCTCAAATCGGAAGGAGGCGTCCGCATCAAAGACAATACGGATCGTTTCATCGGCTTTCAGGGAAAATCTCAGACCATTGCCAGTGTTAATCACCTGATCCGTACAATCTGTGTTATTTTTCCTTGCTGTATAGTTGGAGGGACTTCCCGCAGTATAGGTTACAGTGAAGCTCCATGTCTTGCCAGCGGGAATAGATGCCCCAGACTTCTTGGTGACTTCCAGGGAAGTCCCTGTGGGCTCCGGCCGCTCAAAGTTGAAGGGGGACAGGATGTGCAGGCCATAGGAACGCCGCTCGGTAAAGATCGTATCCCGGATCTTGGCGGCCTTCGTGATGCTGTCCACAAAGCTGTCCGCCTCGGTATAGCCGTTGGTGGAGCACAGCTCCTCGCCGGTGGGAGTGCCGTCCCCGTTCAGGGGATACTCCAGGAACTGGCCCTTGGACTGCCGCATCCACTGCGCCATGTTGCGGATGGTGGAGGACTGGTCCCGAATCAGGCTGCCCTTGACGGCCGCTTCATTGTTGTAGAGCGTATAGGCCATCATTTCCCGCAGGGTATAGGCGCGGCGAACACCGTCGGGGTCAACGAACACGCCGCCTGTCTCAATGATGATCCGGTACTTGGTCCGCAGGTTGCCGCTGGCGTCATGGACGTACTCAGACCACTTGGCGATGGCGTCATCCTTGCTCCAGCCGGTTCCGCTGCTGTTCTCACTCAACCGGCCCAGCAGGTACAGGAAAGCGTCATTGGGCTTGTAGACTTTATATAGGTTGCCAGGGGTCACAGGCTGGGGATCGGTGCCCCACATGGAGGTGTAGTCGCCGTCAATCCAGCTGGCAGACCACTTGGAGCTGTTGCAGTGGAACATCTGCTCCTTCTGCTGGTCGGTGATCCCGGATTCCCTCTGAAATTCATCTGCCGTGGTGACCCAACGCTGATTGTAGCCGCTGGTGGCGTCATAGGAATAAACGCCGCCCGTTCCACCTGCCATCATCTGGGCCGCGTTGGAGCCCCTGCCGTTGTACTGCATGGCACTGGAATTAAACCATGTGATTTTGCTCCGGCACTGTTCCGCAGTCCAGTTTTCATAGGTGCCGTCGCTCCAAACGACATTGAGGGGGGTGCCGACTACGTGCCAGGTGCTGTAATCGTTGTTGCCGATATCCTTTACCACGCCCTCGGGGAACTCGATCAGGGTAAACCGCAAAAAGGTTCTTTCAGGGTCAGTACTCCAGTCAACATTGCTGGTGGTGGGCTTCTGACCGCCGGGACTGCCGGGATTGAGGCCGCCAGTTCCGCCGGTGGGATTGGAGCTGCTTGCTTTGATGGGAGCCCGCTTGATACCGCTCGCGCACAGCTCAGTCAGCGTCGTATAGGGAATGACGCTGTAAGCCCGGTCAATGGCGTTGGACAGCTCGTACCGGAGCAGCCCCAGTGTATCATCCGGGGCATCATACTCCGTCCAGTCCTCATACTTGGGATAGACTGCGCCATCCAGCGTGTACTGGTACAGCTGGCCGGCGTCGCCCTTAGCCCGGTGGATGCTGATATCCTGCCTGGACTGCTGAACGACCAATGTATCGCCGTCCGACATAGCCTCCCGCTGGAGCTGGGCCAGCTGTTCAGCAAAAGCGAAGTTGCCGGCAATGACGTACTCATACCGGCTCAGCCTGGACGAAAACTGCCTTCCGCCGTCCCGCTTGTAGGCGATGCCGGGCAGGATGTCAGGCAGGTTGACAAGGATATCCTCCTTATCCACCCAGCCGGTCTTTCCAAGTTTGCCGCCTTCCCAGCCGGTCACGCTGCCGCTGTCATCAACGGCCAGACCGACTTTGACGCGCTCGCCGCCGCTGTACTCCAGCAGGGCGAAGGGGAGGGGGGCCGCCCCGCCCGAGGCAGGGATGGTGGTGGTCTGCGTGCTGCCGCTCTCAGTGCTGTAAACGGTCAGCGGTTGGTGTGTGCCGTTCCAGCCAGTGGCGCCGGCGATGTTGACCTCGAAATCACCGGTGGGGGCGTAAACGGGGGTGCTGGCCGCTGAGCCAGCCGATGTCCTCTCAGCGGCGAATGCGGTGGCCGGGAGCATTCCAGCCACGGTGATCACCGCCAACAGGCCGGAAAGGGCTCGCCTCCACTTGTTTTTGATGCTCTGGGAGAGAGATTTCAACATTAAGCGTTTCCTCCTTAATCAATTTGTGAGCACAAAGGAAGGACTGCACATCATCGTGCAGTCCTTTGACTTTTGGCCGCAGCTCTGCGGCCAGGACGATTCGGTTTGGGGATCGGTGGTTTTTGATGCGCGTTTGCCCTCCCTTGGGCGGTCAGACCTGTCAGTTGAGGGCATCTGAGGACCACGCCCCCGCGCTGTTTCCGGTATAGGCCACATCCTCCGGGTAGCGGGTCCATGCCTCAAGGCGGTAGGCCCTGTTTTCGCCCCGGTAGCTATCTAAGTTGTTTTTGCTGTACTGGCTCTCCTGATTCGGCCAACGGATGATCCCGCCGTGGTTGCCGTCGGTTTCATGAAATGCATGGATTTCATCAGGAGATTCCAGTGCAACCGACACGTGCCAAATAGAGTTGTCACTATTTCGCACCCAGAAGAGGATGTCTCCAGGTCGAATCTGTGACAGGTCCTCCACTCTGCGGCCGGGGTTGGTCTTGTCCCCAAAAATGAGAGAGCTGACCATGGAGGCGTAGCCGCTGCATCCGTAATACTCGCTCACCCAGTAGACGTCCATGATACGGTTGGCGGCGGTGCTGGGCACCTCGTTTTTGTGGGTGCCCGGAGTATTGTGCGTCCCCCAAACCGTGCCATGGGGCCACTCCTTCTCGATCTGGCGCAGGAGCTCCAGCACATTCTCTTCTGTCACAGGCTTTCCGTTGCTTAGATAGCCGTCCCCGGTGTTCTGACTGGCAGAGGGCGTATCCCCAGGATGTCTACCAGTCAGCGCCCGGTAGATCAGCACCGCCATCTCGCCCCGGGTGATGCTTTCCGCATGGGCGGTGGGTTCGTCAATCCAGCCCAGGCCAAGGGCATAGGAACAGGCGGTTCCGTAGCTCCAGACGCTGCCTTCCCCGTCCATAATGCCGCTGGCCCGCAGGATCACCGTGCAGGCCGCCGCGGGAGTTACCGGGTCGGCCGCCCCATAATGGAGCTTGTCATATCCGGCCACCAGATTGTTCCGGACGCAGTAGCCCACATAAAGCTTGGCCCAGGCGGGGACATCTACGAATTTGCAGCCCCGCTCGTAGTAGGCGGTATTGGCCTGCAACTCCTCCACTCCGCCGCGAAACCGGGTGAGCAGGACGGCCAGCTCGGCGCGGTTCAGGCTGGAGGCCAGATTCATGTTCCCGTTCTGGTCCCCAACCATGATGCCCCGCTCCCGCACATAGTCGGCTGCGGCCTCCTGGTCGGAGGGCGGACTTGCGGCCGCCGCAGGGATGACCAGCCCCAGGCAGAGTGTGACAGCCAGCCCGATCATAAAAAGTTTTTTCCTCATTGTGAAAACCTCCGTTCATATGATTATACTACTTTATACGAAAATACACAGAGGTTTTTCAACAAGTTTTTTTACTTTTTTTCTACGGCCTGGACCAGCACCCGGCTCTCCGGGTGGTCGGCCAGACAGGTGGTGAGGGTAATGCGGTTGTCGGCGGTGGACTGGAGGTAGCTCCAATCCGTGTTGGAGATGACCTTCACGGTGGTGACCTGATAGGTGCGGGTGCCGTAGATCGTGGTGTAGGTGATGGTGTCGCCCTGCTCCAGGTCCTTGATGGAACCGATCACATACTTGCTCCCCCGGTTGTGTCCACACATTGCCACATTTCCATCCCAGGCGGAGGTAGAGCTGTAATGGCCCAGGCCCTTTTTCATGCTGGCGTCGGTCTCGCCCTCCCAGACCTTCATGTTGATTTTCAGCGAGGGAATTTTGACAGTGCCGATGCTGCCGTCCTTGTAGGCCATGCCCTCCACGCTGGTGTAGGCCGGCTGCTGATAGCTGGGAGTGGTGGGCAGGGTGGGCGTCGTGGGGGTGGTGGTCGAAGTGGAACCGGAGCCGCCCGTTCCGGTGGCCTCGGTGAGTACGGTGATGGGGCCGCCCCCGGCCACGCCGTAGCCGCCGCCTCCAGTCGCCACCGTCTGCTGGAGGCCGGGGAGCATGGTGCGCTCCATCACGCCGGTCATGGTGGTGCTCTGAACGCCGTACTCCAGCTCCGGCACCTGGTAGTCCACCACATTCCGGCCCCCGTAGTTGTACTGGGAGCCGTAGACGTCCTCATAGCTGGTGCTCTTGTAGTAGTCCTGGGGGGCGTCTGTGGTGAACGAGTAGTCCGACGCAAAGGCCGGGACGCTCATGCACAGCGCCGCCACAGCGGACAGCATCAGCCCGGCAAACATTTTGATGTGCTTCAAATAGATTCCTCCTTTTCCTCGGTAGGGTCGAACTCATGCCAGTCCCCAGGACGGTCCTGAAGAACGGTGTAGGCATAATCCGCTCCGCGATGATGGACGGTGAAGGTCTGGCCCAGCAGCTTTTTTGCCAGGGGACGCTTGATCTCCACCGCGATGATGCTTTCCGGGTAGGGGTCCAGACCGGTAATGTCTATCTCCGGCCGCTGAGGTTCCGCCCGGAACTTGGCGATCAGCTTGTAATCCCGGGGCCTGTCGCCCGGAATGTAGACATAGACATTCTTCCTGTGCAGGAACAGATAGCCGCCCGCTCCAGCCAGCGCCGCAAGCAGCAGCACCAGCAGGATCGTACCGCCGATAGCGGCCACATTCCCGCCGAACAGACTGCCCGGTTTTTTGTCCGGCTGTTCGGTAGGCTGCGGTGTCTCGGGCACGATCTCCGCTCCGGTGTAGACCACTGTATAAGTGATGCTGCTCACGCCAGAGGCGGTCACCGTTCCTTTATACTCTGCGGTGGAGACATAGCCTGTGGCTACCTGACTGCTGGTGGACGCGGAATAGGTCGCTACCGCCTGATAGGAGGCAGGGGCCAGAGCGTCCCCAACCAGGTCCGTCCCGATGACCTGCCACTCCACATTGACCAGATTGAGCGTTCTGCCGTCCTTGACTGTGGTAGCCGGAACGTAGGACATATCGTTGCGGTCCAGCGGCCCAATGGTTTTGGTGGCGGTAACCTTCCCGCTCTTGGTGGTATAGCCCGCCGCCTCGGTGGTGATGGTGGTGTGATCCAAAGTCAGCTCGCCGCTAAACTCCCCATCGTCATAGGGGATGCTGGGGGCCAGCTGCTCCAGGACCACGTTCAGGTCCTTTTTGACCGTCTCCACTGTGACCTTCTCGGTTACCGCTTTGGTCTCCAGGAAGGTGTGCTCCTCCTTGGTGGTGTAGGCCCAGGTATAAGTGAAGCCGTCGTACTCAAACGACGGCTCCTTCAGTGTCTCCGGGTCTGTCCCGGGGGGAAGCTCATAGGTCTTGACGATGCGCTGCTGGCCGTTCAGGTTTTCCACTACCAGACTTACCGGAACCTCAGCGGCCATGGCGGTGACTGTTATGGACAGTACCAGCAGCAAAGACAGCGCCAGACGCTTCAAATGCTTCATAGGCCCTCTCCTTTACAAATTTTGTTTGATGATCCTTGTGATGATGCCGACCGCCACGCCCTGCTCCGGGTCCAGCCGGGTGACGGAAAAACTCACATCGTCCCGCTTGCCGGGGGTGCGGCGGTCATAGCAGGAGTGGGCGATGGCGTTGACCCCATTGTTCAGCCGGATAAACACCACGCCGCCCCGGATGTCGGTAACCCGCCCAGCGTAGCGGCCCTGGACCACGCACTTTTTCAGATTATCATGGTCGGTGCCGTTGGACACACTGCGCACATCCGCCGTAATCGCCAGATTCTCCACGGTGCTGCCGCTGATCTTGAGGACACGTACCAGAATACGGTCGCCTACGCTGTACTTCTCGGTGGCGTCGCCCATCCAAGAGCGGGACAGCCCGCGGGCCACGATAGCGCACTCCACGCCAAAGACCTCCACACGGATGATCTTCTCGGAGACCGCCACCACCCGGGCCTGCACCACCCGGCCCTCGTAGATCATGGGCTCGCCCATCTCATCCCTGTCCAGATAGAAACTCTGCCGTTTGCGGTACATGGCGTCCTTGCGGCTGCCCACAGCACTGCGGCTCTTGTTGTCGTGGCCCTTCACCACGAAGTCAATCTCAGAACCCAGCCGGACCATGAGGATGCGGCGCAGACGGGCCATGGTCTCCATGTACTCCGGGCCGGTGGGCAGTTTGCCAGGGTAGAGCAGCATCTCTTTAAGGGGAATCGCCACCCGGAAGCCCTTGTAGTTGACCACCGCCAGGGTCAGGCCGGATTCCGTCTGCTCCACTCCATCCAGCGTACCAGTGAGGATGCGGCGCGTCCAGTCGGCGTTCTGGATTTCATGCCAGATGATGGCCTCCCGCTCCGCCTCGGTTTGCACCTCATCCCGGGCCTCGATGGTCAGCACCCGCTCACGGTCAGCCGTGCGGCGAGAGGCAGAGAGAGATGCGGCGGCCTCGCGGCGTCTCCGGGGGCGTGCCTCCCTGGGCGGCGTATCCTCCGCAAAAGTGTCCTCTGGGGCAGGAACATCCGGCTCCTCACCGGGCGGCGGTGCCAGCGTCAGCGGGTCATCGCCGACTCCTGCCTCACCGTCCGGGGAGACACTCGCTTCACCCCATTCCTGGAGTAAAGAGTCGTACTCAGGGTCAGACTCTTCCGGTTCACCGTCGAAAGGTACATCATCCTGGGGGACGCTCCCACCATCAGAAGACACATCCTCTGCGGGAAATTCCCCGTCCTGGGCTTCGCCGTCGGTTTCATCGCCCATGGAACCAGCGTCGGGTTCCTCAGCCCCGTTTTCGGTTACATCGGCCTCCGGGTCAGCAGGGGCGATACCACCATCGGCGTCATCGTGCGGAACATCGCCGCCGCCTTCCTCCCAAACGCCGGCATCGCCGCCGGAGAAAGGATCATCGCTGGGGGAAAAATCAGTCATCCCGGTTTCCGGGGCGGCTTCGGCCTCCATTCCGCCGGTATCAGCGGGAAGGCCAGTCTGCTCAGTCAGTTCCTGCTCTTCAGGAATGGGTACAGTTTTTTTCCTTGGCATTGTGAAATTATTCCTCCTCTTCACATTTTGATTTCGGTCTAACGAATATGGAATCTCTGGTCGCAGTCACGACCCGAGTTGTTCCTGTTGTTTCTGTAGAAGCCGGCACCGGCTGTTCTTCATCCGCCGCCGGCTGAGAGGAAACAGAGGGCTGTTCTTCCTCTTTGGGATGAGAAGCTGTCCTCTTTGCCTGCGGTGATTGCCTCTGCCGCTTTGCTGGAGTTTTGGGCACTGCTGGTTTCTTTTGCGTTCTGCCTGCCGGAGGAGCAGACGGCTCCACCATCTCTTCGCCCTGCCGGACCGTCCCTTGTGCCGGGTTCCCTGTCGGAGCGGCTTTCTTGGCGGGAGGCTTGGGCTGCTTGTTCTTCTCCTGGGCTACACGCCAGTCAGGGACATGGGCGGAGGCCTTGCTGGGCCGCAGCTTCTTAGCTTCCGGATGCTTTGAGTAGTCGTACTTATCCACCTCCAATACATTTTTGCCCCGGATAATCACCAGGGCGCGGTCCACATCCATGCGCAGCACCTCATCCATCGTCATCAGCCTGCGCTTGCCGACGCCGCTGGTCTCCCGGTATTCCGGGGTATAGTTGGAAATGCGCCAGGTCCCCAGCTGCTTGGCCTTGCTGGTTACGGAAATACTTGCCTCACCCGTTCGCTGGGAGATGAAATCCGCTGTCAGGGCATCGGTGCAGCCAAGGAACAGCGTCACATCGCAGTTGCCCAGTATCTCCTGCCACTGGTTCAGTGGGTAGCGGTTCTGGAGTCCCGCGAGGTTCTGGAATACACAGGACATAGAGATGTTCCGGGAACGGATGACTGAGATTTTGCGGGAAAGGTCAGGGATAACGCCGCAGGCACATAATTCCTCACCCAGTACATGGACGGGAACAGGCAGTGCCCCGCCGGGACATTCCTGATCGGCATAGCGTACCAGCCGGATAAAAACAAAGGACAAAAACAGCGAGGACAAAAAGTCAAAGGTGCTGTCCTGGTCGCTGGTGATACAGAAATAGGCACAGGGTTCTTTACCCGGCAGCTCCATGTCAATCTCCGTATGGCCGGTGATTTCCCGAATATCGCTGTTCTGAAATACCTGGAGCCGGGACCCCAGACCGATGATGACGCCGCCCCGGACATTCTCGCCGGACTGCTTGAAGATGCTGTAGGGGGATTTAGCCGGGTGGGTGACGGGCAGCACATCAAAAAGGGCATTCAGCTCCTTCTCACTGCTCTGCGTCAATAGCTTGTAGACCTCACCAATGTTCTTTTTCTCTTCCGGGTAGCCCCGCTCCACATAGAGAACCAAGGCTTTCAACAGATTCATTTCAGCGTTGTCCCAGAAGTGGTCTCCCTTGGCACTGCCAGTATTTTTGATGATGACATCACAGAAAAGCTGTGCCATCAGTTCCTGACCATTGATCTCCGCCAGACAGTTCCAGGAATCCGAGCAGGAGGGGGTGACCAGATTGAACACCTTCACCGTATAGCCCTTGTCTCGAAGATACTGGCTGGATTTTTCATAGAGTTCCGATTTTGGGTCACAGATTATAAGAGAGTGCCGCCGGGCGACCGTCTGGAGAATCATATTCATACAGAACGCCCGCGTCTTTTTGGAGCCGCTGGCCCCGTACACAGCCAGATTCCCATTGAACCGGGTCTTCTCCGGGACACATACCACCTGGCCGTCCAACTCCCCCAGGATGATGCCGGGGTGTTTGCGGATATTGGGAACCAGATCCAAGACACCCTTCAGCTCCTTTTTGGACATAAAGCCCGCTGTGCCGTAGGTGCCTTTGTTGGAGTAGATCAGGTTGCGGTCTCGGTCATACTCGCCGGTCTCGCTGTATCCCATCCGCATGACCATGAAAATCAGGACAGCCAACGCCCCCACGCAGAAGCCTATGCCGTACAAGCCATAGGGAAAGTGAAAGGCGGCGGCGATACAGGCGAAAAAATTGCCGCTTGGGAACTGGGGAGAGGTACCGAACACGCCACCTGCCGCCTCCCAGACCTGATAATTGTAGATGAACTGACCGATGTAGCCGCCGCCATAGAGCAGAGCAATCAGAGCGACAGGCAGGATAATGGCGAGCTTGATCATTTCTTTTCGAGAGATGGAAACACACTCCTTTCTACTGCCTCAAGGTCAAGACATTGAAGTTGGATACGAGGGCCAAGGCAGCGGCGGTACGCCTCCTCCTGGAAGTCAAAGCAAATGACGATGCCGTCCTTTTCGTGGATAGACAACGCATTATCAAAGCGCCTGAGCCGAGGCATATCACAGAGATAGCCAAAGAGGACGGGGGTATCGCCTTCCAATCCGTCATTCTCCATCGGCAGGCCGGGGTTCGGCGGATGAAGGCCGCTCAAAAGCAGAGTGTCCAAAGAGACACGAAGTTCGCCGTTGCAGAGCAGACGCACCAACGCATTTCCTTTGTGGTCACCTGGGAAGAAATAGAAATGCTCAAAGCCGCCATCCAGCACAAAGTTGTTGTGGGACAGGCCATCGCCTACACCCATCAGCGCACCCAGCCGCTCCATATCCGTGCCAAACACAACCGCGTCCACTCCAACATCCATGAATTGCGCCGGGAGCCGCTGTCGGCAGACTTCCGTTTGCAGCAGAAACTTAATCCGCATCTCGGCCTTGTACTCCCACTTCATCTGGAATGGGCCGGTGTTGTAGGCAATAAAAATACCGCCGTCCGATAGCAAGACGCCGGTTGAACGGGAACCGCGTATGATGGATGATTGCGGCCCGACCTCTTTGACCTCACGGGAGCTGTAATAGGCAGGCTGAGTAATATGAGTATGGCCCAGGGGCGGCGAGGGTTGAAACACGGCTGTCTTTTCCCATGGAAATACCGACACTCCTGCATTGTGCATCGTAACCAGCACCTCAGCCATCCGATGGAGGCGCAGGCGATGGGGAACGGAATATTTAGGTGCGTTTGTTACCGTATCGCCGGTAAAGAGAGAGGCAAACCGCTCTGGCCTGTCAGCGGAAAGAAGGCTTTTGGCATCGGCAGTCAGGCGCAGACCGCGAAGGCCGTTTTGCGAATAGGCATAGATCAGCATCTGTTTCTTTAACCGCTTGATGACTTTCTGCCGGTATGCTTTCGTACTGGGGAGACTGTTCACCAGATTGGTTGGGAACTCGCCAGAGAGGGCAACGAGAGTCAAAAGGAGGTCGGGCAGCGTATCCGGGGCAGGGAGTTTTGTCACTTGGTCTGGCAAGTTGCGACACCTCCTATTTCAGTAATCTCAACGCCCAGGGTCCGTATAACCTGGGCGTTTCCGCACTCAGCGTAAGCGGCCAAAACTCCTTGCGCTGCAAGCGTTTTTGGCGGTGGACCTGGGGTCCCAAAACGGAACACCTCAAAAGGGCCTAAATGGGACCCCTGTTTTGCCCTCTTTCGGCCTCTTTCAGAGGATTTCTTTTTCGGCCAGCCACGCCAGGAAACGGGACGTCTCCATGATGGAAATTCGGGTACAATCTACCGCGCCCAACTCTGTTGTGTGGTAGGTATCACAGAGGCCTCCGGTATCGTCTGTCAGAACAAAAGCGGCAACCACATCCTGGATCTGCTTCAGCTCCAGATTGTCGTAGTCTCTGATGCGGCGCTCCGGCAACTCCTGGTCGTAGATATGGGAGAAAGCAATCAGGCAGTGCCGGAACCGGGGAAGGGGATGACCCCTTGCGTACTGGGTCAAAGCCGCCCCCAACGGCTCCAACAGATATTCGCCGCTCTGCCACATTTTACGTTTTGGGAGCAGAGCAGGCAGCGTAACCTCAAAAACGCCGTCCTTACAGCGCACTGAGATGCCCTGCGTGTTGGCCGCGGAGGTCAGATACTCCGTCTTTGGTGTGGTCGTGCTGGCGTAGATGAGATGGCGCAGCCGACAGGCGATGCCCTCCGCTCGGAGGGCGGCGTCAATGGACAATACTTCGTAATTGTCCGGGTATCGCTGAAGATCGGTGGTATTCATGGCGTACAGTGCGTTGGTCAGACGCTGAATATCATCCAGAATGGACGATATCCGCCGGGAAACGGTGCTTCGGTTCAATGGTTCACCTCATTCTTTCTGGTAATATTGCACCTGCCCTTCCGGGGATACGGTGCAGTAGCCGCTGGCATGGGGGATTTGCAGCTCCGCAATCTGAGAAGCATCATCCACCAGCACAAGGTAGCGGGAGGGCTGCTCGCCGGGATCGGAAAGCACGTGGGACATCAGAACTTCTTTGCCCTGGGCGGCGTGGACGATCTCGTAGATTTCACCGCCGGCGAAAAAGATAATTTTGGCCGGGAAATCGCCAACGGAATGATACTCCACTTCATCCGCAAAGTCCGCCAGCACCCATACCGCAGCGAAAAGGCCCCGGTCCATGTCCTCCAGGGCATCCGGGGCCGCGAGATAGAACCGCTCATCTTCGGAGAGCCAAGCCCGCTGCTGCTTCACCAGGTAGGTCAGCAGATTCCGGATCTTATTCCGCTCCTTGGCGTCTTTCCCCGGATGCAGGCGCAGGATCTGTTCCGCAGTCAACACCCGGTACATGGAAATATCCCGCAGGATAGCCGCTGCCTCCCGGCCATAGACCTGTTCACGGGTTTTCATCATAATCATTCACCTCGTAAAATCGTATTAGCGCCGTATAAAAATCGCACAGCGGAACCGCCACAGCTATTGCCGAGGCGGTTTTCCGCATACGGACCGTATAAAAAACGCATTAAAAAATAGCCCTCGCATTAACACCGTATACGCTCCGCTTTACGCCACAGGCGGCGCGGCCTGGGTCTTGTCCAGCAGCTCTTGCAACTCCCTCCGGTCGGTGGTGATCAGCTCCTTCTCCATCTGGCTGCACTTGATTTCCACCGTCACATTGTTATTGTTGGTGCTGATAAGGCCGCTGCCCCGTTCAAAGTGGGTAATCTCCATGACTTCCGCCTCAGACAGGTGGAGCAGGGATTGGACACGCCGGGCTTCCTCGTCCTCCAGGTTGAGCAGGATCTTGGTCTTGGCGTTGTTGATGATGCCTTTGCCGTACTTGCCATCTTCCAAAGCGAAGAAGTCGTTGATGTCCTGGGTAGCGCAGATAGCGGAGCCGCCGTAGCCGCGAATGATCTTGAAAATCTCCAAAACAAACTCCGCCGCCAAACGGTTGCTGTTGGCCCCGATGAGCTGCCAGCACTCGTCGATGAAGATAGCCTTCTCCTCGGTACGGTTCTCCTTGGCCTTGTCCCAAACGTAATCCAGCGCCACGAACATCCCCACTGTCAACAGGTCGCCTGTCAGTTCAGAGATATCCAGCACCGTGTATTTGTTATCCAGAGATACGTTGGTCTGCTGGTTGAATGTCCGGGCAGAGCCGTTGACCAGACGGTTGATGATATTCGCCAGCCGCTTGGTCTCGGCGGACTGCTTCAGCACCTCATAGAGGTCGCCCAATACCGGCATTGACCGATAGTGGCCAGGGGCATTCGGGTCATCCAGAGTGCCGTTCTCATGGGTGATGCCTTTGAGGGCGTAGGTGCGGATCATAGCATCATCCAAAAGCTGCCGCTCCTCATGGGTCATGTCGGGAATCAGCAGGGAGAAAAAGATGTGGAGCCGTTGGATTTTTGCCGCCAGCAGAGACTTCTCCACGCCTGGGCCGTCCAGCAGTTCATCCACTGACTTGTCCACCTTACGGATTTCCATGACATTGATGCAGTTTTTGGAGGCGGGAGATATCTGAATGAACTCCCCGCCGATGTTGGAGCAGGCCCGGTGGAATTCATGGCCCTTTAACGGAGCCACGATGAATACCTGGATGCCCTTGCGCCGCATCCGGGTCGCCATCAACTGCATGGTAAAGCTCTTTCCCGCACCGCTGGTGCCCAAAATGGCGATGTTGGCGTTCTTGTAGACTCGGGAATCAAAGATGTCCACGATGATAAGAGAGTTGTTATGCTTGTTGACCCCCAGCAGAATACCGTTGTCGTCACACATTTCATAACTGGTGAAGGGGTAGCAACTGGCCGCACCCAAGGTCAGGACATTACGCCGAGATCGCTCATAGAGGTGCTTTTCCAGAGATGCCAGCGGCAGTGAGGATAAAAAAGCCTGCTCCTCACAGAAAGAACAGGGCTGAACGTCCATATCCTGACTGAGTAGCAGCTTTTTCATCTCCGCGCATTTCCACTCCAGGTCCTCTACATTAGAGGCGGTGATGGTCACCAGCAGATTGAGGTAGTAGAAGTCCTCGTTGTTGGATAAGCCGTCCTTTAGGAAGTAGCCGCTACGGATGGCCCCATCCAAGTCGTCGAAGTCCGTATTGGTATCGCTGGTCTCCTTGATTTTGCTGCGGTTGATGCGGAGCTGCTGGCCCAGTTTGCGGATCATGCGGTCTTTGGGCTGACGGGTCAGGAACATATCCAAGTCGATGCCGTCCCCGGCGTTCACCAGCAGGCTGAGCCAGCCGGCAGGCACTTGGGCCTTGTAGCCACCAGACGGAATCAGCAGATAGGCATAGTACATGCCGTCAATACAGATATGCCGCCCGTGAGACAGGTCGATTTGGGAGGGGGCATAGAACTCATTGACTGGGATTTCCTCCAGCGACCGGCCGGCGGCCATATACTCCGCCGCCACCTGCTTAATCTTCCCGGCAAAGGGCTTGTCGTTGCTCTCGGCGCGGCAGAGGACATGGTACAGAATTTCCGCTGTGGCCTCGTTCTCATCCTCATGGTTTAGTACCACAGTGTTTCCGCATTGACGGAGGTAGTTGGCCGCTGTCCGGGCGGCGGTCTGGAGGGAGGCGATGGCCTCCTCTTCCTCGTGGCCCCGCTTGGCGCCGGGCAGCGGTTCATGCTCGAAAATCAGGAAGAACCGCCGGGTGATGGCCTCACGGGAGCCAAGCTGTCGGATCAGCCGCAGATAGTCCTCCTGCAACTCCCGGCAGTGCGCATTGGTCTCCTGGGCCAGTTCCTGCCGCACGGTCTGCACATGGCGGTCAATGTCCGCCCGCTTGGTCAGCACCTTAAACTGTACCTTTACAGGAGCGATTTTCAGGTAGCTGATAAAGGAGTAGATGATGTTCCGCTGCTCCTGGGCGCTACGCAGGAGGAAGTTTACTGGGATAACCTCAACCACTTTCACATAACGGTGGTCTTTGGTGAAAATGACCCCATGCTCTATCTTTTCGATAGGCACATAATCCGCCAGTGGGTTGAGAGGCTTGACCTCCGGGGCCAGAAAGGTTTTGAACTGATCCACTTTCCGGCCTTTAAGGTCTACCTGCAACCGGCTACGGCTTTTGGGCAGTTCTTCTACATCTTCCAGCCTTGTTTTTTCTTTCCTCTGCGTCCAGCTGGGAAGAAGCCCCTTTTTACTCTCGCCCTTCCTGTCCAGCACCCGGCGATTGCGAAGAAAACTGAAAAATTGCAGGATGAACTCAGACAAGCTTCCGCCGCCCACCCCAATGAGGGCCAGCAGCACCAGAGGCAGAGTAGTCAGGCAGAGAATGATGATGCGCATAGTGAGGGAGATTCCCAGATTAAGCACCGGGAGGGCGGTCAGCGCCCCTAGGATGCCCGCTTCAATGGCGTTGCGGGTCTTGAACATCCCGCCCATCAGGGTGCCTCCCTCAATGAAATTAGGTGGGATTAGATAAGTATCCCGTTCTTCTTGACGCATAGGACCTCCTTATACCCGATCCTTACGCTTGGGTGGGTCGGGGAGTTTTTTAATGATGCGCTCCTGGTAAGCCACTTTATCGTCCGAAGCCATATACGGTTTGCGCTCCACTACATCCTGGGGCATCTGTGTATACCAAAGTGTCCCATCCGCAGAGCGGACCTTTGAAAAAGTGCCTGTTGGTTCCATATACTGCTCTGCATGATACATACCAAACGCAATCGGCTGCGGATGTTCAGGTGTGGATACATAGCCTGAAATTCTCCCGCCTCCAATTTCTGTATTGGAAAAAATGGGGGGAATTTTACCTTCTGCGGTATACCCCAAGTAAGATTGCAGAGACTGGGCCGCCATATCGCCAGTAATTCTGCCGGCTACCTCGCCCCGGGCCACTGTGCCGATAACATCATTGGCAAAACTGCCCCCCGCAACCAGAGATTTTGAGAAAATGGCGCCGCCCAAGCTGGGGATGCCGGTTTGTACGGGTTTTGTGTGGTTGCGGACGGTGTGGGAACGTTCTACAACGGAGGACTTCTGCACATTTTGCGTATCCGTGGAGCTCTGCGTGTTGGTCTGCTGGTCGCTGGCGGTGACGATTACGCCCTCCTGAACGGGACCGTTGCCTGCTCCGATAAGGGCCGCACCCTCACCCTGGGGAACATTCAGGGCAATGCCGCCATCAGATACAGATATATTTTCCGCAACGGAAACGCTCTCATTCGGAGAAACAATGGGAGCCGCTTCGGTTGGGACGGAACCATCAAGAGTAGAGCCGTATGGGATAGAACCGTCTGCCGGAGGAATGTTCAGCATTGTGCCGCCGCTCTGGGGAACACTAAAGGCAGCGCCGCTATCGGATATAGATATACTTTCCGCAGTGGAAACGCTCTCACCCGGAGAAACGATGGGAGCCGCCTCGGCGGGGATGGACCCATCGGGAATAGAGCTGTCCGGGATAGAACTGTCTGCCAGAGGAATGTTCAGCACCGTACCGCTGGCCTGGTCTGCGGCGGAAACCTGACCATCACTCTGCGCAGCAACGGGTGGAGGAGTGGCATCGGTCACAATAACGCCTTCTTGTGGGGATGAGCCGGCTGTGGCACTGCCTTCAGTTTGGAGATTGACCCCACCAGTGTGAATATCGTTGTTGACCGAAGGTCCCACCCCCGATGGTGCCTCTGGCGTGACCGCCGCTGTAGCCTGCCGTACACTGGACTGGGCGGTGTGGACGGCGGAGGTCTGAGAGGTGGCGGTCTTGATTGCGCTGTTGGTAACATGGCGGCTAGCCATACCAATCAATCCGCCCTTGAAAAAACCTGACATTCCGGATCCGCTGGTTGTTCCAGCCTTTCCGCTGGAGGCAGCTCCGGCCCGATTGGTACCGGCACCGCCTTTGCCGCCTGCAACCATTGTAACTGCCCGCATGGTGAGCATAGCCTCAGCCAGCAGGGAGCCGCCTGTGCGGCCCACGTTGACACCAAGGGTTGCCATGAAGCTGTCGATCTTCTGTGATACCTTGAGGAAAGCCACGGCGCACAGAAACCAGATCAGCACATTCCCGGTAACCTCCGACTTGCTGGAGGCCGCCACCTGCGCCTCCACTTCTGCCTCTGTAACGGCGAAAGCCGGGACACATAAAAAAGCCGCCAGCAGAGATACCAGCAGCAACGTGAAGAATATTCTCTTTTTCGTTTTGAGTCCTCCTTTACAGGGATAGTGGATTTGCGATAAACGCGCCTACCATGCTGACGAACAGCCGCAGGCACCAGGCGTTCATGACCAACAAAAAGAGCTGTCCCGCGAACATCCGGCACCAACTTTTGAAAATGTTGGAGGTGGCCTGAGACGCACCCATAGCGAAAGCGACAGGAGCCGTAAAGACCAGCACCCCTAACAGCACATACCGCTCCGCCGCCTCACACAGCAGTTTCAGGTAGTTCCATGCCAGCACCAGAAGCAGGATCAGTACAATGAGAGCGACGCCGCCGTTGGCGCAGACCCCGATGATGGTGAGCAGCACCGAGTTAAAGCTGGCGAAGTCCAGGCTGGGCAGGGATGCGGTCATAATCCAGTTGTAGGGCGTTCCGCCGATAGTTAGCGCAATGTCCACGATTTGGTCGGAATAATAGGCCAGCAGGATGAACAGGATAGAGCGGATGCTCAGTTTGATGGGGTCCTCCGCCTCGGAGCCGGCACCCAGTCCAAAGTTTTTGAACAGGTTCCAAACCCACAGCAGCAGAATCAGCCCGATAGCCAGAGCGACAAAACTCTCATACATGGTTTCGGCAGCAGGGAAGTATCGCAGAAACACGCTCATGTCGCAGCCCAGCGCGCCCAAAACTGATGTGTTAATCATATCCAGGCCGTACATGATTTGTTCCGCGATCCACTCCACTATGCCATCTAAGATACCCATAAGCCCTTACGGCGTGTACTGGCCGCCGGAGAAGAAGGGAGTGACATAGCTCATGATGAAGCCGAGGGAGTTCAGGATAATCCATGTGACGATGATGCGTTTGAGCCAAGCACGGGATTCATCCACCGTCCGTCCAGAGCGGGAAAAGTTCATCATCAGCAGGGCCACAGCCGCCGTAACCACAGCCGCGATGGTAGAGATACCAAGGACCTGAGTGTAGACGTCTTTCATGACTTCGCTGGCTTTAGTCCAAATAGTGGTGCCGGCGGCAAAGGCCGGCAGGCAGAGCATAGAAGCCATGCACATACAGAGAAACGCCGTATAGAGGATGCGTCCGCAGTCAATGTGTCTCTTCAGCTTGTTCTCCGGCTTTTTGACGGGGGGAACATTTTTGGGGTTCAAATAGATGCCTCCTTTTCGTTTTTCCGCCGAAAACGAAAGCGGCGACCAACTTTTGGACGCCGCCTGGCTGCTGTGGAGGGACGAAAAAAGGACGCCTTTCAGCGTCCCTCCATAGCCGTTTTCGTTTGTGATTACAGTTTTGAGCATGATTATCTTAACATATATAGATTCCCATGTCAATTCCAAAGCCGTCCTAATTCAGTCCCAAAACCGTCCTAATTTTGTACTACCATGAATTAAAACTCTCTGAGTACCAATTCCGTGACCCCGCCATCAGGGGAGAACACGAGTCTCTGCACCTGCGGATGGTGGGAATAGGTTTCTCGGATAAAATCCCGCAGAGCGGTTCCGCCATGGCAACCGTGAATCAGGCGGAGACGGTAAGTAGCCCTGTCAGCGCGGCGGAGCAGTGCCTCCACCGTCACCTTGGCCTGGTAGGCATTCTTTCCGTGGAGATCCGCTGTAATCACTCCCGGTCCCATGTACAATTTCCTCCTGTTTGTCCGAAAGCATAGACCCCTTTATTTTAGGTGTCGTCTTCCTCATATTCCAGATTGTTTTCCTTACACCAGCGAATGGCAATCTCCCGCTGGGCCTGGGCCAGATAATCGTACCATTGCTGTTCCAGGCGATGATAGCGGATGCCGTTCTTGAACCTGCGGAACGCGCCCTTGCCTCGGATAGCTCCGGCCAATTCTTCACGAGCCGCGCCGGGGCGTAGTTCGTCCACAAAATCAGCCATAATGCGGTATTCATGGATCTCGTACTTGCTGGGGAATGGAAGAAACCGGCCCGGGAAATTTATGATTAAATCCGCAAGCTCTTCGTCCCGTTCCCCGGTAATATCGGGGTCTGCCAGAGCTACGCTCTGCCCGGTTTGGGTATCAAAGTATTCCTGGAATGCCTCCGAAGCCGATTCAACCGCAAAGATGACCTGCGCCAGCTTGATTTTCATATAGTACAGCCTCCCTATCGCCCACAGCACTTCTTATATTTCTTGCCGCTGCCGCAGGGGCAGGGATCGTTGCGGCCGATTTTCTGCTTATGCGCCTGTTGGGGCAGCGCGCTACCGGTGATCTCCGCAATTTGGCGGAGCATATCAAAACGCAGTTCCTCACTGGGGATGTTATCCATAGTCAAGATGCCTTGCCGCAGTTCCTCGACATTCATTGTCCTGTCTGCCAATGCCTTGCGGATATTGGGGCCAAAGGACAGAGATTTCGGTATGCGCTCCTCTGGCGGAACCATCTCCATGATTTCGCGGGGCGTATGGCCCCGGTTGCGCTGCATACGGCAGTTATTCTGGAAATTGTTATAAACCGAAAGAAAACGGTTAATGTCTGCCTCGCCGTTGAACTGAAGCCCCAGCCGGGTTGCTTCGTCCATCACATTGGGGAAGGATGTGGATGTAATGCGCATTTTCATAATAAAGTCCGCAAAGACTGCCTGATCTAAATTATGATTTCCTGTTTTACTGGAAATCACCACCATAAAAGCCTTATGCTCCGGTGTCGGCTCGCAGTAGAACATATCATCGTATTTGAGCAATTCTTTTTTCGGCGGGATGTAATAAGGTTTGCTGTGTTGTGACCGCAGCGTTTCGTGGTAAGCGGATATATCTCCATCCAGCAAGAATACATCAATTATTTCTCGATCCAAGGGGCTACCCAGTTTGCCGTCCGTGTATAACTCGTCCAGACCCAGGATGTAGTAGTCCTCTTCCTCATGGCGGGCAATTTCCGCAAACGCTAACAGTTCTTCCTGCGTGAAACGACTGTGGTTTTGCTCCTGGATGATTTCAAAGGCCTTTCGGAGCGGAATAATCCCATATAGATTCGCCATTGCGTTGAAGTATTTACGTAGCATCCGTGAAACTATATCCGGGAGGGGAATCTCACGGTAGAGCGCATTCAGCCTGCGCCGGGAGTAAGGTTCAGGAATAGGAATCAAGCCATCATCTTTGCTGTCTGCCATTGTGAATACACCTCCAGGATGTTTTATTTTTCATAGTATATCATACTAACCAGCAGATGGTAAAGCCATTCTCACAAAATAAGGACAGCCCGTGCGGCGTAAATGAACCGCACGGGCTGGTGCTTTCCCCTATGCCTCGTCCTCTGTGTGCGGAAACACCTCCGACAGCAAATCAAGGCAGTCCTTAGAGGAATATCCCCACAGGATGGAACTGAGGGCCTCTACCGCCTGCTCACGTTTGCGGTAATAAGTTGTGCGGCCGATATCCCGGATGTAGGGCTGGAGCTGCTCAATGATGGCGTTGATATTCTCCACCTGCTGTGGGGAGAGAAAGGTGTAGTACAAAATCCAGTAGTACGCCTCGCCATTCTTGTGCTTCGTCCGCAAGAGCTCCACCGCGCTGTTCACCAGCGCCAGCATCTTCCGGCTCCGCTCGATGCAGCGGGCGTGGTTCTCAATCTGCGTCCCGCTCAAATCGGCGCCGGCCATGTAGACGGACTCCAGAAAGTCATCCACGCTGCTGCCGTACTCGCACTCAAATTCTTTCTTCAACTGCTGGACGGACAGCTCCATGCTCCAAACCACATCCCGGTATTTCTTCAGTAGCCGCCAAGTATCATGATAGCGGGGATCCTGCTCCACGCTCTTTTGCAACTTCTTATATGCCATTTTTGGTCCTCCTGTCCTCACAATAATCATTCCACGAGCAGCTATTAAACGCTGCCTTGTTGTTGACCCAGCGGGCAAACCGCCGCTGTTCCTCTGTCGGCTCCCCGCCGTCATAGTCCCGGTACGGCTGTGCAAAAGGCGTTACGCCCATACCTCGCAGGGTCTCCACCCGCTGGTGAGCATCTGCTACGTCCTGAACCAGCACATAGGCCCATAGCCGGGATTTTGCAACCCCGGCTTCTTTGAGATATGCCGCTGCCTGTTCCACCACAGGGAGCATGGCGTTGGTATCACAGGACATCCGCACAAAACGAATCCAGCGGAGTCTAGCCAGTAGCTTGGCCGTCTCCGGTGTAATCAATCGGGCGTCTAAACCCTGATTGAAGTCCACCCAAATTTTCTGACCGCCCATGCGATCGATCTGCTCCAGTCCGAAGTCGGAGGCCAGCACATTGTTGTCCAGAAAGATGATCTCCCGGCTGTCCGGGCGTTTGATTTGCTCCCAGGCAGACGCTGGATGGATATATCCCTCTTTGCGGGGAACTATGCACCAGGGGCAGATGCGAATACAACCCCGGGTCAAGAAGCCGATAGCCCTTGTGTAGTTCGGATAAATGCTGTAATCCGGGGCTGTAGCCTCCACTTCCGGAGGCAGGGAGCGGTAGTCCTTATAGCCCGTCCCGCCGGTGATGACCTCACCGGCGTTGATTACGGTGGAAAAGTCCGGCGTAAATGTGAACACCTTTGACAGATACACCCGGTCGTAGTGTTCAAAGCCGCTCCACCACTCCACGGTATCCCCACGCGCCTTGTGCCAGGCGGACAACCGCATAAGGGCCAGGTTCGGGAACTCATGTCCGTCTACCTCAACCAAACCAATTCTCACGGCATCACCTCCTGGGCCATATCGTGAGCGACCTGGGATGCGTAATACTGGCCGATGGTTACAGGGGCGTTGTAGAGCGCCGACAGCGTATAGGCCCGGATGTTCCCGACCTGCGTGGTGTTGTTTCGCAGACACTCCATCACATACTCGATGTGCATCTTGTCCAGTTTCAGAAGCCGGCTGCGGACAACATCGGCTGGCACGTCCTCCTGATTGACCCGGATGGTTTCCCGCCCGGTACAGCAGGTCTCCACCATCAGTTCCACATAGCAATCGATCAGGTCACGCTCGTAGGGGTTCTCCTGGAGCAGCAGGTCATAAGAGATGTTTTCACAGATCAACTCCCTGTACGCATCCATCTGACCCATCCTATCCCGCTGCGGCCGCGTGCGCCGAGAGTGCGAGGGCAATAAGGGGGCAGGGGGATAGATAGAAGACTCAGTATCACTCAATTCAGTATCATTCATATCAGTCTTATTAGTGTCGGGTTTTGCGAAGTCTTGACCTCGCTGTTGCCGAAGTCTTGACTTCGGTTTTTCAGAAGTCAAGACTTCCGCTTCCCCCCGAAGTCCAGACTTCGGAAATTCAGAAGTCTGGGCAGGCGGCGCCAACGGAGTAGCTGGAGATAACTGTTCCGGCTCTGGTGGCAGAGTAAAATTCATGACGTATATCCGCGTGGGCTTTCCCTGCCCCTGCTTGCGGCGCTCGATCAGCCCGATCCCATTGGGCTTGTCCAGTTCCTTAAACAGCCGTATGACTTTATCCTTGCCGCTGTCCAGCATCTCAACAGCATCCTCCAGAGTAAAGTAGATATAAACCTTTCCGTCCTTGTCCAGCCAGCCGTTACGGACAGACAGTCCCATACGGTCCAGCATCAGCCCATACAGCACCTTGGCTTCCATAGAAACCCCCTTGAACCGCCGGTCTGTGAACAAAGTCTTGGGAATCCGATAGAAACTGTACTGCTCGGCTTCATTGCCGTAAAAGTAATCCAGTTCCAGTGACATGGTTGACCTCTCCTTTTCGTCTCAAAACGAAAAAGCCCCCTTGACGGATGAAAAATCCGTCAGGGGGCTCGCTTCGAGAAAAATGGACATAATAAAAAGTGCCACCCGAAAACTGACATCAATCGTCAATTTTCGGGTGGTAAATGGTTTTCGAGCATACTATATGGTGCTTGTCCGGTGAAAACCCAACCAGCGGCGGAATATATGGTCTTTCGACTGTCACCTCCTGTCGTATCAAAGCTGTCATAGGTGGACTAAATCAGCGTAACCGCTTGTGCGACAAGGGCTTGCTGGTTTACCCCTATTATGGCACAGCCGTTTTCGAGGATATACCGGATGCCGGACCAAGAGTTATAGCTGCTGTACCGATT
>CAJUOT010000030.1 GCA_910588135.1 uncultured Oscillospiraceae bacterium | reverse complement strand
CTGTTATATCTATTCCCACATATGCCGCAAACGAAGAAACTGTCATCGTATCTGTCCCATGGGAAAAAATAAACAACTGTGGACATCAAGCATTTTCTGGTCCGTGTCAAGCTTATTGTTGGGCATATTGCAGGATTATATTGGATAATCAAGCTCACACGTACTTTGATTATTGGACCGGCTCACAAGCTAAAGCCCCATCAGCGGCAGGATATGCAAGCCAAAGTGTATATATGAAATCCAAGCAAACATTGCTGGAAACAATTTGTAATAATGTGGATTTGGGTCGGCCTGTCGTTGTGGGTGTCAACGGCACTCCAGGTTATGCTCATTTTGTAGTTGCAATTGGATACAAAGCAGGTTGCAATCGCAATCATTTAAGCGAAAGCGATATTCTTATCCTTAACCCCGCAAGCAGTGCAATCAATGTAACTCGCGGATCAAGTGAAACTTACACTTATCTTAGTTCTTGCACATTGACTTACACGGGGGCTAATTATGTGTGCTGGACTGCGACATCTGGTGGAACTAATGTCACAAATACTACTTCAAACGGTATCGCCACAACTCCAACACCTCCCGCTACCTCAAAACCTCTGCCCCCGAGCGCAACTTACGAATCCGGCAAATGGAGCGTTACAATCCCGGCAAATTATAAACTACTGCTCTATAGTAGCGAGGTAGAGGCCGTCTCTGCAACATATGTTTCTGCACGATCCGCTTCTTATCGTGTGCTCTGCACAAAAAAGGCTATACTATCTAATGGTATAGTTCGGTATTATGGTGCATTCAACACAAACGATTATTACTGGTTAACCTATAGTAACGGTATGACTATAGAAGATGCAGACGCTATAAAAACTCATATAATCCATTTCAATGCAAATGGCGGCAACGTTTCTACAACCAGCAAAGAAGTTACGCCTGGTGGAACTTTTGGTGATCTTCCCACTCCTACCCGAAGCGGGTACACCTTTGATGGCTGGCACACCGCCGCCAGTGGCGGTGCGCAGGTTACAGCTTCTACTACCGTTAACCTTTCGAGCAACCAAATTACACTTTATGCACATTGGGTAGCAGCTGAATCTGATCTTTATATTCGCTCTACAGAGCAAGGAGATTGGCATATAACGCTTCCGGACGAAGGCGTTCCACTCTATGAAACGGCTACTTCAGCAGTTAACTGTGGGCGGTATGGGTATAAGACCATTGACTGTTGCCAAAAGGCAGTACTTTCAGATGGTTCAATTCGGTATTGCGCTAAGTTGGGCTTCAGCGAAGGCGAGAAGTATCGGTGGATAGTTTTTACTCCCGAAATAGTGGTAAAAAATAGCGAAAGCTATACTGTTGTACTGGATCCAAACGGGGGCAGGGTCTCGCCATCTGCTATTACGGTTAAAAAAGGCAGCACTTATGGTGCGCTGCCTCAACCCATCTGGAATGTTCCTAATAGCTACGATTTTATTGGTTGGTATACTGCCCCTGATGGGGGAACTAAGGTAGATGCAGCAACAAGTTTGTCAACAAACGCAGACCATACGCTCTATGCCCACTGGAATAATATATGGCAGGCCACACTGGATCCTAATGGTGGGGCAGTTTTAAATTCATTATCGCCGATAAAAGTAGAATACAAAAACAGCCGTTATTTCCCTGTTGCTTCCAGACCGGGGTATACTTTTGATGGCTGGTATACAGAGAAAGATGGGGGAGAAAAATTACGGGATGGGTGGATGCGAATTGTGGGCGGAGCATACTTTTATGCTCATTGGACTCCAATTGCAACAGGAAGCTACACTGTTACTTTTGATAGCCTTGGGGCAGATACCCCAGATCCCGCCTCAATAGAAGTCCAAGCGGGTGGGACATACGGAAAATTACCGTTTGTTTTTGGCCCAACATTTGGGTCTGTACTAGTTGGTTGGTTCACTGAACCAACGGGAGGCCAGCAAGTGCAAAGCAATGACCCTCTAGTTATCAATGCAAATCATACTCTTTATGCACATTACATTAAAGAATTGTATATGATAACATTTGACCCTAATGGGGGATCTGTAGCCAGGCAACATACGGGAGAAATGTCAAGTTATCCCCAGGAATATATTGCGGGAGCTAAAGCTCCAGGATATGGGGAGTTGCCGAAAGCTACTTGGAGCGGGCATGAGTTTCTTGGCTGGTATACTGCCCCCGTTGGCGGAACTCAAGTTGTAAAAGGGGCTAGCTACGTCGTACAGGATGATCACATCCTGTATGCACACTGGAAATGAACTGAGCGGGAGCACTTCTGTTTTATTCCCTTTGGTGCCTTGGGGCGCAGCGGAATTGTATAGTCATAATTTTGAAAATTTCAAAAAATCATCGCTTCCCTATTAGCTATGATCCTTATACTCACAGCTCTTTCTGGTTGTGGAAAACACGGCAAATGTAAACAATGCGGGCAAGATGGAAAACTCAAGGAGTTTATAGACAGTTGCGGGAACAGCTCTTGGTATTGTGAGATTGCTATCGAATTGCAAAACTCTTTGACTTTTAAGCGCACAAATCCAGTATATAAGCTTTTTAGACAGGTAGCAATAGCCTAAAAGCTCAGGCACAGTCTTTGCGGAGATTTCTGCCAGACTGTGCCTGAGCTGATAACTACAAAACTTTTTGGTCGTGAAAAAACAATCGATTGTTGAAAAGGAGAGGTTGATGTGAAAAGTCGGAGGTGTACTCTAAGCGCAGCATGTGTAATTGCACTAATCGTTGCCTTGCTGAGTTCATGCAGCGCAACAAATAAATTCGAGGACTGCGTTGCGGCGGGAAACTATGCAGATGCTATCAGCGTGTACCAGGAAAAAATATATGGGAACACAGAAAAAGAGCGGGAAGCGCAAGACTTTTTATGGACATACGTGAGCAGTGCGCTCACTGATTTTGCGGAAGGTAAGATGGATCTTACAGATACCAAAGCCGCATTTAGCACTGTCTCAAAAATAAATAATGAATTATCCATTTTAGGGGCAGATTTCAATTATTTATATGGAGAGTTAGATGTGGTGCAGACATCAAAGGAAAACTTTGAAAAGGCAGTCACGCTAAGTAATAGCGAAGATTATAATGCGGCAATAGAATTATTTTTGATGGTTGATGAGAGAGACAGCGAGAATTACGAAAAGGCAAAGGAGCAGGCGGATCTGTGTGCTAAGCAAATCTGCCAAAAGGCCGATGCCCAAATTGACCAACACATTGCAAGCAAAGAATATGACCTGGCAATTGGTGTGTATGACCAGTTAGTTCAAAATTACGACAATTATATAACTGATGAGCTGATTCAAAAAATTGAGCGTTGTAAAGCCTCCATATACCAAATTGCAAATTCTAAAATAGACCAATACATAGCGGATGGGGCATATGACCTTGCGATAGAGACGTACAACGATTTTTCCCTGCACTATAAAGATCTATCATCAGATGAAATGGCGCAAAAAGCGGAGTTTTGCCACAATGAGCTCATAAAAGCTGCAGTGGACGCATCCATCGAAAAATATCTTTCAGCAGGCACTGTGGAAGCCCTTGGTTTGATTAGGGAGCTGCTCTCAGCTTTTCCCAATGACGCCAAGCTTGAAGCCTTGCGCGATTTAATCTCTACGACGATTCCCGTCTCATATCGAGATGTAGAATTTAAGGAAGGATGGTTTTGCTCAACTGGCAATTTTTCCATAGCAGACTCGTATGGAAATGAACATGTCGGAGAGCTTATCACACTTGCTGTCCCGAGTGGATGGGATGCCCCAAGCGCTGCAAAATTGGAATTTTTCCCATATGAACAGTTTACCAATTTTTCGGGAAAGGTATTTATAGGCCAAATGGATTCCTCGTCCTCTGTCCGTATGCAAATTTATTGCGACGATATCCTTTCTTATGATACAGGCTCACTTGGGCAAAAGTGGCGTAGCGATGAATTCAGCCTTGATATTTCAAACGTATACTGTGTTAGTATACGTGTCACTGGAACGGGTGCATCGGTTTTCAATAATCCGAGGATTATAATTGAGGACGCTTCCTTTTCACGAGTGCTCACAGAGGAGATGTTGAGAGCGGCGATCCAGTAAAGAAATTAGATGTTATAACCAAATATATAAAACCACAAAACAAAGGAGGAACAATTCATGAAGGCCCTGCTGAAATTCCGAAAGAGCCAGCTACTCGCATTTTTCCTTGCGCTGTCATTATGCCTGCCTCTCTGTGTTTCAAAAGCACACGCATTTACCGTCGGCCGCGACGACGGCACCTGGTTGTTCCCGCTGTCATCCAATTATTACCACAGCTTCTCTGATTGGGCGGGCTGCCCCGGGATGGATCGCTGCCCAATCTGCGGGGAGAGCCATCGAAATGTAAACGGTGTAAATTGGGGCGAAAGCGATCCTAGACCTGGGTACAACCATAGCGGCCAAGGCGGCCATAATGGCATCGACATTGCCGCCCCGGCGGGCGCTTCTGTCCTCGCGGCGGCCCCGGGCACCGTGCGGGTTTCTACCACAAGAGGCGGGGCCCGCGGCTATTACATCGTCATTGAACATCCAATCGACGGGACAGACTACTCCTATTATTCCTACTATCAGCATTTGAGCCGCCTCAGTGTCAGCGTGGGGCAGGATGTTAATGCCGGAGCCACCATCGGAGCCGTGGGAAGCACTGGTGGGAATTATGGTGCCCACCTTCACTTTGGCATTGTGATGGGGCAGAAAGGAACTAATATCGCAAGCCGTCTTTTTACGATTGAGAGTAAGGGTTGGATCTTGACCGATGGTTATAGGGAGGGACGGATTTTAAACAATCCTTCGGCACAGTCGACAGCACCGAGGGGGCAAAGCGCCGTCGTTCCCCCGTTAAACTACCACAAAGGCTCTACTACCTATACTTTTGACGCCAGCCATGTAAGTATCGGCGAAGGCACCCCCGTCACAAAGCCTACCGACTTTACGGTTTCTACGGACAGGAGCACTTATACGCTCGGCAGCACGGTGACGATCACACCATCCGCAAAAGACGCTACAGGCTACGCCATCAGTATTTGGCGGGGTGACTTTGGGACAGGTACGCGGGTGTATGCGGATTTTAATGTGCACGGTAGCATCGCCTATAGACCGACTGCAGCGGGGAAATATAAGATTCGGGCGGATGCGATTAATGGCGCGGGGTATATATCCACAAATCACACGTTCCAAGTGAATAGCAGCTCAACACTCCCGACGAATTTTACCCTTACAAGCGACAAAACTACCTATACATTGGGGGAGGCGGTCACGATCACACCGTCCGCACAGAACGCTACGCATTACGCGATCAGCGTCTGGCGGGGCAGATTCGGGACAGGCGAGAGGGTTTATGTTAATTTCAATCTTCCCGGGAGGATTACCTATAGGCCGACCCAGGCGGGGATGTATACCATCCGGGCAGACGCCAAAAACAGTGCCGGATATATCTCCAAGGAGATAACATTTAACGTGGAATCCCAGTCAGCTCCATCCTCCCAGCTTAGAATCGATCCGACGGCTTATCCGACGGGCAGCTTGAAACGGGGCAGCTACTATTCGCTTCGGGGAACGATTTCGTCGAACTATACCCTGAGCTGGGTGAAAGGCGAGGTCTTAGACGCGAATGGACAGGCCGTATGCTCAAAGACCCAATATCCAGGCTCTACAAGCTACTCGCTGCTCAACAGCGGTATCGACTATGCCATGACATTCAATACGCTTGCGGTAGGAAA
This sequence comes from uncultured Oscillospiraceae bacterium, assembly GCA_910588135.1. Classification (GTDB taxonomy): domain Bacteria; phylum Bacillota; class Clostridia; order Oscillospirales; family Oscillospiraceae; genus Enterenecus. Next base: position 31,084 of record CAJUOT010000030.1, on the reverse strand, counting down.
TTACACGCTGCGTTACAGTGCGGCGGACTCGTCAGGGAATAGTACCTCTTGGACGTCACCGTCGTTCGCGGTTCAGAGCAGTTTGGCTATTGGGGCCGGCAGGTATACCCCCGGTACCCTGCGGAGGGGATCGTACTACAGCATCAACGGTACGATAACCTCAGATGTAAACATCACCCGTGTCACGGTGGGCATCTATCGCAGCAATGGGGAAGCGACAGAATATGTGCGCACCGCATATCCGAACAGCAGGAGCTATAACATTGTGAATCAAGATTATTACATGATGTTCAACCGCCTTGCCGTGGGTTCGTACTATTTCAGGGTCACTGCTTCGGATGCTTCCGGGACGGAAAAAACGCTGGTAGACAACGCTTTTACAGTCCAATAAAAGATGGGGACTATCCCTCGTGACTTAGAAAAAATGTATGCCAGCAAATCCGGATAGCAAAAAATATCATTATAGCTACCAGTTCTAGTTTGGCAAAGCTTAGGATAATACTGTTAGAAAGGGTAAGTAGAGGTGAAAAAACTGTTCTGTATGCTCTTCTTGAATGCGGGACTTCTTATGATAATGACATCCTGTGGGATTCCAAAACCTCCACAGGAAAATGAGTTAATGGAGAACGTTCCTGCAGAATTCAGGTCTATAATAATTGGGAACCCATTTGATGAACTTAATATTTATGAATACGATATGGATGTCACATCGGTTACAATTGAAAAACGCCAGACAAATGAGAAAGCAGACACAGTGTATTGTGTTGTCAGGTTTGATAATGAATACTACCAATTTACTAGGCATTTGAAAATGTGCTTTAATTATTACGCTCAGGGAGGGTGGATTTTGGATAACTGTAGCGAGTACAGCCCAGCCGAGTGGAAAGTGGTCAAGTGTCCATTAAGCGCAGACGATGTAGCATATGTGTGTGACTATCCACAGGTCGAGCTTGAAAAGTACACTTTTGACGGCGAAAATGGAACGGCCTCTTTTTACTTTAATGTGGAGGACGTCCGAAACAATGGTGCCTTTAGTGGAACAATGGCAGTGGATTGTCAGTTTGATGGAGAGAAGTGGAGTTATACAAAAAATTCTGATGCCATCGAGTTTATCTGGGATATCATTGGTACGTGGAGTTACAGTAAAGTCGAAAAAACATCCTATGATTCAACGGTTAACGAAATCACAGTGACCATACGGAATTTTGATCAGTCCTCGGTGTCGATGGATGGGACATGGTATATGAATAGCTACTTCTCACTCTTTGGAAGGTCTAAAACTACAATACCGCTAGATGATGCAGAACGGGTCAAAGTAGGAATGGATCGAGCTCTGGTCGAGCTGTGGGAAAACCCAAACTATTACGGAATGCACAGCTACGTTAGGTTCTATCCTGACAAAGTTGAGGCCGCCTATACTTCACCATCGTCTCAACACTTTGGCCCAATCGAATTAGAACGTGTAGCAGAACTTGAACAGGCAGAAGATGACAGCAACAAAGTGGTGGACTACAAGGTGGACATACCCAGCGGCTTTGAGGAGCAGGAAGTGGAGGGCGTGACCAAGGCCTGGTACAACATGGAGGATCGCTCCAACGTCAACGTGAACATCACGGAGAAGGACTCGGCCTTTAAGAAGATCACCGCCGAGGCGCTCAAGGACGCCATGGTACAGCTCTTTGAGGAGAGCTACAGCATGACCCCCACCATCACGGACAAGTATTTCACCAGCGAAGAGGTGTGCGGTATGCCCGCCTACCAGTATAGCTACGAGATCGAGCTGAACGGCGTGGAGATGACCCAGCTTGTGGTGTGCATCGACGCGGACAAGACCTATACCGTTACTTATACTGACACCACCGGCAGCTGGATGGGCGAATTTGAGACCAGTGCCAAGAATATCAACCTAACTTTTGAGTAATTTGTGGGTTTGGTTTGTCGAAAAAGTCTGCCTAATGGCAGGCTTTTTCACATAAATATGGCAGCGGGAGAGAAGGTGAGGGAGATGCTGAGCAAAGGACAGAAACTGCGGTGGAACGCGGTGAGATCCCTGACACTGGGGAATCGGAAGTGGGTGTAATAATACTTTTTTAATCTACCTATATTTCTCCCTCGAGCTCTGATGCCCCCTTTGTTCCTGCCTCCGCAAATCGTCCGCTGTGTACATCTCCCACTTCGGCTCCGCCGCACCCAGGTCAAGATCAAGGCACTGAATCTCTCTGGATAACGCACCTCCGGATCAAAGGAGATGTCCCCCGCCACCCGCTTCTGCCAAACCGTCTGCACAATTTGCTCCGCCCTGTCCGCCTCATACCTGTCCCGTAGCTGGTTGCAAATCTTGAGCGCGCCGTCCTCGTCCTCAATCAAATTCCGTTTATATCTTGATCCCCGCTTTTTGCAGGGGAACCCATCTGTCACCCGGTCACAGTACCGGGTGGCTTTTTTCGTCTTGGGAATAAACCAGCCCCAGCAGTAATCGCATCGGGCGATGTGCTGCTTGTCCTGCTGGAAATAGAGGGCCTGCTCCAACAGCCGCAAGCCAAAGAGCGAGCGCACCGCAAATACTAGGTTCTCCGCCCCAGTTTCCGGTAGGTTGACGGGGTCGCACAGCTTCCCTATATCGGGATAGATCTGGCACAGCCGCTCAAACCGTTCCCGTTGGCTGGCCCGCTCCATCCCGTCAAAGGTCATCTCCAAGATGTTCCGTAGGTATACCTGTGTGCGGATCGGCTCCTCCAATACATGCAGCAGTTCCTGTGCGGCGTCCAGCAGAAACAATGCGCTGCCGTCATCCTCTCTCTGCAATGCCTGATCCAGCAGCACCCCCCAGCGCAAAAAAGCCCACCGGGTCGATCTTCTGAATCATGGACGGCAGCAATACTGCCTCCGCCACAAAGTCCTCAAAGTCCGCCACTTGGATGTCCAACCGCGGCGTAAACAGCGGATGCTCCTCCCGCAGCCGCTTGATCTCTCGGCGGTACGCCCGGTAGTCGATCTCTGCTGCGGCAATCAAATCCTTCGCAGGGGAAATAACAGGCAATCTCTCCACCGCCCCATCCCCATACTGGAAAACAGTTGAGAACCGTCCCTCCCCTTCCTCCACCACCAGCAGCCTGGGGGCAGACACCACGTACTCCGTTTCTTCCACAAAGATCACTTCCTGATGTAAAACTCTCTACGGTTATTTTATCATGGAGCTGTTCCAAAGGAAAGGGGTACGGTTGGTGACCAATAGAGATTTACGAAAGGAAGATAAAAATGAAATTATCCGAGTACAAAAGTTATGACGACCTGCCGCTGTTCCTCAATGCAGCGACGGTGGCAAAGGTGCTGGGCGTGTCACCGTCCAGTGGTTATGAACTGATGCACGTCGTCGCCGCAAGCTCCGTATCGTCCGCCCCGCCGCAAGCGGCAGGGCTTGCTCGCTCCGCTGCAGCTCCTCTCCCCACAAAGCCAAAAGTCGGCTTTGCGGGGGCCCCTTTTGCCTTCCCTGTGCTGAGAGTTGGCAGCCGGATGGTGGTGCCGGAAGAGAAATTCATCGAGTGGGTAGAGCGGCATACGGGAGAACAGCGATGAGAAATGTGTGGTCAGCATCAGCACCCGCCAACGAGTTCCTTTTGCCGCGTGAGGTGTTCAAGCTCGGCTTGAAGCAGGGCCCGTTGCTGGTATATCTCTATCTGATTTGCTGCAAAAGTTTGAAGCGTGGCGCGGACAAAATGAACTGCTCCATCATTAGCAAAGCAGTTGGGCTGTGTAAGAAAACGGTACACACACATCTGCGCACGCTGTGCAATGCTCGGCTCATCCAGATTGAGCATCACGGGCAAACGTTCTCTTACACGCTGTGTCCCATCCAATCCAAAGTATGTGAACGCAGCAACTCAACACCCCGCAATAACTGGATGTTCATAAAGCGCCCCTGGCTCACCGGCGAGGTGTTCGGTGCGGTGTTCCCCGTGCCAAACGAAGTATTCCAACTTGGTCTCAAGCCCAGTGAGCTACTGGTGTACATCTACCTCCACTATCAAAAGGGTGTGCGGAGCGGACAGTGCTGGCCCAGCTATGCCACCATCGGCGCGGCGGTGGGCATGAGCCGGAAAACTGTTCAAACGCACATCGGCTCGCTGATCGACAAGGGACTGATTCGAGCGGAAGAAACCATGATCCGCCGGAAGAATGGACGCCGCTGCAACGGCAGCCTGTGCTACACGGTCACGCCAATCCGGCAAGTGCTGAGGGATCGGGAGAAAGAATTTTTGGAGCAGTTGAAACTTGTGGAGGCCCAGCGAAAATGGGCCCCCGCGCAGCAACGGACGTGACCGCCTCCGTTCCGCGTTGTAAAGCCCCACGTGCCCCTCCTGTGCGCCGGGTGGCATCCGTATACCTCCGAGAGAGTAAAACGCGGTGTTGGCCCCCGTTTGGCCCGTTGTGGAAAAGCGGATTCTTCAGGGAGCCAAAACGGAAAATTTTACTATGCCGTAATCAGTAAAGGACACCCCGGACATGAGGCGAAGGGTAGCGCAGAGGGGGCCCCACCGCAACCCAGCGAAGCGGTTGCGGTGGGGAGAGGAGGAGCGGCGGAATGAGCGAGCCCTGCCGCGGGCGGCGGGGCGAGGGATATGAAGCCCGCGACGACGACAAGCAGGAGAAAGCCCCGGCGCTTATTTGCGCCGAGGCGCCCACTTCTGCCCGCAGTGCGGGCAGTTTCCGGGGACAGCCGCTGGCGCTTTTCTGGACGGCCCAAAACGCCGTTGATGCTGTTTTAGTACAGAAGGACAAAAAAGCCAGGTGTTCAAGGCTTTTCCCTGACGCTAATTCAAAAAAGGAGGGATTTTCAACATGAAGGACAACAATGAGCGCCACACCGTTTGGATGGCCCCAGAGGTGTGGGCAATGGTAGAGGAGCACTATCGCGAGGACAACTGTACCAAAAAGAACGAGTACATCGCAAAAGCCATCCGCTTCTACTCCGGCTACCTGGACGCGGCGGGCGCGGACGAGTACCTGCCTCGCGTCCTTTCTGATGTGCTGGAGGGCAAGCTGGGGGCGCTGGGCAGCAGGATCGGGCGGCTTCTGTTCAAGCTGACGGTGGAGTTGGACTTGAACGCCAACATCCTCGCCGCCCTGGGCGAATACGACCGGGACGCCCTTGAACACCTCCGCGGCCAGTGCGTCCAGAACGCAAAGCAGACCAATGGCGAGATCAGCTTCGAGGACGCGCTCCACCGCCAGAAGGGGCTGTGATCCGTGCCCAAACTGATCCAAAAGAGCGGCTTCATCAAGCCGGGAAAGGCCGGAGGGTATATCGGTTACATCGCCACCCGGGATGGCGTGGAGAAGCTGCTGGGGCCGGAGGGGTACGTGGAGTACATGGCCATGCGGCCCGGTGCGGAACGGCATGATGGCCACGGCCTGTTCAGCAGCCAGCCTGTGGATTTGGACGCGGTGATGGAGGAAGCGGCACAGCACGATGGCCCGGTGTGGACGCTGATCTACTCCCTGAAGCGGGAGGACGCCGCGCGGCTGGGCTACGACAACGCCGCAAGCTGGCGGACGCTTCTCAAAGCCCACCAGGTGGAGCTGGCCACCGCCATGAAGATCCCGCCTGAGCAGTTCCGCTGGTACGCCGCATATCATGATGAAGGCGAGCATCCGCACATCCACATGACGGTCTGGGCCGACGATCCCAAGCAGGGCTTCCTCACCAAAGAGGGCATCAAGGCCATGCGCTCTGTGCTGACTAACAGCATATTCCAGGACGCGCTGTACTCGCTGTACCAGTGGAAGGATATCTCGTACAAAGAGCTCACCGCCCAGGCCCGCACGTCCCTGCGTGAGCTGGTGTATCAGATGGAGAACGCGATCTGCGACAGCCCGATTATTGAGATGCAGATGGTTCAGCTGGCGGACAAGCTGAAGGATGTAAAGGGCAAAAAGCAGTACGGCTATTTGAAGAAATCACTGAAAGCACAGGTAGATGCCATCGTGGATGAGCTTGCAAAAGTACCGCAGGTGGCTGAGTGTTTTGAGGGGTGGAACCGTCTGCGCGACGAGCTGGAGAGCTACTACAAGGACACGCCCCGCCAGCACCTGCCGTTGTCCCAGCAGAAGGAGTTCAAGTCCATCAAAAATATGGTCATCCAGGAGGCTGAAAATCTGCGTCTGGGTGTGCTCACCTTCGAGGATGAGCGGATGCGGGACGAGCCGCCGGACAACTCCCGGTTCCGCGACCCCGATATCTCCAATGAGGACAAACGCTCTGTGATAGAAGCGTTGGAACAGGACTGGGAGGATATCGGTTCTATTGCTATTGCCTTTCAGCTTGGCCGGGTGTGGCGGGACGGCCTGGGCGTCATTCCAGACGATGAAAAAGCAGAGGTGTGGTTCCGCCGCGCCGCCGATGCGGGGCACAGCGGCGCACAGTACTCCCTGGCAAAGCTCTTGTATCAGCAAGGCCGAATTAGCGAAGCGATCCCCTGGTTTGAGCAGGCCACAGAAAACGGAAGTCAGTTTGCCAGCTATCAACTGGGCAAGCTCTATCTCCAGGGTGTCCAGGGGGAAAAGAATATTGACAAATCGGTAGCGTATCTTGCCGATGCCGCAGAACAGGGTTTCTCACAGGCCCAGTACCTCTTGGGCAAGCTGTATCTTCTGAGACAGGACGAGGAACAAGACGATGTCGTGGCGAAATATTGGTTTACCCAGGCGGCAGAACAAGGCCATGAGTACGCCCAATTCTTTCTCGACCATATGGAGCCGGATCGCGATCCGTCCCTCCTCCTTTGTACGGCCCGGCTCCTGTGCTGCTTGGCACAGATCATCCGGGACACCCCGCCGCCCGCACCGCCTGGGATACACATTGACCGCAAGCGGTTCCGGCAGCTTATGGAGAAAAAAGTTGCCATGGGCCACAAGCCGGATGACCATGAGGAGCAGGGCTATATCGGCCCGGCCATGTGACCCCACGCAAAATCTACGCCTCGCAGCGATCAGAAATTCTGTTCATAGATCGCCGCGGCGAGTTGGGCATTGCCAAAGTCGATCACCGTCCAGCCCAGGGATACATCCTGGCCCTCGCAAAGCGCAAGCAGCCGGGGGTTGAGTTCCCTGGCGTAACGATACGGGTGTCCGAACTTCATATGCCCCTTGGTGCTGAGGAACCGCAGCGCCACCGCGTCAGGATCGCCCGTCTCGGCGCAGAACGCGGCCCACTTCTCATCTTCGTCATATTCATAGCGATCCTGCACGGCGAGGGTCAGGCTGCCCACAGAGCAGCCCTCAGAGGAAAACGCCCTTGCGGGGTCGTCATAGCCGTTCTGATTCGGCCAGATGAGCGGGACACCGGCATCCTCACCAAGCCCCGCCTCGTCGTCATACCGGCGCAGGAGAACGAGCCTGCCGCGGGCTTCCCCCAAGGAGGGCAGCTCACTGCCAAGATACCAGCGCCCGGCATCCTCCTGGATGTAACGGTCAAGGACGCGCTGAAACTCCGCCACGCTTTCGTCCCCGTGTTCCTGCTTGACCGCAAAAATCACGGTCTCAGTGGGATGGGCAGAGAGAAAGGCATAGCAATCCTCCAGCACATCCTCCAGCATGAGCCGGCCGGACCAGGGTGCGGCGCCGGTTCTGCATTCGCAGAAGCCGTGGTGCAGACCGAGCCCGTCCCCGCTGACGGCAAGGCGGATGTCAAGATAGCGGAAGCCGTCCTCAAGCTGCTGGCCAATGCTCCGGGCCTGGCACTTTGAGAAGAAGCCAAGCTGCACATACTGCGTCCCCGCATCATGGGTTCCGGGGATGGACAGCCCGCCCAGGGGCGCGTCGTCCGGCAGCCTCGCCATCCAGTCGGCGGATCCGGCCACAGGGGCGGCGTCCACCCGCTCTGTCAACGGGATTATAAGCAGGGCAGCCACCGCAAGGAGCAGTGCCGCGAGGATACCGCCCAATCCCATCAGCAGGAAGCGTATCCCCTTCTTTGGGGCTTTTTGCGTGTTCCGCATCGTTTCTCCCTCCTATATCTCAGGTGCACCCATCAACAGGCACTTCATTCGGCATTTTCTATAGTTTACTCGTTTTTGCCTATTTCCGCAAGAGGCCAGAGCAGGCAAAAAGATATGTCTGGATTGATAATTCTTCCTGTTTGCCATAGCTATCTCCACCATCATGTGGTATGGTGTGTCGCTGCGAAGGAGGGATACACGATGTACGACTACATGAGAGCATTGGAGGACAGGTTCAATTCCAAGGCAAAAGCCGACCCGCAGCGCCGGGAGCTTGAAGCAAAGCGTCAACGGGTTGCCGCCCTGCTGGACAAAGAAGGCCGAAAGAAGCTGCTCCGGCTGGTGGATGCCCACACAGCGGCACAGGAGGGAACAGCACTGGACAGCTTTATCGCCGGTTTCCGTCTGGCCTGGGGAATCGCGATGGAGCTGGCCTCAGACGGCAGTTACTCCTACCAGCAGGAATGGGAGCAGCTAAGCCGCCTCAAACACGATCAGGAAGGAGTTGAACCACATGAGTAAGCGCCGGCCATCCGGTGACGGCATGGTGCGCAAACGGGAGGACGGCCGCTGGGAGGGGCGGATCGTAGTGGGGCACAAGGCGGACGGCGATTCCATTTTCCAGTATGTCCTCGCACCCACGCAAAAGGCCCTCTTGGCCAAGCTGCACCAAGATATTGAAACTTTCCGGGGCGTGGAGCTGTGCGAGGACAGCCGCATGACGCTGGCCCAGTGGCTGGATCGCTGGCTGGACGAGTACGCAGCCCTACGCCTTCGGGATAGTACGATGGGCAGCTATCGTATGTACGCCGAACGGTATATCAAGCCCCGTCTGGGGAACAAAAAGATAAACTCGATCACGGCGGCGGACATCCAACGGATGTACACAAAGCTGAAAAAGGAGGGCCGCGTCCGTGAGCATCCCCAGCATGGCCGCGCCCTCTCCGCCAGCACCATCCGCCGTATTCACACCATGCTCCACCGGGCTATGGCGGACGCGGTTCGCGCCCATATCATTCCGCGCAATCCCACCGAGGGGCTGACGCTGCCCAAGGCGGACAGCCCTGCCAAGCGTGTCCTCACTGACAAAGAACTGGACAGGTTCATGGAAACCATCAACGCCGATCCTCTCTGGCATGACTTCTTCTACACCGAGCTGACCACCGGCCTGCGCCGGGGTGAAATCTGCGGGCTCCAATGGCACGACTTCGATGCCGGGGCGGGAACGCTCCAAATCAGCCGCACCCTGCACAGAAAAACAGGCGGCGGTTTTGAAACGGGGGAAACAAAAACCGGGCGGGGGAAGCGCAAAATCCTGTTGCCGGACAGCGCCGCGAACCTGTTGCGGAAGCGGCAGAAAGCGATTCCCGGCAAGTGGGTATTTCCCGATCCGCTCAAGCCAGAGCAGCCTATTCCTCCTGATGCGGCCTATCGGCGGTTGCAATCCTTGCTGCGTGAAGCAGGGATTTCGGAAAATATCCCGTTCCACGGATTGCGTCATACCTTTGCCACCCATGCGTTAGCTTCCGGCGTGGACGCGAAAACGCTCTCCGGCATTCTGGGGCACACCGACGCCGCGTTCACGCTGAACACCTATACCCATGTCACCGGCGATATGCAGCGGCAGGCATCGGCGATCGTAGGGAATTTTATGGAAGACATTTTCGGAAAGGAGTTGAAACCTTGGCAAAGCGCAGAAAACGGGGCGACGGAAGCGTCCACCTGAGAAAGGACGGCCGGTGGGAAGGCCGGGTGGTGGTGGACTATGATGACAAGGGCCTCCCCATTACCAAAAATGTACTGGCAAAAACGAAAACAGCCTGCTTAGAGAAACTGAAAGCGCTAAAAGAGTCCTGTGGTGAAAAACCAAACGAAAATATGCGCCCGGATATGGCCTTCGGCGAGTGGCTGGACTTTTGGTATCAGAACTACTCCAAGCCAAAACTGCGGCCTAAGTCGCAGCTTGACTATGAAAACAGCATTTATCGGCACATCGTCCCCGCTCTGGGAAAGATCCCACTATCCGAACTGACAGCCAATGATCTCCAGCAATTCTACGCCCAGCTGAAGAAAAGCGGGCGGCTGAACCGCACGGAAACCTATGGCGAGGGCCTCTCCGACCGCATGGTGCGGGCCTGCCACACCCGGTGTCTCACGGCGCTGAACCGGGCCATAGCGGACGGCCTGATCCGCGTCAACCCCGCCGCCGACTGTAAGCTGCCGCCCCAAAACCCGAAAGAAATGCAGCTTTTATCCCGGGAGGAAATGCAGAGATTTCTGATTCAGGCGAAGGAAGAAGGATACTACGAGTTGTTTCTTCTGGAGCTTGCCACGGGTCTGCGCCGGGGAGAGGTACTGGCGCTCCAGTGGGACGATTTGGACTTCAAGACAGGGGCGCTCCGCATCCAGCGCCAAGTCTACCGGGCCAACGGTGAGCTGGTGGTGTCCTCGCCCAAGACGAAAGCGGCCCTGCGTACCATCATCCTGCCGCCCGCCCTGCTGGGAGTGCTGGAAGAACACCGTCAGCAAGTGGATTCCCGCTGGATGTTCCCCTCCCCAACGAAGCAGGACTTACCCCTTGACCCAGCTACCGTCCGGAAACGCCTCCAGACGATTCTGGAACACGCGGGGTGTAAAAAGGTTCGCTTTCACGATCTGCGCCACCTTTTCGTGACCACCGCATTGGAAAATGGGATGGATATGAAAACCCTGTCCGCCATCATTGGGCACGTCTCGGCCAAGACCACGCTGAATGTCTACACCCATGTCACCGATACCATGCGGCAGACTGCGGCGGTGAAAATTGACCGAGGAATCGGCAAGTGTGAGCCGCCAAGCGGCTCCGGCAAGGGTTTACTCACCCAGACGCCGAACCCTCCCCCAAAAGCCCCGTTTGAGCCCTACAAGGGCAAGATCCGAAAGCCGGGGACAGGCTGTGTGACACAGATCAACGACCATCTCTGGGAGGGAAAATTTTCTCCCAAGTGGCCCGATGGCAAGAAGCACTCCCGCAGTGTCTACGCCAGCACCGAAACCGAGTGCGAGGAAAAGCTGGCCGGGCTGATTCAACAGATGAAAGCGGAGATTGCGGAAGCCAGACGATTGGTTTCTGAGGGGAACTGGGAAGCGGCCATGGTGCTGGCTACGCAAAAGCAAGCACGGGGGACAAGAAAAATGGATCTTCTCGCGTAGGAACGAGGGAAGATTTACTACGCCGTAATCAGTAGAGCGTCCCGCGCAAAACAAAAAGCAGGTTCCGAATTGCCCAATCTGCCCCCGAACAAAACCTGGGGCAGATTTTTCTGTCTGTGGTCATTTATGTGGTCAAGCCCAAAGTGCGAAAAATAAACGCATCCAAAAAGTGAGAAAAAATAAGAAAAATCCGCCCGAAACCAACGGTTTCAAGCGGATTTGTGGTGGACGATACGGGACTTGAACCTGTGACCTCCCGCACGTCAACGCCGGGAGGAAACTTTTTTGCTTTGTTTGTAGTGCTTTTTAGTGGTTTCTGTTCGATTTCAGTTGCTCTATGGTGCTGTTTGACCACAATGTTTCCGGGTACTCCAAGCGTGTCTGTGGTCAGCTATGTGGTCAAACAGCCAAAGGGTTTCGCCGTCAGCTGGCGCGGCCCTTTCTGACTTTCAGAGTACAAACAAGGAAAATTTTACTACGCCATAATCAAAAAAGGGGTGTCAAACACCTTCCCCATCCAAAGCAAGCACAGCCCTCATAGCGTGAAAAATCGCGTAGTATGCTCGATTATTGGCGGAAGCGTAGTCATTCGCGTCCATATCCCGTTTAGCGGAGGCAAGCATCTCTTTCGCTTTCTGCAAGCGGTACCGGGACAGGTCGATCCTTGTGATGTCAGGCACCTATCCGCACCCCTTCCCGGTCAACGTTGCGATAAAACGGCAAAACGCTTACATTCCTATTGAAATGTTCCCAGTTTTCTACGATTGGGGACACAACAATTCCATAATTCAGCAAAAACTCCGCAGCCAGATCCCCCACCTGCCAATTCCGAGCAGATATGTCCTGGCGGGGTGCATCCACGAGGATCAGCACATCAATATCTGATTCCGGCTCCGCATCGCCTCTGGCATAGGAACCAAACAGGATGGCTTCAATTTGATCTTGAGGGAATAGGGATGCAATGCTGACGCACAGCTCCTCAATGATCTTATTCACTTCCTGTATTGTCCGCACAAGGCATCTTCCTTCCCCGAAATTCGTTGTTGCCTCAAACTTAGTGTACCATAGCATGGCAAGAAATACAAGCAGTAACCCATGCAATACTGCTCCTCAGTCGGCAACAGGTACAAACCGCCTTGAAATCAGGAAATCGATAGGTTATAATAAAATATCCCGTCAAAATATGGGGAGGGATCGCCATGTCGCCCGAGGAAAAAGCGCGCCTTGTGATCGATCAAAAGCTGATACAGTCCGGCTGGGTTGTGCAGGATTTAGACAAGCTGAACCCGTCCGCCGCCTTGGGTGTCGCCGTGCGGGAGTTCCCCACCAGCACGGGCGAGGTGGACTATGCCCTGTTTATCAATGGGACTCCCGTGGGTGTTGCCGAGGCGAAGCGCTCCGAAAGCGGCGAGAACATCACCACCGTGGAGGAGCAGTCTGTCCGTTACGCAAACAGCACTTTTAAGTGGGTGAAGCGGGAATATACAATCCGCTTTGCCTATGAGGCCACGGACAAACTGACCCGGTTTACAGACTATCAGGATATCAAATGCCGCTCCCGCACGGTATTCTCCTTTCACCGCCCGGAAACCCTGTGGGCGCTGCTGAACGCCCCGGATACTGTTCGGAACAATTTGAAGCGACTCCCGCCCTTTGATGTGACAGGCTTCCGTGACTGCCAGATCCGGGCCATTACCAACCTGGATTGCTCCTTTGCCAACAACAGGCCGAAGGCGTTGGTGCAGATGGCTACCGGCGCGGGCAAGACGTTCACCGCCATCACATCTGCCTACCGTCTGCTGAAATTCGGGAAAATGAACCGCATCCTGTTTTTGGTGGATACCAAAAGTCTGGGGGAACAGGCGGAGCGGGAGTTTTTGGCCTATATCCCCAACGACGACCCCAGGCCGTTTTCCGATATTTACGGCGTGTACCGCTTGAAATCATCCCGGATGCCTGCAAACACCCAGGTCTACATCAGCACGATCCAGCGGATGTACTCCATCCTGAAGGGCGAGGAGCTGGACGAATCCGCGGAGGAAACGCCCTTTGACGAGTATGTGACCGCCGACAGCAAAGCACCGAAAGAGGTGGTCTACAACGCCAAATATCCGCCGGAATTTTTTGACTGCATCATCGTGGATGAGTGCCACCGCTCCATTTACAACGTTTGGAGCCAGGTGCTGGAATACTTCGACGCTTTCATCGTGGGCCTGACCGCCACGCCGGACAAACGCACCTTTGCCTTTTTCAACGAAAATGTGGTCAGCGAATACTCCCGGGAGCAGGCCATCATTGACGGCGTGAATGTGGGCGAGGACATCTTCCTCATTGAGACCCAGGTGGGCAAACACGGTGCCCATCTGATGAAGCAGGTGATCGAGTGCCGCAACCGGCTCTCCCGGGCCAAACGCTGGAAGCAGCTGGACGAGGACGTGGACTACGCCCCCACCCAGTTAGATCGGGACATTGTCAACCCCAGCCAGATCCGCACCGTGATCCGCACGTTCAAGGAGAACCTATACACGGTTCTGTTCCCGAGGCGGAGCGAGGTGCCCAAAACGCTGATCTTCGCCAAGACCGACAGCCACGCGGATGACATCATACAGATCGTCCGGGAGGAGTTTGGCGAGGGTAATGAATTCTGCAAAAAAGTCACCTATTCTGCGGCCGACCCGGAGGCGGCGCTGGCCTCTTTCCGAAACGATTACTACCCCCGGATTGCGGTCACGGTGAACATGATCGCCACGGGGACGGATGTAAAGCCCATTGAGTGCCTGATTTTCATGCGGGACGTGCGGAGCAAGAACTATTTTGAGCAGATGAAAGGGAGAGGCACCCGGACGCTAAGTAAGGACGATCTGCAAAAGGTGTCCCCCTCCGCCGCGGGGAACAAGGATCACTTTGTCATCGTAGATGCCGTTGGGGTGACACGCTCCAAGAAATCGGATACCCGCGCACTGGAACGCAAGCCCACGGTCTCGCTCAAAGAGCTGATGATGAATGTGGCGCTGGGAGCACGGGATGAGGACACCCTTACCTCCCTGGCCAGCCGGATCATCCGCCTCAACGCGCAGATGACGCCCGCCGAGCGGAAAGAGTTTCAAGAGAAAGTGGGGGCATCTGCCGGACAGGCCGCCCAGTCCCTGCTGGACGCTTTCGACCTGGACGTGATCGCCAGCCAGGCGGACATTACGCTGCCCGAGGACGGTGAGCCAACCCCGGAACAGCAGGCCCTGCTGGGCGCGGCTCAGCGGGAATTCGCCAACACCGCCGCCGCGCCCTTTTGCAGACCGGAGGTGCGGGACTATATCGAAAACGTCCGCCGGAACCATGAGCAGATCATTGATAACGTGAATCTGGATACAGTTTTATTTGCCGGGTATGACGCCAATCAGGAGGAGACAGCCGACCGGATCATCGGGACATTCCGGGACTTTATCCGGGAGAACCGGGACGAAATCACGGCCCTGCGGATCATCTACGACCAGCGGTATCAGGACCGGCCTATGGCCATCGCCCAGCTCAGCGCGCTGTACGAAAAGCTGAAGGCGCAAAACATTACGGTGGACAGGCTGTGGGACTGCTACGCCATCAAAGAGCCGGACAAGGTGAAGCGGGGGACGCTGGTGCGGCTGGCCGACCTGGTCTCCCTCATCCGGTTTGAGGTGGGCGCGGCGGACACGCTGTCCCCCTTCGCGGAGCGGGTCAACGCCAATTTTCAGCAGTGGTCGTTCCGACGCAACGCCGGGGCCGTCCACTTCACCGACGAGCAGATGGAGTGGCTGCGGCTGATCAAGGATCACATCGCCGCCTCCCTCAGTGTGGAGCCGGAGGATTTGGAACTGAGTCCCTTTGACAAAAAGGGCGGCCTGGGGCGGTTCTATGAGGTGTTCGGGGAAGATTATGAGAAAATTTTGATGGAATTGAATGTGGAGCTGGTGGCGTGAGATGGGCCAAGTTAAAATAGGAAGCGTTACTCAATTTTATAGAGGTGTTACATATAAAAAAGATCAGGCGATAAAGATGGATGAAGATGGTTACATTGCGATATTACGTGCAAACAATATCTCTGATTATAAAATTATTTTCAATGATTTAGTGTATGTACCAACTGCTCTTGTGCAAGAGACACAATATGTAAATCAAGGCGACATAATAATTACTATGTCCAGTGGCAGTAAAACTCATGTTGGGAAAGTTGCTATAGCCCAAAAGGATTTGAAATGCTCATTTGGGGCTTTTTGTGGAAAAATTGTTCCGTTCGATGTTGTACCAATGTACCTATATTATGTTTTGTGTAGCAACGTATTTCGAACTCATATTGAACGGCAATGCAAAGGAACGAATATCAACAACATTAAGCAATCCTATATCTTAGATTTTGAAATCGATTTACCATCCACATCTGAGCAAGAACGCATTGCCGCCCGTATTGAGGAACTGTTCTCCCAGTTGGATGCCAGCGTGGCCGAATTGAAAACAGCAAAGGAACGGCTGAAGGTGTACCGGCAGGCGGTGCTGAAAGAAGCATTTGACGGCGTTCGAGATGTTTGTGAAACAACAACGATTCAAAGCGTATGCGAAGATATCAAAGTCGGAATTGTCATAAAACCAGCGCAGTATTATACTGACTTGCAGTCGGGTATTCCGGCGTTTCGCTCAGCAAATATCCGGGAGTTCCACATTCAAGATAGGGATTGGGTATATTTAACAAAAGCTGGACATGAGGCAAACAACAGGAGTGAAGTACACACTGACGATGTTCTAATCGTCAGGTCTGGGTATCCTGGGACTGCGTGCGTTGTTCCCGAACGGTACAATGGATATAATGCCATTGATATTTTGATTGCTGTACCAAATACGTCAGTGGTACTTCCTGAGTATCTATGCGCGTACACCAATTCGCCTTACGGGAAACAGCTTATTCGAGAAAAGAAACGAGGCGTTGCCCAAGCGCATTTGAATGTGGGCGGATATTCAAAAATGGCAATTCCTATTCCGTCAATAGACGCACAAAGGGAAGTCCTATTAACTCTTGAATCCCGTTTATCTGTTTGCGATAGCATCGAAAAAGCAGTAGACACCGCCTTGCAACAGGCCGCGGCCCTGCGGCAGAGTATTTTGAAGAGAGCGTTTGAGGGGGAACTGTAATGCCATCCATTACCGATTGGCTGATGGTTGTAATTACTGCTGTTTATGTAGTTGCGACTATCTTTATATGTTGGGCAAATATACGGTCTGCAAAGGCCACAAAGGAGCAAATTGAAGAGTCCAAACGACAGTTTGAAGAAAGCAATCGGGCGTTTGTAACGGTTTCATTCGAAATTATTAAATCTGGATTAGCTGTTTTGTGCATTCAGAACATTGGGAAACGTATAGCGAATAATGTGAATCTGCACATTTCGGAACAATTTTTAGATAATATGGCTAATAAATCAGACAAAGAACATCTTGAAAGACTTTGTTCAGCTTTATTTACCCTTGGAATAGAACAACGCTGGTATATTTGTATTGGGAGTCATTTGCAATTGGAACAAATGAGCAAGGAACTACTTACCATTGCATTATCATATGAAGACTCCAATTCTAAATACAATGAACATATTGATATTGATCTCAAGCAGTATTTTTGGGCCTTGTATGAGTCACCAACGGAAGATGTGTATCAGGAAATGAAAAAGCAAACCAAAGAAGTGAGTCAAATTCGTAAAGAGTTACATACTATTTCAATAAATACACAAAAGGATGATGACCATGCCTGACCAAACTTCCACCATCATTTCCAAGGTCTGGGGAATGTGCAACCCTCTGCGGGACAACGGCGTGTCCTACGGCGACTACCTGGAGCAGCTCACCTATCTGATCTTCCTCAAAATGGCGGACGAGTACGCCAAGCCGCCCTACAGGCGGGAAACAGGCATCCCCGCGGGGTATGCCTGGGCGGACATGAACACCCTAAAGGGCGCGGAGTTGGAGGAGCAGTACAAGGCCACCCTGGAAAAGCTGGGGGAACAGGGCGGTATCTTGGGAAAGATATTCAAGGGCGCGGTGAACAAAATCAGCAGCGCCGCCATCCTATACCGTATCGTGCAAATGGTCGACCAGGAGCGGTGGGTGTCCATGTCCTCCGACGTCAAGGGCGAAATCTACGAGGGCCTGCTTCAGAAAAACGCGGAGGATGTGAAAAGCGGCGCCGGGCAATACTTCACGCCCCGCCCGCTCATCCGCGCCATGGTGCGCTGCGTCCGCCCGGAGCCGACGAAAACCATCGCGGATCCCTGCTGCGGCAGCGGCGGCTTTTTCCTTGCCGCCCAAGAGTACATCGCGAACCCGGCCCACTATGCGCTGGATCGGGAGCAGAAGGAATTCCTGAAAAACCAAACCTTCCACGGCAGCGAGCTGGTGGGAACCACCTTCAAGCTGTGCCTGATGAACCTGTACCTCCACAACATCGGGGATATCTATGGGAATGTCCCCGTCACCTTGGGCGACGCGCTGCTCACTGACCCAGGCTACCGGGTGGACTACGTGCTGACCAATCCGCCCTTTGGCAAGAAATCCTCCATCACCTTTACCAACGAGGAGGGGGAGCAGGAGGAAGAAGATTTGGTTTATAACCGGACAGATTTTTGGACCACCAGCTCCAACAAGCAGTTGAATTTTGTCCAGCACATCAACACCATTTTGAACAGCACCGGCAAGGCGGCGGTGGTGGTTCCGGACAACGTGCTTTTTGAAGGTGGCGCGGGGGAAACTGTGCGGCGGAAACTGCTGGAAACCACGGACCTGCACACAATCCTGCGTCTCCCTACCGGCATTTTTTATAAACCCGGTGTGAAGGCAAACGTAATCTTTTTTGATAAGCGCCCCGCCAGCTCAGAGCGCCAGACAAAAGAGATTTGGGTATACGACTTCCGTACCAATGTCCATTTCACGCTGAAGCAGCACCCTATGACGGATGTTGATCTGGAGGATTTTATCCGATGCTTCAATTCGGAAAACCGCCATCAGCGCACAGAGACTTGGTCGGAGGATAATCCGGATGGCCGCTGGCGGAAATTCTCCGCCCAGGAGATTTTGGATCGGGACAAGGCCAGCCTGGATATTTTTTGGATCAAGGATAAGTCCCTTGCGGATTTGGAAAATCTGCCGGAGCCGGATGTATTGGCGGGGGACATTATTGAGAATCTCCAAAGTGCGCTGGAGGGGTTCCAGGAATTAATGCGGCAGTTGGATGTGGCAGAGGGATAACTGCGGTAAAATACACTATACGCCCAGCTCAAATAAATTTCCAATACTGGTAATTGAACAAATGCTTCTGAAGCATAGAAATATTGCGCAGAGGGAGTAGACGCACGAGGAACAGACGGATCTATGCGGGGTACTACCGGCTCTATGATGGCAAGCTCATCTATGTTGTCACAGTGGCAAAGGATACTGACACGGACGAAGAAATAGTCATCTGGACGCCGGCTACCTATTCGGAGAAGCACACCTACTACACCACCAGCAAACAGTCCTTTTGTGAGTCCGTTTTTGTGGACGGCGTGCGCCAGCCGAAGTTCAAACGGCAGACCCAGATGCGGGTGCTGGACTCGGTGGCGGAGAGTTTCGAAGCGGAGGACTTTTTCCGTTCGCCGCGCAAGACAGATAACCACATCAACGATGGATACGATACCTGGTGCCGTCCCTGCGTCGTCTCCTATTACGAGTACGCGAAAAAGCTCTGCGAGAGCTATCGCGTCAGCCTAGGATCAAACTATCCCTGGGCGCTTTGAGCCCCGCTGCTTATAGGCATAGCTTGGGCTTCACTATTTAGGTCCAAATAATCGTCCGCAGGCTCAACCGATAAAAACCGGGAAAATTTTACTACGCCGTAATCAGTAAGAGCCTCTCCCGCTACCGCCAAAGCCAACCGCGTTCTCACTGCCCCCAGCCGGGGACAGATTATTTTCTGTCTGTGGTCATTTATGTGGTCAAACCCAAAGGGCGAAAAATGAACACATCCAAAAAGTGAGCAAAAATAAGAAAATCCGCCCAAAACCAACGGTTTCAAGCGGATTTGTGGTGGACGATACAGGACTTGAACCTGTGACCTCCCGCACGTCAAGCGGATGCTCGTACCAGCTGAGCTAATCGTCCCTGTGCCGCCGCTCCCTGCGAGCGGAACAAAACATATTATAGCGGCCGCGCCGCCGCTTGTCAAGGCTTTTTTCCCGTGATATACTAATATCCGCGTCTGGAAGAAAGCTGGGGGAGGGAACTGTCATGAAATATGCGCTGGTCACCGGGGGCTCCCGGGGAATTGGGGCCGCCGCGGTCCGCCTGTTTGCGGAAAGAGGCTGGGGAGTGGCTGTGGGATACCGGGAGAGCGGGGAAGCGGCGGAGGCGCTGGCGCGCGGGCTGGACAGCCGGGGCGTGCCCGCCCTGGCTGTCCGGGCGGATGTGGCCGACCAGGAGCAGGTGGGGCGGATGGTTGACAGTGTGTTAGAAAAATTCTGTCAACTTGACATTTTGGTTTGCGCCGCGGGCATTGCCCACACCGGCCTCATCAGTCAAATTGACGGGGAACAATGGCGGCGGCTGTTTGCCGTCAATGTGGACGGCGTCCACCACTGCTGCCGGGCGGTGCTGCCCCATATGCTTGCCCGCCGGTCCGGCTCCATTGTCACCCTGTCCTCCATGTGGGGACAGGTGGGGGCGTCCTGCGAGGCGGCCTACTCCGCCACCAAAGGGGCGGTCATCGCGTATACAAAAGCCCTGGCAAAGGAGCTTGGCCCCTCCAATATCCGGGTAAACTGCGTGGCGCCGGGGGTGATCGACACAAAAATGAACGCCCACCTTTCCCCCGGGGAGCTGGCGGCCCTGGCGGACGAGACCCCCCTGGGGCGGATCGGGACGGCGGAAGAGGCCGCGGCCGCGATTGCGTTCCTGGCGTCGGACGAGGCGTCCTTCCTCACCGGGCAGGTGCTGGCCCCCAACGGGGGGTTTGTAATTTGAGAACAAATATCCGTCATAATATCATACAACGGCCGCCCGGACAGGGCGGTCATTGTGCTTTTTGACGGTTGACAGCGTGGGTTCACAAGTATATAATTGTCAACAATCTGGGGGGCGCAATCGTGCCCCCTTCGATGCATGAGAGGATCGCGCATATCAATAGTAGGAGGGAACCAGAATGAAAAAGAAAAATCTTGCGGCCCTGCTTCTGGCCGGCGCCCTGTGCTTCGGCCTGCTGGCCGGCTGCTCCAACGGCGGCGGCGGGAACGGCGGCGAAAACAGCGGCGCCGTCACCATCAAGGTGGGCGGCATCGGCCCCACCACCGGCGACAACGCCCAGTACGGCACCGCCACCGAGTGGGGCGCGGAGATCGCCGTGGAGGAGATCAACGCCCTCAACGGCCCCGTGAAGTTTGACTTCAAGTACGAGGACGACACCGGCGTGGCCGACACCGCCGTGGCCGCCTACAACTCCCTGAAGGACTGGGCCAAGGACGCGCCCCTGGTCATCTACGGCTGCACCACCACCGGCCCCTGCGTGACCGTGTCCGCCGAGACTTACAACGACCGCTACTTCCAGCTCACCCCCTCCGCCTCCTCCCCCGAGGTGGTGGCGGGCAAGGACAACGTGTTCCAGATGTGCTTCACCGACCCCTACCTGGGCACCGCCGGGGCGGAGTACCTGAAGAACAACGGCCTGGGCACCAAGTACGGCATCATCTATAACAACGGCGACTCTTACTCCACCGGCATCGCCGAGGCCTTCATCGCCAAGACCAAGGAGCTGGGCATGGACCTGGTGGCCACCCAGACCTACCCCGACGACAAGAACACCGACTACACCGTGCAGCTCAACGCCTGCAAGGACGCCGGGGCGGACGTGGTGTTCCTGCCCATCTACTACACCCCCGCCTCCCTGATTCTGGCCCAGGCCAAGCAGATGAGCTACGCCCCCCTGTTCATCGGCGGGGACGGCATGGACGGTATGCTGGACATGGACGGCTTCGACAAGTCCCTGGCGGAGGGCCTGCTGCTCATGACCCCCTTCAGCGCCGGGGCGGAGGACGAGCGCACCAAGTCCTTCGTGGAGAAGTACCAGGAGGCCCACAATATCCTGCCCAACCAGTTCGCCGCCGACGGCTATGACTGTATGTACGCCATCTATGAGGCCTGCTGCGAGATCGAGGGTCTGGCGGACATGGACAGCGCCGCCCTGTGCGACGCCCTGGCCGCCAAGTTCGGCAGCGGCACCTTCAAGGTGGACGGCCTCACCGGCAAGGGCATGACCTGGAAGGACACCGGCGAGATCGACAAGTCCCCGCTGATCTTCAAGGTGGAGAACGGCGCGTACGTGGACGCCCAGTAAGTAAAAACGAACGCCAAAGGGGCTGCCGGAGCCTCCGGCAGCCCCTTTTTTCGCCGCGGCGGGAGCCTGTTTTCCCGCCGCGGCCCTGTCGTATTTTTTAGAGAGAGGTGAGATCGGAAATGTCCTTCCTGAACAACGTGATCACCGGGGTCAGCCTGGGCAGCATCTACGCCATCATCGCCCTGGGCTACACCATGGTGTACGGCATCGCCAAAATGCTGAACTTCGCCCACGGCGACGTAATCATGGTGGGGGCCTACGTGTGCTTTTTCGCCATGGGCAGCTTCCACCTGCCCCCGGTGGCGGGGGTGGTGCTGGCGGTGCTGGTGTGCACGGTGCTGGGCATGGCCATCGAGCGGCTGGCCTACAAGCCCCTCCGGGCGGCCCCCTCCCTGGCGGTGCTCATCACCGCCATCGGCGTCAGCTACTTTTTGCAGAACAGCGCCCAGCTCCTGTGGGGCGCGGCCACCAAGGTGTTCACCCCCATTGTGGGCACCTCCGGCAACAGCAGCCTGGAGCTCATCCCCGGCCAGCTGTCCATCTCCTACGTGGCGGTTTTGTCCATCGTGTGCTGTATCGTGGTGATGGTGGGCCTGACCCTGTTCACCGGCCAGACGAAACTGGGCAAAGCCATGCGGGCCTGCTCCGAGGACAAGGGCGCGGCCCAGCTCATGGGCATCGACGTGAACGCCACCATCTCCATGACCTTCGCCATCGGCTCCGCCCTGGCGGCGCTGGCGGGGGTGCTGATGTGCTCCGCCTACCCCACCCTGTCCCCCACCACCGGCTCCCTGCCCGGCATCAAGGCGTTTACCGCCGCGGTGTTCGGCGGCATCGGCTCCGTCCCCGGGGCGCTGCTGGGCGGCATCCTGCTGGGCGTCATCGAGATTTTTGCCGGGGCCTACGTCTCCACCGACCTGTCCGACGCGGTGGTGTTCGCGGTGCTGATCATCGTGCTGCTGGTGCGGCCCGCCGGCCTGCTGGGCAGGTACGTGCCCGAGAAAGTGTGAGGCGGCCATGAAGAAAATCAACAAAAACGCCCGCAGCGGGTTTCTCAACTACGGCATCGTCACCGCCGCCTTCGCGGCGATCCAGATTCTGCTGCTGGTGCAGAAGCAGGTCCGGGTCACGCTGGTGTCCAACACCCTCCAGTCCCTGCTGGTGCCCGCCTGCTGCTACATTGTCATGGCGGTGTCGCTGAACCTGACGGTGGGCGTCCTGGGCGAGCTGTCCCTGGGCCACGCGGGCTTTATGAGCCTGGGGGCCTTTTCCGGCATTGTGGCCTCGTTCCTGCTGGCGGACGCGGTCCCCTTCGTCCCCCTGCGCCTTGCCCTGTCCATGGTGGTGGGGGCGGTGTTCGGGGCGCTGGGCGGCGTGATCGTGGGCGTGCCGGTGCTGCGCCTCCAGGGGGACTACCTGGCCATTGTCACCCTGGCCTTCGGCCAGATCATCAAGAACATCATCATGGTGCTCTATGTGGGCGTGGACGGCAAGGGCTTCCACGTGGCCCTCAGCTCCGACCGCTTCAACCTGGAGCCGGACGGCACCGCCATCATCAAGGGCCCCATGGGCGCGGTGGGGGTGCAGAAGCTGGCCTCCTTCACCGCCGGGTTCGTGCTCATACTCATCACCCTGCTGGTGGTGCAGAATCTGGTGAACAGCCGCTCGGGCCGCGCCATCATGGCCCTGCGGGACAACCGCATCGCCGCGGAAAGCGTGGGCATCAACACCACCAAGTACAAGCTCATGGCCTTTGTCACCTCGGCGGCGCTGGCGGGGGCCGCCGGGGCCCTGTTCGGGCTCAACTACTCCTCCACCGTGGCCGCCAAGTTCGACTTCAACACCTCCATCCTGGTGCTGGTGTTCGTGGTGCTGGGGGGGCTGGGCTCCATCCGGGGCTCCATCATCGCCGCCGCCCTGCTCTACGTCCTGCCCGAGCTGCTGCGGCAGTTCGACATTGCCGAATACCGTATGCTCATCTACGCCGTCGTGCTCATCCTGGTGATGCTGGCCACCAACAACGACAGGCTGAAGGCCCTGGTGGGCCGCGTGATTCCCGGGAGAAAGGGGGCTGCGGCAAATGGCTGAGAAGAAACAGTTCCAGAAGGGCAAAATGGTGCCCGTGCCCAGCGTGTCCATCATCCCGGAGCGGGACCTGGGAAAGACCCCCGTTCTGGAGTGCAGCCACCTGGGGATCGACTTCGGCGGCCTCACCGCCGTGAACGAGTTCAACATCACCGTGGGCCGCACGGAGATCGCCGGCCTCATCGGCCCCAACGGCGCGGGCAAGACCACCGTGTTCAACCTGCTGACCAAGGTGTACCAGCCCACCCGGGGCACCATCCTGCTGGACGGCATGGACACCCACGGCAAGACCCCCGCCCAGATCAACCGCATGGGCGTCGCCCGCACCTTCCAGAATATCCGGCTGTTCAACAACCTGTCCGTGGAGGACAACGTGAAAATCGGCCTGCACAACCAGGAGAGGTATTCCATGTTCTCCGGCATCCTCCGCCTGCCCAGGTACTGGCGGCAGGAGAAGGCCGCCCACGAGCGGGCGCTGGAGCTGCTGAGCATATTCGATATGCAGGACCTGGCGGACCATCAGGCGGGCTCCCTGCCCTACGGCGCCCAGCGGCGGCTGGAGATCGTCCGGGCGCTGGCCACCAACCCGTCCCTGCTGCTGCTGGACGAGCCGGCGGCGGGCATGAACCCCTCGGAGACCGCCGAGCTGATGGAGAACATCGTGAAGATCCGGGACACCTTCCAGATCGCCATCATGCTCATCGAGCACGACATGAGCCTGGTCATGGGCATCTGCGAGGGCATCTGCGTGCTCAACTTCGGCCAGATCATCGCCAAGGGGACGGCGGAGGAGATCCAGTCCAACCCCGTGGTCATCGAGGCCTACCTGGGCAAGCAGCAGTAAGGGGGCGGGAATATGCTGAACGTCAACGACATCAACGTGTACTACGGCGCCATCCACGCCATCAAGGGCGTGTCCTTCCAGGTGAACGACGGCGAGGTGGTCACCCTCATCGGGGCCAACGGCGCGGGCAAATCCACCATTTTGAACACAGTGTGCGGCCTGCTCCGCTCCCGCACCGGCTCCATCGAATTCCTGGACAAAAACCTCGCCTCCATCCCCGCCCACAAGGTGGTGGAGCTGGGCATGGCCCACGTCCCCGAGGGGCGGCGGGTGTTCCAGCAGATGACGGTGGAGGAGAACCTGGAAATGGGGGCGTATACCCAGGCCCGAAGCACCATCGCCCCCAACCTGGAGCGGGTGTACGGGCAGTTCCCCCGGCTGAAGGAGCGCCGGAAGCAGGTGGCCGGCACCCTGTCCGGGGGCGAGCAGCAGATGCTTGCCATGGGCCGGGGGCTCATGTCCAACCCAAAGCTGCTCATGCTGGACGAGCCGTCCATGGGGCTGGCCCCCATCCTGGTGGAGCAGATTTTCGACATCATCAGGCAGCTCCATCAGGGGGGCACCACCATCCTGCTGGTGGAGCAGAACGCCCGGATGGCCCTCAGCGTGGCCGACCGGGGCTACGTGCTGGAGACGGGCAAAATCGTGGCCACCGGCACGGGGAGCGAGCTGCTCCACGACGAGGCGGTAAAGAAAGCCTACTTGGGAGGATAGAAGCGCTGAGCCGTTGTGAGCAGCGCGGATGGACTGGAGCGAGGGGAAAAGCCCAAGGAGGGCCAGCGGCCCGGATGGGTTTTGCCCGAGACGGAAGGAAGCCGCGCGTCGCGAACAGGCGAAGCGTGACAATCGGACGCAGTAGAAGCCCCGCGGCGCGTGCCGCGGGGCTTCCTTTTTTGCAGGTCAGGCGGCGCTGTGCGCAGGTCGCGCTCCCGCCCCTTGCCAAAGGGGCAGGACTCGTGTATGCTCAAGGTGCGATCGCGAACTGGGGCCCCCGCAAAAGCGCCCCTCAGCTTTTGCGGGGAGAGGAGTCGCGGCGGAATGAGCGGGCTTTCGCCACCGGCGGAAGCGAGGGATATGGAGCGCGCGGCGGCGAAAGGAGTGAGAGCGAATGAAAGTGACCGTGGAGGAGTGCCCGGGGCTGGAACAGACCGAGGTGGCCGTCCGGTGCAGGCGGATGGATGCCCAGACCGCCCGGCTCGTCGAGCTGCTGCGGCTGTCCGACGCCCGGCTCACCGGGGAGAAGGACGGCCAGACCTGCATTCTGGACGGGGCGGAGGTGCTCTACATCGACACCGTGGACCGGGGCACCTTCCTGTACACGGCGGACGGGGTGTACGAGACCCGGCTGCGGCTGTACGAGCTGGAGGAGCAGCTGGCGGGTTGGGACTTCGTGCGGGTGAGCAAGTCGGCCATCGTGAATTTCGACCGGGTGAAGTCCCTGCGGCCCGACTTCGGCGGGCGGCTGCGGCTCACCCTGTCCAACGGCGAGGTGGTGGTGGCCAACCGCCAGTACGTCCCCGCCATCAAGAAGAAATTGGGGCTTTGAAAGGAGCGTTGACAATGAAAAAGTTCTTCCAGGTATGCACCACCATCAAAGAGGTCACTGCCCTGTGCTACACTGCCGCCATGTGCTTCTATATGTTCTTCCTGCTGGTGTTCAAGCAGGAAACGGCGCCGCTGTCCATCCTGTTTTCCCTGCTGCTGGTGTGTATAGCGGCGGGAACCATGCAGGTGGCGGCCTTTTCCGACCTGCTGTTTAAAAAGCTGGGCTACGGCTGGCGGATGGTGCTGTTCTTTGTGGTGTTCGGGGGCGTCCTCACCGCCTTTGCGGTGGGCTTTGGCTGGTTCCCCACCGACCAGGCGGGGGCGTGGGTGCTGTTCGGCGTGTTTTTTGTGCTCATCTTCGCCGCCATCACCGGGGGAATCGAGATCTACTACCGCGCCAGCGGCCGGCGGTGGGACGACAAGCTGGACTGGTATCGCAAAAACCGGGGGAAAAAGTAGGAAAGGACGGGCTCCGCCCAAAACAGGCTTGCGCTTTTCAGGCGGGTGGGCTATAATGGCGGCAACGGGATCCCGAACAATGAGTGAGAAAGAAGGAGACACGATGAAGAAAAAACTGGCATCCCTGGCATTGGCGCTGGTTATGGCGCTGGCGCTGCTCCCAACGGCCGCCTCTGCCGCCGAGCCCAAGAGCGTGAAAGCCGGCGGCATCACCCTCAGCGACGTGGTGGTCACCGACAAGTACGAGACCGCGCAGGAGCTGCTGGACGACTCCGTGCCCGAGTACGAGTTCCTCTACAGCCTCGGCATGATCGGCGTCTGGCAGGAGGACATAGAGGAGTACGGATACGGCAGCTTCTGGTGCTACATCGTCCCCGACGACGCCGAGATCAACTTTGACCTGTCCGGGGGCAAGGACGCCCAGGTGGACCTGTATACCCTGAAGAGGGTTCCCGATTCCTCTTTTAAGGACGACACCTACCAGGCGGATTTCGTCAGCGGCTGGAAGCCGGCTGATTCCGTTGTGGACACGTGGGGCGTGAACAGAGAGAGCATCGCCGATGCGGGGGACTATGACGTGCTGGCCTGCTGGTCGGGCGGCGACGGCCCGTACTACGTGGCGTTTGCCAGTGACTTTCCCCCTCCCGCCGAATTCATCGACACCCCCAGCTGGTGCGCCAAGGAGGCCCGGTGGGCGGTGAAGAAGGGGATCACCAAGGGATACGGCGGCCAGACCACCTTTGCCCCCGGCGTGGAGTGCTCCCAGCAGGAGATTCTGACCTTCCTGTGGCGGGCCGCCGGCGAGCTTGAGGCCAAGGAAAAGTCCCCCTTCACCGTGGCCTCCTGGTATCAGGACGCGGTGGACTGGGCCTATGAGGAGGGCTACATCGGCGACGGTTTCCAGGCCGACGCCCCCTGCACCCGCGCCCAGGCGGTGACCTACATCTGGAAGGCCCTGGGCGAAAAAGAGGCCGGGAAGCCGGCCGGCTTCCCAGACGTGGCGGAGGACGCCTCTTACGCCGCCGCGGCGGACTGGGCCTATGAGAAGGGCGTGGTCAAGAGCTATGGCGGCACCGGCGACTTCGCCCCCGACATCGTGTGCAGCCGGGGCCAGATCGCCTGTATGCTGTACCGGGCCTACAACTGAACACAGACCAGGAAAGCGCCCCCGCCGGCCAAGCCGGCGGGGGCGCCGTTTTTTGCGCACAGGCCAGGGCCCTCACAGCCCCAGCTGGAACAGACCCCGATTGGGCCCCGGCAGCGCCGGGGGGGCCGTTTCACAGCCCCAGCTTGAAGAGGTTCTGATCGGTGTTGAAGTTGTTGGCGGAGTAGAGCACCAGCACCTGGTCGATCTGGTTGTCCGCCACGTACTTTTTCAAGGACGTGTTATTGTAGCGCAGGTCGAACAGGTGGACCTCCTGGAACTCCTCCGCCAGGAAGGGGGCCAGGGAGTCGGCGTAGGAATCCCGGATCACCAGCAGCTTCCCGTTTGCCGCGTCGGGGTTCCGGACGATGCACAGGGGCTGGTTGCCCCCCAGGAAGTAGGCGTATTTGTCCTTGACGGCCAGCTTCTCGGGGTAGTACAGCCCGCCCTCGATGGGCTCGCCCTCGGGGTAGCGGGTGACGGTGACGTTCCCCTTGGCGCCCCCCTCGGGGATCACCCGGTAAATGCTGTCCGGTTTCACCCACCCCGCGCCGGAGGCGGAGTAGGTGGTGCCGTAGAAGTCCTCGGCCACTTTGATATCGAGCCATTCCTCGTCATGTTCAGCGCCCATGCCCATGCCTTCCATCAGTTTCACAAAGCCCTGGTAGGCGCCCCAAGTCGTCCAGTGGTGGTCGGTGCGGTAAAAGCTGTCCTCGGTGCCGGACAGGGCGTCCCGCAGGTCGATATAGGTCACGTGATAGACAGCGCCGTCCGGCGGCAGCTCAGACCAGGGCTGGCTCTTATCCGGGAGCAGATCGCCGCACAGCTCCCGAACCATTCCGATGGTGGAGCCGTCGTCCACGTTGGGGGCATTGGCGGGCAGAAGCTCGGGATAGGTGTAGCTCTTGTCCGGCACCAGGGAGAAGTACACCGGCACGTCCAGGTTGCCCCCCAGCTTGTTGACGAAGCCCACCCGGGCGGCCAGCTCCTCGCGGGACAATTTGGTGAAGTGGGCGAACAGGGTCTGGCCGCCGTCGGCGCCAAAGTAGACCTTGTTGTTCTCCTGCTTGCCCAGGGTGCGCTCGGAATACGCCTTGAGCTGCACCCACTGGTCCCGCAGGGGGAACTGCTGGTTGAAATACTTCTCAAAGTCCTCCATAAACTGGCCGGAGCGCACCGTCTTCCAGGTGGGGGCCTTGAACTGGGCCAGATAGGTGTTCTCCTGTTCGGAGAACTCCCGGTCGGGGAGGATGAAGTGGGCGATGCCGAAGCCGAAAATAAAGGCGCAGAACAGCGCGGTGATGAAGATGGAATATTTTCTGCTCATATGCTCGCCCCCTTAAAAACGGAAATAGAGGAAGGGATTGTAGGTCCCGTCCACCAGATAGGCGGTGGTCACCACCAGCCCTGCCAGCATCAGCACCGGGAAGGCGATCTGACGGGCCCGCTCCGGCAGCCTGTGCCAGACGTTCTTCCCCAGCGGGGTGGCCGCCGCGATGGCGATGGCCAGAATGGGCAGGTAGTTGCGGAAGCAGTAGAGAAAGTCCCCGTCCAGCGCCCCGGCCCCGAAGCCGAACATGGCGGCGAGATACGGCCCCATGGCGGAGAAATCCTCCACGGCGAAGATGGCCCAGCCCACCACGGCGACGGCCACGCCGTAGATGTGGCACGCCCAGGCCGGGGCTTTGTCCAGCACGCGGCCCAGCCACAGCTTCTCCAGGGTGATCCACACAAACCAGTACAGCCCCCAGCACAGGAAGTTCCAGCTGGCCCCGTGCCAGATGCCGGTGGCCGCCCACACCACCAGCAGGTTGAACACCATCCGGGCGGGCTTCACCCGGCTGCCCCCCAGGGGGAAGTACAGGTACTCCCGGAACCAGCTGCCCAGGGAGATGTGCCACCGCCGCCAGAACTCGCTGGCCGACTTGGACAGGTAGGGGTAGTTGAAGTTCTCCAGAAACTCGAAGCCCAGCATCCGGCCCAGGCCGATGGCCATGTCGGAATAGCCGGAGAAGTCGAAGTAGAGCTGGAGGGAGAAGGCGGTGATGCCCAGCCACGCTCCCAGGGTGGTGAGCTGCGCCCCCGGCGTGGCCAGATACACGTCCCACAGGGGGCCCAGGGCGTTGGCCAGCAGCACCTTCTTGCACGCGCCGATGGTGAAGCGCTGGACGCCGGAGGCGAACTTTTCAAACGAGTGGTCCCGGTGCTCCAGCTGGTCGTCCAGGTCCTTGTATTTGATGATGGGCCCCGCGATGAGCTGGGGGAACAGGGTGACGAAGGTGCCGAAGGTGACGATGTTCTTCTGGCACCGGGCGTCCCCCCGGTACACGTCGATGGTGTAGCTCATGGTCTGGAAGGTGTAGAAGGAGATGCCGATGGGCAGGGTGAAGGGGATGGACCCGCCGGGCAGGGGCAGGCTCTCAATCACCGGCAGGAAGCCGGCCCCGACGGCCGCAAGGCTTCCGGCAATAAAGTTATAATACTTGAAGAACCCCAGCAGGAGCAGGTTGAACACCACCGACGAGGCCACCGCCATTTTCGCGCCCCGGTCGTTCCCCTTGGCCTTGCAGGTGGTGACGATCCGCCCGTGGGAGTAGTCGATGGCGATGGAGACGAACATGATCAGCACATACACCGGCTCCCCCCAGCCGTAGAAGATCAGGTTGACGATGAGCAGCACCAGATTGCGCAGCTTCAGCGGGGAGATGTAGTACAGAACCAATACGATGGGGAAATAGAGGAAGAGAAAATACGGGCTGGAAAATATCATGGGCCTTCACCTCGCCGGATAAAATTTGATGGAAAAGAGGAGCAGACCAGCCGCTCCCCCTCATCAGTCAGCCTGACGGCTGACAGCTTCCCCCCGGTGGGGGGAAGCCCGCCGTGTTTTCACTGGCCCCAAAGCCTTCCCCCCTGCGGGGGGGAAGGTGCCCCGGCATAAGCCGGGGTGGATGAGGGGGCTTTCTTAAAACAGCGCGTTGAACGCCGCCACGATATCGTCGCAGTTCTCGTGGACGATCAGCATGACGCAGTCGCCATTGGCGGCGATGCGGGCGTTTTCCTCCCACGTGGTCATCTCCATGGGATAGAGAGCCCCGCCGGGGCCGTTGCCGTCCCCCACCATATAGTCGATCCGGGCCTGGAAAATGGCCTTCACCGCGTCCACATCGGCGGCGTTTTTCACCTGCACCAGGGCAAAGTCCCCGTTGGGGGAGGGCGACATTCCGCATTGGTAAACCAAACTCTGGGCAAGGCTCAGGCTGGTCAGCCCTGCATACCACTGGTCGAGAGTGGTATCATCCATCTGCACCATAAAGGCGAACTGGTACTGGCCGGTCACGCTCTTGTAGAAGGCCGCCAGATCCACGCCCGCAGCGGGGGTGGGGGTGGGCTCCGGCGCGAGATCGGAAGAGCGTCGTGTAGGGAAAGAGTGTAGATCTCGGTGGTCG
>CAJUOT010000029.1 GCA_910588135.1 uncultured Oscillospiraceae bacterium | reverse complement strand
AGCGGGCCGCCGCCCGCTGGTGGTTCTTCTTCTGTACTAACTGTATATAACCTACGGGCTTGTTCTGCTGGTGGTCGGAGTTGTTTGCATGATCCACGGCGCGGAATCCATCGGCCCCCTGGGAACGGCCTGGGCCATGATCGGCATACGGAAAGCGTCAAAATCTCTGTCCCGCGCAGTCCAAGCAGCGCAGGCGCAGACGGCTTTCGCGGCCTCTTTTGTGGAATTTTTGATACGCTTCATTTTTTCGGTCATGCTGCTGCTCTACCCCGCGGAAAAATTTCAAGGGCACATAATTCTTCTTGGGCTGGAACTGATTGCGGTAAGCATCCGGCTAACAAAACACCTTTCGCCCGCATTGGATGGAGAGGAGTAGCTGTGGGCCCAGAATATTCACCGACAAAGGATGATTACGATGAAAAACGTTCCTCAAAACACCAAAAAATATTTGCAGGCATCCGGCATTGTGATCGCTGCTGCGGCTGCTGCATCTTTGTCCACCTATCTCACAACAAGGTTTTTGGTGAAAGCGGCTGTGGACAGGGAGGCCCCAAAGGCAATGCAAAAGGCGGGGGAGCTGCTTTCCGGTGTACAGCAGGATAATACCTTTTTGTCTGAACTGGCTGCCGCTGCAAAAAGGCTGGAAAGCAAAGAACATGAGACCATTGAAATTGTCAGCAGGGACGGCACTAATCTAGTAGGTCACCTTTTTCCCGCCAAAAGCCCCAAGCGCATTATCATCGCCATGCACGGCTGGAGAACATCGTGGGCATATGATTTTGGCACGATGGCTGACTTTCTGGAAGAACATGACTGCACCGTTTTATATGCGGAGCAACGGGGCCAAAACAGCAGCGGCGGGGATTACATGAGCTTTGGGCTGGCTGAGCGGTACGATGTTCTGGACTGGATCGACTGGGTAACGGAGAGGTGCGGCGATAAGCTGCCGATTTATTTGGCCGGCGTGTCCATGGGAGCGACCACGGTTCTAATGGCGGCAGGCCTTGACCTGCCCAACAGTGTGCGCGGGATCGCCGCAGATTGCGGTTTTACGTCGCCACAGGCAATATGGAAACACGTAATCAACAAAAATCTCCATTTGCCCTATGCGCTCCGAGGGATCATGGCGGATACGATGTTCAAGAACCGGCTGCAAATGAGTACCGATGAATACTCTACGATTGACGCGCTGAGATGCAGTAAGGTGCCGGTGCTGTTTGCCCACGGCACAGAGGATCATTTTGTGCCGATTGGGATGACTTATGAAAACTATGAGGCCTGTGCCGCACCCAAAAAGCTGTTTATTGTCCCTGGGGCGGATCATGGGATGAGTTACTACTTTGATAAAAAAGGCTATGAGGCGGCTGTAACGGATTTCTGGGAAGAGTTCGATGAAAGATAGCCGCCAGAAAAGACAGAAAACAGATTTTCAATGGGCTAAAACGATCAGATGAAACTGCCAGCCTTTCAACCGCTGGTGGTTTCGCCCAATCACTGCTCTTTGCCGTATTTTTCTCGCAGGCTCTAAACACATTCTCGCTCCCACCCGACAGGCGATTGCACAAAAGCGATGCTGGTGCTAAAATACAAGCAGCGGAGGAGGTGGGCAGATGGCAGACAGGCGTATCTACGCAGGGTACTATCGGCGCTATGACAGCAAACTTATTTACGTGGTCACTGTGGCAAAGGATGCTGACACGGATGAGGAAGTTGTGATCTGGACGCCGAATGTCTACTCGGATAAACGCACCTATTACACCATGGGCAAACGATCCTTCTGCGACTGCGTTTTTGTGGATGGTGTACGCCAACCGAAGTTCAAACGGCAGACTCAGATGCAAATCACAGCGTCAGCGATAGAGAATTTTGAGGAGGATGGTTTCGTTCGCCCGGTACGGAAAGTAGACGCGCACACCGAAGATGGGTACGATGACTGGCACAGGCCCAGCGCCAGTTCCTACCACGAATACGCGAAGGAGCTCTGCGAAGGGTATCGCTTCAGCCTGTCCAAGTATGAACTCTGCGTCAGGGAGAAGCGGTACATCGGAATATCCAAAGAAGATTTTCGGGAACTCAAAAGTGACTTGGCTTTTTTGAAGAACTGCCTGAAGACTGTTCTGAGTGATTATGCCGAATATTTTGAGGAGCGGTTTGCAAGAGGGCTGTCTATCCGAAAGTACGCCCAGGCCCATGGTCTAAACCGTGGAAGCGTGGATCATCTGCAGCGAAAATTTTTCACTGCCCTTGCCCAAGCCCTGAAGGAACGGGATGAGGCTGAAGGACGAAGCAGACTCCGGGAAAATTGAATACTCCGGCAAGGCCCCCGCCAGCGATGGCGGGGGCTTTGCCTATGTCAAGATTATGTCAAAATCCAGTGAATTCGGATATATAAGTAGAGGCCCTTTACAAGCTTCGAAAAAATTTTCGAAGAAACAGCATAAAAAAGCCGTTCTCGCTGCCTACACAGTGAGGGGAAATTTGAAAGGAGTAAGATGCATGAAAATTTCAAGCTACAAAAACTATGATGACCTGCCATTGTTTCTCAACGCAGCAACCGTGGCGAAGGTACTGGGTGTATCGCCGTCCACGGGATATGAATTAATGCACGAACAAGATTTTCCTGTGCTGAAGGTTGGCAGCCGGATGGTGGTGCCGAAGGAGAAGTTCATGGAGTGGGTAGAGCGGCACACGGGAGGGCAGCAATGAGAAGTGCATGGTCAGCATCAGCACCTGCCAACGAGTTTCTTTTGCCGCGTGAAGTATTCCAACTCGGTCTGGGACACGGGCCGCTGCTGGTGTATCTCTACCTGATCTACTGCAAAAGTATGGGACACCGCGCGGACAAGATGAGCTGCGCCATCATCAGCAAAGCTGTCGGTTGGTGCGAGAAAACAGTGCGGACACACCTACGCGCATTGGATAATGCTGGGCTCGTCAAGCTGGAGCATCACGGGCAAACGTTCTCCTACTCCCTGTGCCCTATCCAAGCAAAAGTACGTGAGCGCCGCGATGAGGCATCGCGCAGGAGTTGGATATCCACAAAGCGCACCTGGCTCACCGGCGAAATGTTCGATGCTATATTCCCTATTCCCAACGAAGTGTTCCAACTTGATCTCAAACCCGGTGAGCTGCTGGTGTATATCTACCTCCACTACCAAAAGGGTGCACGGAGCGGACAGTGCTGGCCGAGCTACGCTACCATCGGCAAGACGGTGGGCATGAGTCGGAAAACAGTTCAGACGCACATCGGATCGCTGATCAACAAGGGACTGATTCAAGCGGAGGAAACTATGATCCGCCGGAAGAATGGACGCCGCTGCAACGGCAGCCTGCGGTACACGATCACGCCGATCTGCCAGGTGATGAGGGCTCGGGAGAAGGAATTTTTGGAGCAGTTGAAACTTGCGGAGGCCCAGCGGAAGTGGGCCTCCGCGCAGCTGAGGGCGTGACCGCCCCTGTTTCGCGTTTTGAAGCCCCGTGTGCCCATCCTGTGCGCCAGGTGGCATCCATACACCTCCCAAGCCCTAAAACGCGGCGTTGGCCCCCCGTGTGGCCCGTTGCGGAGAAAATGGCCACACAGGGAGCGGGACAGGCCAACCGGGCTTGAAATGTAAAGCCTGTCTCGGTTAAAAGCGGAAAATTTTACTATGCCGTAATCAGTAAGGATCATCACGGGACAGGGGCGAAGGGCAGCACAGAGGCCCGATTTTAGGACACGCAGGATAAAAGCCGGCGTCATAAGTGACGTCCGGCAGGTCACATCGGCCCGCAGTGCGGACCGTTTCCAAGGGCTTCCGGGTTTTCTCGCGGGGCTCTTAACAGACGTCTGTTTCGGGCTGAAAATCTCCGGATGGCGTCTGATTTCACGGAAAGTCAGCCGTCCCAACGGGTTGGGGCGGCGTCTATCAAAGATTTGGAGGTAATATGAGCACAGAAAACAAGAATCGTTTGGCCCTTCGCATGAAGGCGGACACCAAGCGGAAGATCGACCAGTGGTACAAAGCAACAGGTTGCCGAAGCCGGAATCAGTTCGTGGAGCGGGCAGTGAATTTCTACGTGGATCACCTGGCCGTCCAGGACGACAGCGGCACGCTGCCCAGGGCGGTGCTCTCGTCCCTGGACGGCAGGCTGGGAATGTTCGAGGACAGGCTGTCCTCCCTGATGTTCAAGCACTCAGTGGAGCTGGACATGGTGATGGGCATCCTGGCAGACGCCTACGAATTCACCCCGGAGGATATCCGGCGACGGCGGGCAGACAGTGTGCGCACCGTCAAAAGTACGAATGGGCGGCTGCCCTTTGAAGAAAAGATCCGCAAGCCGGATGGCGGCACGGAGGACGAATGGCCCGACTGATTTTGAAAAGCCCGTACATCAAGAGCGGCAAAAACGCGAGCGGTCACGCCAAATACATTGCCACACGGGAACGGGTAGAGTTGGTGCCCGACGGCCGTCCCGTCACAAAGAAGCAGGAGCTGTTGATCGCCAGCCTGACAAAAGATTTTCCTGACGCAAAAAAGCTGCCAGAGTACCACAGCTACCATGATGTGCCTACCAAAGTCAACGCCTCAGCGTTCATCACCCGGACGCTGGAGGATCACTGGTCTAATATTCAGCAGAGCGATATCTACGCGGAGTATATTGCTATCCGTCCGCGGGTGGAGCGTGTGGGCAGCCACGGCCTGTTCGGTGACGAGGACTACGTGGATTTGAAAAAGGTGACGGCGGAGCTGCAAAGCTGTGAGAAAAATGTGTGGACGCACATCGTCTCGCTGAAGCGTGAGGACGCCGCACGGCTGGGCTATGGCAACGCCAGGACATGGCGCAATCTGCTCCGCGCTCATCGCAACGACATCGCCGCCGCTATGAACATCCCGCCCAATGACTTCCGCTGGTACGCCGCCTTCCATGACGAGGGCGACCACCCCCATATTCACATGATGGCGTGGTCTGCCGGGGACGCTCCCGGCTATCTCAGCCCGGTAGGTATTGAGAATATCAAATCCATGCTCACCAACGGCATCTTCCATCAGGAACTGCTCCACGTCTATGAGCAAAAAGGCCAATCCAGGGATGAATTGGTGGCGGAGGCCCGCCGCGCCATGCTGGAGTTGGCTGATGAGATGAAGCGGGGCGTCTGCGAACACCCGGAAGTTGAAACGCTCCTGCTGACCCTGTCCTGTGACCTGAAAAACGCGAAGGGCAAAAAGCAATATGGCTATCTCCCCAAGCGCATGAAAAATCAAGTGGATGAAATCGTGGATCAGATGGCGCGGCTGTCGTCAGTGAACGAGTGCTATGAAAAGTGGCTGGAACTGCAACAGGAGGTAAACGAGTTCTACTCAAACAAACCGATGGAGCGTGTGCCGCTTTCTCAACAGAAAGAATTCCGGGCTATCCACAACGCCGTCATCCAGGCGGCACTCCGTCTGGAGCGCCTCACTTTTGAGGATCGGGCTATGGAGCGGCATGACGAGTCAGACGATATTCTCCAAAACAGCGAAATCTGCGGACAGCTCTGGTCGGTGGTCTGTGATGACAGCCTCCCACTGGATTTGCGTGACAAAGGGGTGAATCGGCTCCGCGCACAGGCGGAGGACGGCGATCCATACGCCCAGCTTCTCCTGGGCGGACTGTACCGGGATGGCCCACTGCTCACGCCAGATTCTGTGGAGGCGCGGTATTGGTTTGAACAGGCAACACCGAGGCTCCCCGAAGCACAGTACGCCTTGGGCAAATTGCTGCTGACCGATGATGTGGAGGTTCACGACCGGGAGCAGGGTATCCGTTGGCTGGTGCGGGCTGCTGAGAACAGAAATGAATTCGCCGCCTACTGTCTGGCAAAAGAGTTCTTGAAGGATGGAAATATCGAGGAAGCCTTGCCATGGCTCACAGCATCGGCAAAGGCAGATAACCCCTACGCCGAATACCTCCTGGGCAAGCTCTACTGGGAGGGTGAGGACATCCCCCAGGACATGGAACAGGCTGTCTACTGGCTGACCCGGGCGGCGGAGCAGGGACATACCTATGCCCAGATCCTACTGGAGCGGCAGGACAGCCCATCCCTGCCCTCCGCCATCCTGGCGGTGAACAGTTTGCTCCATTCCATCGGACAGATTTTCCGGGACAACACTCAAGCAATGGACAACACCCGCGGCCACCAATTCACCGACCGAAAGTTGCGGCGCAGAATCCAGGAAAAGAAGATCGCCATGGGCCACAAGCCGGACGGCCATGAGGAGCAGGGTTACATCGGCCCCGCCATGTGACCCCACGCAAAATTTGCTATGCCGTAAACAAAGAAAAGGCCTGTCCGCCCCCTGTGCAATGTGCTTCGTTTGCCACCCTGTTTTTCTCCGTGCTGAACTCCGATTCTACTTGACTTCCCGGAAACCCTTCGGCATGGTTGTGTTTGCCAAAAGCATAATAAAAACTGAAGGGAGCGCAACAGCATGAACAGGAAAAGAGAAGCGATCTTCATGGGGCTCGGCATCCTCGCGGGTCTTGCCCTGAGCGGCCCCGCCGTCCAGGCGGCGGACTACCTCACAGCCACGGTCAGTAGCCAACCTATCTACATCAACGGGCAACGTATCCAAATGGAGGCATATTCCATCCACAGCAATAATTTTGTAAAACTCCGGGACATCGGCAAGGCGGTAGACTTCGGTGTGACCTACGATGCCGTTACCAACAGCGTCTACATCAACAGTACCCAGCCCTACCAGGAAGAAACCCCAACCGCACCATCCGGCCCCACGGAAGAAAGTGTGCAGACCGCCCTGGCCCAACTGAAGCAGGCCTACCCAACCGGCTCCACCTACCCCACACCTTACCGCTCCACCAGCGGCGGGCCCTATGGCCGCGGCGTCACTTGCTCCGGCTGGGCTACGCTGTGTTCCGATGCCGCCTTCGGGGAGCTGCCTTGGCGGCGAGTGGACAGACCAAGCTGGGAGCAGCTCCGCCCCGGCGACCTGGTGGAATACAAAAACGATGAGTCCTACCATGTGGTAGTCGTGGTGGATAAAACAGACGAATATATCAAGGTCACCGAGAGCGGGTTGAACAACCACGCCCGCTGGGGCGGGCAGTACTTCCGCTGGTGGCTGGAAGAACAGCCCCATTATATCAGCTACACCCGATACCCGCAATAGCGCCGCCAGGGTGAACCACCGGGGGCCGCTCCGCGCGGGGCGGTCCCCAGACTGTTTCCGGTGTGTCCGCTGCCGTGAAACGGTTTGTGCCCATCCTACGGAACAGGCGGCATCCGTACCCCTCCCGCAAATGAAACGCGGCGTTGGCCCCTTTGTGCGCCGCTGTGAAGGGCTGCGAATTGCACCACTGTCTACAAAGAGAACGCCGCCAGTACAAATGAAAAAAGATATGTCTGAATTGATAATCTTTCCCGTTTGCCGTGGATATTCCCGCCTGCCTGTGGTATGGTTTGTCGCTACAGGAGGTGCGGAAAATGCGAAAAACGCTGGAAGATTTCTACTACGGCAATATCACACCCAACGCGCAGGACATGGCGCCCCATTCCGAGCTGAGACGGGCGACAGACCGTGTAACCCGTTTCGAAACCCAGCTCACGGAGCAGCTTGACGCGACCGGACAATCGATCCTGGCAAAGCTCATCGAATCGCAGCAGGAAATTGACAGCATCACCGCCATGGAAAACTTCATCCTGGGTTTCCGGCTGGGCATGAGGATGATGGCCGAGTGCATGGATGATAACGACGGTGACATTAGAACTGGAGGTGAATAGCCATGGCAAAACGCAGACCATCCGGCGATGGGATGGTACGCAAGCGGGAGGATGGACGCTGGGAGGGCCGCATCGTAGTGGGCCACAAGGAGGACGGCGATTCTATCTTCCGCTATCTCTACGCCGACACCCAAAAGGAACTGACCGCGAAGCTCCGCCAGAACATCGACCTCTACCAGGGCATCGACCTGACGGAGCAGAGCCGGATGACTCTCGCGGAATGGCTGGAGCAGTGGCTGGGGCAGATGTGCGCCACCCTCCGGCCCGGCACTCTGGAACATTACCGAAAAGACATGGAAAATCATGTGGTGCCCTATCTGGGGGAGAAAATGCTCACCCAGGTGACGGCGGCGGATCTGCGGAAGCTCTACGATGCCCTCAAGCGGCGGGGCAGGCTGAAGCCCCGCCCCGGACAAAGCCGCGGGCTTTCCGGCACCACCGTCCACAACATCCACGCCACGCTCCACCAGGCGCTTCGGGCGGCGGTGAAGCAGGGGCTTATCCCCAGAAATCCCGCCGACGAAGTGGAGCCACCCAAGATCGTCCGCCAGCCCATGAAGATTTTGAACGAGAGCCAGCTGGACATCTTTATGGAAACCATCAAAGCTGATCCCATCTGGCACGATTTCTTCTACACCGAGCTCACCACCGGCCTTCGGTTGGGTGAGATCTGCGGCCTCATGTGGATAGACTTCGATGGGAAAGCGGGGACGCTCCAGATCAACCGCACCATCCACAAAGAAAAGGGTGGGAGGCTGGTAGCAGGGGACACCAAAACCTACGCCGGGACGCGGAAAATCGTTCTGCCGCCCAGCACAGCGGAGTTGCTGAGGGCACGGAAGAAAGCCTCTTTCTCCCCCTGGATTTTCCACGATCCCCTCCGCCCGGAAGCCCCTGTGAACCCCAGCAGCGCCTACTACCAGCTGAAGAAACTGCTGGCGCGGGCGGGACTGCCCGATATCCGCTTCCACGACCTGCGTCACACATTTTCCAGCCATGCCCTGGCCAGCGGGGTGGACGCCAAAACCCTGTCCGGCATCCTGGGCCATACAAAAGCGTCCTTCACGCTGGACACCTACACCCACACCACAGGCGATATGCAGAAGCGGGCCGCTGATATTGTGGGCGGCTTCCTGACGGACTACCTCGGAGAGGAGATGAAACCTTGGCAAAACGCAGAAAGCGCGGCGACGGCGGAGTAAGCCTGCGAAAAGACGGGCGCTGGGAAGGGCGGGTAGTTATCGGCTACGATGATAAAGGGCTTCCTGTCACAAAAAATGTCCTTGCAAAAACCAAGAGCGAGTGTACGGCAAAGCTCAAAGCCCTACAGGACAGCATTCAAGTCCCTGCCTCAAATCAGCCCAAACCGGGCATTCTTTTGGGCGATTGGTTGGATTTTTGGTATCAAAGTTACAAAAAGCCAAATCTGCGTCCTAATACCCGGATGTCCTATGAGCGGCGCATCTACCAGCACATCATCCCCGCATTGGGCAGTACCCGGCTGGACAAGCTGACCACCAACGACATCCAACAGTTCTATGCCACACTCAAGCAAAACGGCAGATTACTCCGAGCGGAGATTTACGGCGAGGGCCTGTCCGATCAGACCGTCCGGGGCATCCACACCACCCTCCACGCCGCACTGAACAAGGCTATGACGGAGAATCTGATCTTCCGCAACCCCGCCGATGGCTGCCGCCTCCCTCCCGCCAAGGCCAGGGAGATGCAGGTGCTGTCACCCGAGGAAATCCAGCGCCTGCTGATTCAGGCAAAAGAGGATGGCTGCTTCGAACTGCTCCTACTGGAGCTCTCCACTGGCCTACGCCGGGGTGAGATCTGCGCCCTCCAATGGGACGATCTGAACTTCCGCACCGGGGAGCTCCGGGTTCGGCGGCAGGTTCACCGGGTTAGGGGAGAATTGGTAGTATCTCCGCCCAAAACCAAGGCGGGCAATCGGAGCATAATCCTCCCCGCCTCTGTCCTGGGCATCCTCAAGGCATACCAGGAAACTGTAAATTCCAAGTGGATGTTCCCCTCCCCACTCAAAGAGGACTCCCCCAGGGATCCCGCCGCCGTCCGCCAGCGGTTACAGGTCATCTTGGAACGTGCCGGGTGTAAAAAGGTCAGGTTCCATGACCTTAGACACGCGTTCTGCACCGCTGCGCTGGAACATGGCATGGACATCAAAACGCTTTCCACCATCATCGGGCACGTGTCCAGCAGCACCACGCTGAACATCTACGCCCACGTCACCGACGAGATGCGCCGAACAGCGGCGGCAAAGATCGACCAGGGAATCGGGAAAGCAGATTCTCAGGCAGAAACCGGGGCAACGCCCCGAAAGCCCACCCCAAGCACCTTCCAGCCCTACAAGGGCCAGAGGCGGAAGGCGGGCACAGGCTGCGTCACTCAGATCAATGACCACCTGTGGGAGGGCCGGTACTCCCCCGTTTGGCCTGACGGCAAAAAGCGTCCCCGCAACATCTACGCCCATAGTGAGGAAGAATGTGAGAAACTGTTGGCAAAACTGATCGTGGAGATGAAAACGGAGATCACCGCAGAGAAGGAGCGGCTGAGGACAGCCGCCAAGGCGGGTTAGGCCAAACGGCGCACCGGGTGAAATACCCGGTGCGCCGCTTTTTTCTTGTCTGTGGCTGGTTATGTGGTCAAACCCGGAAGGCAAAAAATCAAACGTCCGAAAAAGTGTTGCATTGCGAAAGAAAGCGGCGCTTTGCCGCAAAATCCAACGGGGCTTGTGAAGTGGTTTTTCGGGCATGAACCTGCTATCACATCCTTACCAACTGATTGGCCGCCCTCGGAACGCCTCCATATGGCGCTTTGGGGGCATTTTTGTTCCAAAAAATCGGAAGCAATAGTGCTTTCCGCTCCATTGCCTCCGCCCGCTCGTTTCCTGTTGTGGGTCAGGTTGTGGGTCAAGATGCGAAGGCCGGAGGCACATCAGAGAGGGGAAGCCCCAGCCGAACCGCCCGCTCCCGCTCGTAAGTGACCCGGGTGACCTCCTCAATAAACCGCCGTTCCTTCTCGTCCGCACTGGCCCATCTCACCCTGTACTTCCGGCACATTTGGAAAAATATCTCATAAAACCGATCCCCTTCCGGATCCTCGCGGCAGTACCACTCCGCATCGGAAACGGAATTCTCTTTTCTGGGTTCCATCTCAGCACCTCCAAATCAGGCAAGATAGGTGAAAAAGATTCGTTTCGCCGCCTCGTCCGCAATCAAATACCGTGGGGCAGAGGTATCAAATATCGGAAGCGGAACCGCCCCAAAGTCTTTTTCGTAGTGTCTCGCCAGCTCGGTAGTCTTCGCCTCCAACACCACGTCGCCCGCAAATCCGTTATCAATGGACAGCTTGATCCCATATGCGATCATCAGCCGCCCGATCCCTGTATATTGGGGCTTTCTGCCATCAAGGTTCGGGTTGGACTCCGGCTGGGCCTCCATATAGACGATATGGACGACCAGCGAGTTGTTCAAAATCTCATATGCCCCAAGCGCAATCAATTCACCGCCCGCCTTGGCCGCGTATTTCTCATAACAATCCGCCGACAAGTATTCGCTCGTCCAAGAGGTCTGCCATACAGGCGGCAGATTTGTCAACTCCGCATCGGCCTGCGTCATCGGCACGATGGAGACGGGGATTTGCTGATTCATCCTGTCAAAAACAAACGGTTTGAACTGCACAACCTTCACCTCTATAGATAGTTTACCATAGCAGCCCAGGAAATACAAGCCGCTCCCACTCAGAATTTGCGCCGCTGTAAACAATATAGGTGCTACGGGCGCTTGTGGTCCACTTACTTTTCTCTGCTGTATTTCTCCGTTTTCCCTTATTTTTCAGAGGTTTTATCCCGCCGCATTTTCTGTTTCTGCCGGATTTCAATTCGAGGCGATCAGGTGAGAAAATACAAAACGGCAAATACCACGAAATCAAGACCGCACAAGGTAACTCAGGGCACAAAATCAGCTTCTGCTCTGCATCCGCAGGCAGTTTTGAAGCTCAAGAAGCAAGCCCTGCCTAATCGAATCGGGCGAGATAACAGTTACACACTCTCCTAAGTATAGCAATTTGCGAATAATAATATTTTCATCCCACCGGAAAAAGCAAAATTGCAGCTCATATTCCCCTTTTTCCCTGTCGATTTGATAGGCCGAAATATCCAGCATATTTTCAAAGGTCAGAAAACAGCGCTCCAAGCCATTCTTGATGTTTGTGACCCGAAGCTTCACAGGTTCTTCCACCACGTTTTTCATAATGGCCTTTTGAATTGTTTGCTCTGAAATGCGGTGTCGCTCCCCTAATTGGGCCGCTTTGATATTGTATAAACTAGACTTTATCGCCCGATTCTGCTCCCAATGGTAGGAAATAAGCCACCACCGGCCGTCGTAGACGTTGTATTCCAAACGGTAGGGAACGGAGACCGCGGTATGGACTGTGGGATCATCATTGGTACAATAAGTTTCCTCTATCATCCGTTTTTCGTATATAGCACGCAAAATCACTTGAAATACCGCAGGGTCGACAAAACCCGTCTCGCTCATCTTCCCAACCGTATTCTGCCGCCAGATATAGTCCAGATTTGATTGTCCCGTCTGCGAAAACTTGGCGCGCGTCCCTTGCGGCAGAAACAGTTCCGCCTCCTTTGTCCCGCAGAGATTCGCAAGACAGTTCTGCTCCAAATAATTGGGTGGGGAAGCAAATCGGCGCAGTTCTCTCTGCTTAGAGATTTGAATGCAACCGTCCGCTGTCTTTTCCAACAGCCCGCAGTCAATCCATTTTTTCAACGTATTTTTGTGATTTCCATATTCCGCATAGACATGGTTAGCCCTGGCCAGCGCAAGGGCCTTCTCCTCTGGGAAAGGCTGCTGCAGGCTAAACAAATCCAGCAGAAACTGCACATCGCTGTTATAGTACTGATTGAACAGCTCCATACCGAACCAGCATCCTTTCGTACTCGTCTT
Source organism: uncultured Oscillospiraceae bacterium (assembly GCA_910588135.1). Classification (GTDB taxonomy): domain Bacteria; phylum Bacillota; class Clostridia; order Oscillospirales; family Oscillospiraceae; genus Enterenecus. Next base: position 24,284 of record CAJUOT010000029.1, on the reverse strand, counting down.
GAAGTTCCTGATCTAATTGGTGCATCTCGTTGGGGAGAGCGCGCAGATATGGGCCATACTCTCGCAAAAGTGGTTTCAGTTCCGTTGGGTCGTTCACTTCCGCGCGGTAATATTCCCTGCCATCCTGTTCCACAATCTCTCCTACAAAAATCTCGCGCTCAAACTGCCGGCGCAGAGGGGAGCCTCCAAATTTCAGTTCAGCCATCACAAGGGTCGGATCGCCGCCGCGCTTTCCAGAGATATAGCTGTGCTGAAATTGTTCCTCAATCATCGCTTTTGCCGGAGTATAGTCAAAAGAAGTATTCAACTTTTTAACTTTCTTAATGTTAGATACCCGCATCATGACAGGGGCCTCATCTCGAACCGCCAGCAAATACCAGCGGCCCAATTTGATATCAATTTTGAGCGCCACCGGTTTTACCTGGACCTGCTTTTTCTGGTTTAATCATTGTCAGTTCTGCTTCTACGTGGTGGGAGCAGCATTCGAGGAGTTGGTACACCACTTGCTCGTCGAACAGGTTCCCACAAGTATTGTCCCGGAGCAGGAATGCATTAGGCGGATCTGGCAACCCTCTGGATCGCATTTCCCTCAAAAGCGTCTTTTTTAAAAAAGCAGCCGCCACACGAGGATAACCCGCGCCAGCAAAAAAAGCTGACAAATAGTACAAGCTTGTCAGTTCCGTTTTTGAGAGCTGGGTCAGCTGCGGGTTCAGCCGATGAACAGTCTTATCCTTGACGGTATACCCTGATTTGCTCAAATCTTTCAGAGTCCGGCTGATGGAAGGCCCGAAATCAGTCCCCTCGTCATCATAATAAGCGGTACCTACATTGGACACGGTTGCGCCGCTCCCTTCCGCGGCCCGGGAAAGGCAGCACAAAATCCGTTCAACCGCCTTGCCCTTGACCGCAAACAGGCCAAAGGCTGCCGTCAAATCATCAACCGTATCTCCGAAATAGTCCCGCTTGAATCGGTAACATTTGTATTTTCCCCTTGTGTCTGTCCCCAAGATAGAAGAATCTTCTTCATCCAGGAAATACAAGTCCCTGAGCTGGCGGATGATATCGTCATATGCCCTGGGGCTCCCTACGATCCCTTCCCGGATGAAATCCTCCCTGGAGTAAAAGCCATACCGATAAATATGTTCGATCACCTCGCGGATGCAGTCAAAGTCCCGGACGTTCTTCCTCATCAGCGGCCACCTGCCTGTCAAATTTATATTTCTCCTTGACTTGCATAGTTTTTGAAAATCCTCAGCGCGGGCCTATGTTATTATCATATCGGTCAGACGGCCAGACAACCGTCAAGAAGCCGCAACACCAGGCATCTTGCATTTCGTTTGCACCGCTTTTGAAATACCGCGTCCATCCCGGTGTGGTAAAATGGAATGCGTTGGAGGGAGAACACACCATTGGACAGGCCATATGGCCGGAAAAGGAGGTTACCTATGAGCTACATGGACCCCGCACAGCTTGCCAAGTGCCATGCCATCATCCACTCCGCCAGCGCTTCTGCGGGGGCGGTCGGGGCTGGGCTGGCCCAACTTCCCTGCAGCGACAACGCCGTCATCACGCCGATCCAGTTGGCCATGACCATCGGCCTGGGACAGGTGTTTGGCACGGAGCTCACAGAGAGCTCCGCCCAAGCCGCCGTGGCCTCGGTAGCCAGCGCGGCCATCGGCCGGACTGTTTCCCAAGTGCTGGTCGGCTGGATCCCGGTGGCCGGGAACATCATCAACGCCTGCACCGCTGCTTCCGTAACGGAGGCGATGGGCTGGATGCTGGCGGAGAACTTCGCCCGGCAGTACGCAGTTGCGTAGCTGGCTGGTGAAAGCATCAACGAAAGGAGGTGGTTTTTATGGGCACTATCTTCAAGCTCATCCTGGTGGAGATCATTAAAGCCGTGCTTGAGGATGAGTAAGACCGCCCTCGAGCCGCTCAGAAAGGAGGTGTTTCTTATGGGGCCTATCATCGGAACCATCGTGGTCGAGATTATCAAGGCCCTGCTCGACGGCGAGGACGACTAAGGCCATCCCCAAGCTATTATGGAAAGGAGTGCGATGTCAATGTGTACCTATCAACCAGGCCGCCCGACAAAGTATAACCCAACCACAGGGAGTGGCACAAAGCCGCCCGCTAAGCCAGGGGAGTATCGGATCCGGGACTCCAGCGGCGTGATCATTTACATTGGTGAGACTAATGATCTGGCCCGCCGAATGGCGGAGCATATCCGCAGTGGAAAACTGCCGGTTGGGCCGAACGCTGGGACATTCGAGTTCCAAATTGCTGATGGGCGGTCTACCTCCCGCACGCGCCGGGAACATGAGCGAAAGAAGATCGCCGAACACCAACCGGAACTGAACAAGTCAAAAGGCGGAGAGGGCAGGCCTGCGGGGAGATGAATCCCTGGTAGGCCTGCTTTTTGATCCTGAGGATGCAGGTCATGCAAAATATCGAACAGGCATCTGTTGAAAAGCCTGCTGTGGCACTATTCCCGGCTGGAGGGAAAGGCCGTCTATGGACATTAAGTCCACGTTGCCATCGTTAGGGTTGGGGATATCTCGCTACGTAATCCCCTGAAGTGCGGCTGTCTAAACAACAATATAACGCCGGTGGGGGCGGATGTCAAGGACGGCGAGACCGTCCACTTTTTCGTGATAGCTATCATGGCCGGACACAGCATTTTCAGCAGGCTGCCATCCGCGGAGGGAATCAGCCTGGCCTTCTAATTTTGATGTTCCCCGGGGATATGAACACTTGTAATCTGGAGTAAAAAAGTGATATAATTGCAATATCTTTCTGATTCAGGAGGTATCGTATGACAGAATCTATTTTTGAACGGCATAAACTCGCAGATTCTTTTTTTCGAAATTTTAACTGCAATCCAATGATCCTGTTTGTGGGTCGAAGTGTTCTCCAGGAGGAGCTGGAGGCCATCGCTGACTGCCCATGGAGCTGTGTCATCACCACCCGGACGGAACAGGAGTTCAGCCGTTACTTCACTCATAACCAGACACGCACGCTGAAAGAATACTCCTCTCGAAAAGAGATCCCTGCCAAGCCGTTGAATCGGAAAAACCTGCCTATTCTGCGCCTGTTTGGTGTGGACGGTTATGGGCGCAGCGAAGCGGCAGACAGTGATGCTTTCTTGGCCTCCATCGGCCTGTCCGGTGATAAGGATCAGGCTGAGACAGACTCAGAGCACGCCAAAGAAATGTTACAGCTCCTGCCCGGCCTGTTGGACTGCGTCAGTAAGCTGGTGGTGGCAGGCTACCAACCTGAAGAGGAACGAGAACTTCCCCTTCAGGTTCTTGCCCCTATTTTGATGGATATTCCTGCTGGCAATGTCCAGTTTTGGGACATGGTTCCCGGCACCCCCTCTTTTGAAAAACTGGACAAAATCGCCAAGCACAAGGAGTTTTTCTTCACCGATAATCGGTTGGCCGACATCATCCAAGACCGGACAGAGGAGAAGGAACCTATCGTTTCCCAGATAGACTGCGACCTGTTTTATATCAACAAAGCCCCTGTGGCCATCCAGTCGGAGGAGTTGATGCGCTATGGCTACTTGGCTCAACTGCTCACCGAGCGGAAAGTGTATGGTATTCAGCCCAATGGTACCTCACAATATGAGCAGTGGTTCTCCAACTTTCTTCTGCTCAGTTCTTCCAACGGCCCCCAGTGGTATGGTTATCTGCCCCGCTCTGCTTTCTATGTAAAGCGATCCTACGAGGACGCCCTGGTGGAATTGACCCGGCGGGTGCTGTCCACCGGCGCCTTTCGGAAGCAGACACTCAGCGGCCCCATTGTCCTTTATGGCGATTCCGGCAGCAGCAAGACCATTACCCTGGGGGCGCTAGCTTATCGCATCTATAATGAGCAGTTATGCCCAGTCATTTTTATTCGCAATGAAACCCTTCTGTTCTACAGCGGCAGCCAAGAATTGGAGGACCTGGACAGCCTTATGCAGTTTATCGAGCAGCAGGACGGAGGCCACAGCCGCAGCCTTCTGGTGTGGGACTGTTCCTCCTACCGTTCAGGCATCAACGTGGCCACGAAGCTGGCTCAGCAGCTGAACAACAGGGGCCGCCGCTTTGTGCTAGTGTGCAGTTCCTACAGCGGTCCAGAGAGCAGTTCCACTCTGAAGCATTTCCGGCTGGACCGCTCTGATAAGTCCCTTCGCTTCAGCCCGTGTACTCCGGAGCAGGCCCAGATGGTACAGAGCCAGCACTGTCTCTATGTGAAGGCTGTACGACAGATGGGATCTCAGGAAATCAGCACCCTGCGCACCCGGTTCCGAGAGTACTCCGGCATTGCCTCTTCCAGTCTGAAATATTGGTTTGACAAGCTGGAAAAGGATGAACACAACTATGACATTTTCGACTATTTTTACCGCTTGATCGCCCTGCTCCGGCCCCAGCTGGAGGAGGGGCTCTCTCGGGAGCAGCGCAAGGTCGCCCAGTATGTCAACAATCAGATGGCCCGCATCCTGGAAAAACAGCAGGAACAGAAAATTCACGTCCTGTCCCCCATGCAGCAGGCATTTTTAGCCGCTGGATTTTCGCCGGAGCAGATTCCGGCGGAGGAGTCGGATGAACTGGAGGATGAGAACAATACCGGCTTTTTTGAGGCGCTGGATCGATTCAACCTCTGCGTAGCCATATTCAGCCAGTTCAAGTTGGATACACCCAGCAGCCTGGCCTTCTCCATCTTCTTGGGAGACGATCGGAACATATATACCGCGGAGCTGTTCCAAATTATCACCACTATCCCCTGGCTCTACTATGGTGAAAGCCAGCGAGGCGGGAACTTCGTATTCCGTGAAGGGCAGTTTAGTGAAGACTTTGTGTTCCGCTTTCGCACCCCTATTGAGGCGGAGATTTTCTTGGAGAAGAACAGCTACACCGGGAAGCAGCAAGTGGAGTTGATATGCGACATCATCGACCTGTACGGGAAAAGCTACCAGAGGACCCACTGCCAGGACGATAATCTGACCGTCTGCCTCCAGGATCTGCTGCGGCTGATAGGGCCTAATTCCCGTTATCAGCCTTTCCAGTTAATCTCCAGCCAAAGGAAAATCCATGAAGAAGTATTGCTCGAGTTGGACACACTCATTGATAAGGTCTGGTCCATCTGGGAGGAATATGGCGTGCCGGACCGAAATGCCGGGTTTGCCTCCATCGCGGTCACCTTCACCCGGGAATTTTACGGCAGGCAGTGGGACAGCGTGTACTTTTCCAAGCGTCAAAGCACTGTGCAGAAGCCCTGGGAGTTCGACAGTAAGAAGTACACCGCGGAGACCTACCAGTGCCGGCTGAACCACCTCCACGATGCGGTCGTCCTGGCCGACAACTGCGTGGACGAGCTGAAAAAGCTTTTGCAGGAGGGGAACGAGCAGTACACGCCCCAGCACCTGACCGACCAACGGGATATGCTGATCGTGGAAATCGCTCAGTGCAATTCACTGACGGAACGGTTGATAGGGGAATACCGGGAACTTCTGGGCGGTGACTGTGGAAAGGAGATACGCTACCACAGCCAGCGTATCAAGCAGTACCCGGAGATCTTCCGCCTGCTGACCCAAGTCATCAACCACCAGCCGGACAATGGCTATGCCTACAACGCCGTGTTCAAGGCATTCCGAGATGCTTACAAGCGGGAGAATACACCGCCGGAGAGAAAGCTGCAATACCTCAATGAAATTATTCAGATCGTGGATATTTGCAGTAATACAGATGTGTACAACCGGGGCACCAATGGCAAGGATGAGATCAACACTAACATCGCCGCCATTCAAGCCATTAGCAATGATTTTCAGATAACGATCAGCGAAATTAAAAGCCGTACGGAAGGGCAGAATACCTATTATGAGTTATACGACCGCCTGCTGGAGGCCAATAACCCAGCCGCCATTACCTTCATCTGCTTAAAAGAGCTGGACCGAGCGGGTATCGTTTTCCGCTCTACAGAAAGCCTGACAGATCGGCAAGTCCAGACCTGCCGGAACGTACTGGACTTCATGCGGGAGCCAGATGAATTCGAGTGTATCTGTAATGACAGCTACGCCTTGGCTCTGGCCATCCGGGTAAGTTGGATGTGCTATAACCAAACCGCCTTGCTGAGCAACGGCGAGTGCCAACTTACTTACCTGAAACGGGAAGAGTGGTTCAATATCCGCGATTTGTGCCACAAGTACTTTGACCGCACCGATCCGGCGGTTCGCCAGCCCATCTTGGTATTGCTGTACGCCTTGTCGGAGCTCCAGGTCACTGGGAATTTCCAGTCCGCTGTCTGTATTCTGGACACACTGGAGGAAAGGCAGTTCTTTAATGCCGAGCGAATGAGAACTCCTTTTCTGATCTGCAACGAGGTCGGTGAGGCAAAAAAGCCTGATGGCACAAAATATGATGGCACTGTCATCAGCACTAAGGACTACAATGGCTATATCCGGGTCAATGGTGTACCAGAGCGTCTGGGAAACAAAATCGGGATTCGTTTCCGCCGGAATAATTTGGGACGGAATGTGCGTATGCCTGTGAAAAATGATTACCTCACCGATCTGGAGCTTGGCATTGGCTATATGGGACTATCTGCCTACCGAGCGGAGGGCAGCCGGGAGCGGAGGGAACGGACATGAGTGTGATTTCCGCTGCTCAGGCAGACTGGCTCAACCAACTGGTCCGCAAGGAGATCGACAGCCGCCTGTTCTTGACCTGCAACTTTTCGCCCACCGAGGTTCCGGCCTTAGGCAACAGCGCCAAGTTTTATCTTGGCATACAGGATCTGTATAAATTCGCTGTGGACACCTCTTTTGTTATCAGCAACCTAAAAAAATATCTGCCCTCTGATACGGAACCAAGCTTTATCAAAAACTTCCAAACCCAGATAAACGACATCAAAGATCTACGCTCGGTGATTGATCATAGCCAAAGCGACTGCAATGGCTTTTTTGCTCGAGAATATCTGCGCCATTATAACAACATTATCCATATGGCGCTCAACAAGCCCAAAAGCAAGGATGCGACTGTGGTCAAGGCCAAACTCAGGCCGGAGACAGAGAGCGACTTTGAGTTGTTGTATGCCAGTCTAAAGAATCGAGCGGATCGGTTGTTGGAGGATCTGGAGTCCTTCATCGATCGAGTGGCTGCTTCCAACGAACGGGAGGAGATCATAGCGCGCTGGATTGCGGCCACCATAGAGTGGTACAGCAAGAAGCGGATCATTTACCTGGGACAGTTGGGGGACGTGTATCAGGCCAGGATGGCCGCTGCGCAGAAGAACGGCACATCTGGTGGATACCAACTATGCCGGAAGCTGAACTACTGGATCGAGCAGGCTCTGTTTGCCGACATAGACAAGCGGATTGAAGCCTGTAAGTTCATAATAAACAGGTTCCCCGAAAAAGCCAAAATGGCAGAGGACAAGCTGGCTGAGCACCGTCAAGTCCGCCTGGAACGTGAAACGCAGATTGGGGAAAACGGCCGGGACTACTTTTTCAGAAACCTGAATCAGCAATTGGAGGAAACGATGAACGGGTATTCGGGTGGATTATTGCCTCAAGAATTGCTCTTGGCCGACATCCAGCGCATATTCGATAAAGTGCACTCACACGATTTCTAACCACATCACAAAAAAGGGCACACCTTCGTCACCATGGCCCTTCAGAACGGGGTGGACATCAAAACGGTCTTCAGTATGCTGGGGCACTACGATGCGGGCTTCACCCTGCGCACCTATACCCACGCCATTCGCTATCTGCAGGATCAGGCGGCAAAAACCATGGGAAATTTTATGAGCCAGACAATGTGGCTCACCTCAAAACCAATCAACGCACCGAGTAGGAAGGCCAACCTTCCTGCCCGGTGCTCTCTAAACCTTTCCGCATATTTCCCCGTGTAAGTCAGGTTGCGGGTCTCTGAACTGAACTGCCCCAATGCTGGAGATAAAGCTCGCTGTCCACTATCCGAAGCATACAATTGTACTCCTAATCTCCTTAGTTGGTGCAAGCCACAACCTGCTCTTTTTACGAGTTGCTTACCGTAGTGGCCCGCAAAACAGCGATGCCCCTTCAAAATTTGCTTCACCGTAAACAATAGAGGAGTTGTTATCTCAATGATGTATAGCGCAAAACATTTGTGCTCCTCATTAATGGATAATGTATATGTATATAAAAAGAAGTTCCATTATTCAACACGTCAAAGTGTCTGTGTCTGCTATCCCTGTGTTCATCAGTTCCTTCCCATACCGCTCCCTCAAACTCTGATGTCCTTTCTGCTCCTGACGCCGCAAATCGTCCTCCGTATACAGTTCCCATTTCGGCTCCGCTACACCCAAGTCAATATCAAGGCACTGCATTGTCTCTGGATAACGCACCTCCGGATCAAAGGAGATGTCCCCCGCCACCCGCTGCTGCCAAACCGTCTGGCCGATCTGCTCCGCCCTATCCGTCTCGTAACTGTCCAGCTCATGGGTGATATCAATCCGCCGCAGAAACTCTTCCGCCGTGAGTTTCCCCTTCAGGTACTCCATCCGGGCCAAGCGGGCATTCTCGCTCCAGGCATCGTACTGGTCATAGTCCATGGGGATCAAGTTCTTGCGTTCATCCAGCGCGGCATCCTGCCAGCGCAAAAGGCGGGCATACATCCTGTCCCGCAGTTGGTTACAGATTTTCAGCGCGCTGTCCTCGTCCGCTATCAAGTTCCGTTTAAATCTTGACCCCCGCTTTTTACAGGGAAACCCATCCATCACCCGGTCACAGTACCGGGTGGCTTTTTTCGTCTTGGGGATAAACCAGCCCCAGCAGTAGTCGCACCGGGCAATGCGCTGTTTGTCCTGTTGGAAATAGAGGGCCAGCTCTAACAGCCGCAGGCCAAAAAGCGAACGCACCGAAAATACCCGGTTCCCTGCTCCCGCTTCCGGCAAACTGGTGGAATCGCACAGCTCCCCTATATCGGGATAGATTTGACACAGCCTCTCGAACCGTTCCCGCTGGGTGGCCCGCTCCATCCCATCGAAGGTCATCTCCAAAATGTTCCGCAGATACACCTGCGTGCGGATCGGCTCCTCCAGCACGTACAGCAGTTCCTGTGCCGAATCCAGCAAAAACAACGCGCTGCCGTCATCTTCTCTCTGCAATGCCTTGTCCAGCAATATTCCCAGCGCGAAAAAACTCACCAGGTCAATCTTTTGAAGCATGGATGGCAGCAACAATGCCTCCGCCACAAAATCCTCAAAGTCCACCACCGGGATATCCAACCGCGGCGTGAACAGAGGATGCTCCTCACACAGCCGTTTGATCTCCCTGCGGTACGCCCGGTAGTCAGCCTCTGCTGTGGCGATCAGATCCTTGGCCGGAGTCGTAACAGGCAGCCGCTCCTGCGCACCATCCCCATGCTGGAAAACAGTTGAGAACCGTCCCTCCCCTTCCTCCACCAGCAGCAACCTGGGGGCAGACATCACGCGCTCAATTTCTTTCACAAAGATCACTTCCTGATGTAAAACTCCCCGCAGCTATTTTATCATGGAGCCATCCCAAAGGGAAGGGGTACGGTTGATGAGCAAAAGAAATTTACGGAAGGAAGATGAAAATGAAATTATCTGAGTACAAAAGTTATGACGATCTGCCGCTGTTCCTCAACGCGGCAACTGTCGCAAAGGTGCTGGGCATCGCTCCATCCAGCAGCTATGAGCTGATGCATGAAGCAGATTTTCCCACTCTCAAAATTGGCAATAGGATTGTGGTGCCCAAAGAAAAATTCGTGGCGTGGGTAGAACAGCATACGAAAGGCGGTGGCAGCGGTTGAGCAAGCGGCAAAAATCTGATCCCTTGAAGAACACCTTCCCGTTTCCCAATGAGATTTTTATCCTTGGCCTCCGTCCCGGCGAACTGGCCGTCTACTCCTATCTGCTCTGCTGCGCCAATCGGAAAACGGGCCAGTGCTGGCCCAGCTACAAAGCGATTGGGAAAGCGGTTGGTATGACGGAAAACACGGTTGCCAAATACGTAAGCAGCCTCGAACACAAGGGGCTTATCCGCACAGAACCCACCACCATCACCACCAAGGCGGGTATCAAACGGAATGGTAATCTGCTCTACACTGTATCCCCGTTCCAAGATGTTTTGAAGGCCCACTATCAGCAGCAGTTGAAGCTGCTGGCACTGGAAGCCGCCCGCGCCCGCTTCCGGCCCAATGCGTGACCACCCCGTTTCGCGTTGTAAGCCCCTTTGTTGCCCTCCCAAGGGCCGGGTGACATCCGTACACCTCCGGGAGCATAAAACGCGGCGTCGGCCCCCGTGTGCCCCGCTGTAGGCAGGTGTTGAAAAGCCCTCGAAAGCAGGAAGGCACACAGGGCCGCGAAATCAGCCCCAGTCCACCCGTCACTTTTTCGCCCGGTTTTTAGGGCAATGCAGACGTTCGATTTTTGTGCGGGATAAAGCGGTGGCTCCACCGCTTTGCACACCGTCCCGCAGTGCGGGCCGGAAAGGCACTTTCAGGGCTATTTCATAAAATCCTGGCACTTTTTCCAGCAAATCAAGTGACATCAACTTTCGGGATTTTGGGCACACCTGGCTCCTTGTTTGCCAGAAGTGCCCGTTGTTAAACGGTTTTCCACGGCTCTGATGTGGCTCCTTTTCAACTTTAGCAAAATAAACACCACAAAAAAGTTCTTTTATGGAGGATTGAAAATGACAGAAGAAAGAACCCGCATCCATACCCGGATCTCGCCAGATACCCAACGCAAAATGGAAACAGCGTTCCCCATGGCAAACTGCCGCAACCAAAACGAGTTCGTGGAGAAGGCGATCCGTTTCTACAGCGACCACATCATAAGCCAGGAGGTCACAGATTTCCTAGCGCCCGCACTGGTGGATGCCCTGCGGGCCACGGTCCAGGGCAGCGAAAGCCGCATCGCCCGTCTGCTGTTCAAGCTCACAGTCGAGATCGGCATGATGATGCATGTGCTGGCAGCAGGGCTGGAGATCGATGACAGCCAATTGGATGACCTCCGCTGGCGGTGCGTCCAGGAGGTAAAGAAAACAAACGGCGGCATCAAGTTCAAGGATGTGCTGCAGGAGAATGACAACGGAGGGTTTGATTGAGGCAGACAGTATGGCTGTTGTAACCCCCATAAAATCTGCGCCACAGAAAACAATAAGAGATATGCTCACTGTGCAATCTGCTTCGTTCGTGCCCCTGTTTTTCTCCACGCCGAGCTCTGATTGTGCTTGACTTCCCAGCAATCCTTCGGCATGGTTGTGTTTGCCAAAAGCACAATAAAAACTGAGGGGAGAAGTCATCATGAACAGAAAACGGGATGCAATATTTATGGGGCTCGGCATCCTGACAGGTCTCGCGTTGAGTGGGCCAGCGGCTCAGGCAGCCACCAGTGTCACTGCCACACTGAGCAGTCAACCAATTTATGTAGACGGTCAGCAGGTACCCATGACCGCCTACTCCATCGGTGGCAACAACTACGTCCGACTCCGGGATATCGGCAGGGCGGTGGATTTCGGCGTAACCTACGACGCCGCCACCAACTCCGTCCACATCAACAGCACCCAGCCCTACCGAGAAGAATTCCCCGCCGCATCCCCCGATCCCATGGAAGAAAGTGTGCAGGCCGCCCTGCCACAACTGAAACAGACCTACCCCACCGGCTCCACCTACCCGACGCCCTACCGCTCCACCAGCGGCGGGCCCTATGGCCGCGGCGTTACTTGCTCCGGCTGGGCCACGCTGTGTTCGGACACCGCCTTTGGGAATCTTCCGTGGCAGAGAGTAGATCGCCCAAGCTGGGAGCTGCTCCGTCCCGGTGACCTGGTGGAATATAAAAATTCCGAGTCCTATCATGTGGTGGTTGTGGTGGATAAGACAGACGAATACATCAAGGTCACCGAGAGCGGGTTGAACAACCACGCCCGCTGGGGCGGGCAGTACTTCCGCTGGTGGCTGGAGGAACAGCCCCGTTATATCAGCTATACCCGATACCCGCAATAGCGCCGCCAGGGTGAATCACCGGGGGCCGCTCCGTGCGGCCCCCGAGCCGTTTCCCCCATGTCTGCTCCTGTGAAGCGGTTTATGCCCATCCCAAGGAGCAGGTAGCATCCGTACACCTCCCGCAAATGAAACGCGGTGTTGCCCCCTTTGTGCGCCACTGTGCGAGGATGCGGATTGCACCACTGTCTTCAAAGAAAAGAATCGCCAGCACAGACGAAAAAAGGTATGTCTGAACTGATAATTCTTACCGTTTGCAGTGGATATTCCTACCGAGGTGTGGTATGGTGTGTCGCTGCAGGAGGCGAGAACAATGAGAAAAACCTTGGAAGATCTCTACTACGGCAACATCACACCCAACGAACAGGATATTGCGCCTAATTCGGAGTTAAAACGGGCGGCGAACCGTGTAGCGCGTTTTGAAACCCAGCTCACGGAGCAGCTTGATGAAGCCGGACAGGAGGTCTTGGCAAAGCTGATCGAATCGCAACAGGAAATTGACAGCATCACCGCCATGGAAAATTTTATCCTGGGCTTCCGGCTGGGCATGAGAATGATGGCCGAGTGCATGGATGAAAACGACGGCGACATCAGAAATGGAGGTTGATAAACTATGTCAAAACGCCGCGCCAACGGCGAGGGCAATCTGCGGAAGCGTTCGGACGGGCGTTGGGAAGGCCGCTACACAGCGGGCTACGACCCCGACACCGGCAAGCGCATCATCAAAAACGTGCTGGGCAGAACTCAGGCCGAAACCAAGGAAAAACTCAAGGCGGCAGTAGAGCAGGCCCAGCAGGTAGACGTCACCCGCACTGACGAGTATACTGTGGCCACCTGGCTCAGAGCCTGGTATGACCTCTACGCCCTGCCCAACATCCGGCAGGCCACAGCAGACCGCTACAAGCTGATGATTGAAACTTACGCCATCCCCCGCATCGGGAAAATCAAGCTGAAGAAGCTGACCTCCCGCGACCTCCAGAAAATGTACAAGAACCTGATGGAACATGGCCGGGTGAACCAGCGCAGCGGCCACGGGAACCCTGGCCTAAGCAGCACCACGGTACGTAGCGTCCACCTGATGCTCCACAGCGCGTTTGAGCGGGCAGTGAAAGAGCGGCTCATCGCCAGAAACCCCACCGATGACTGTATCGCTCCCAAAGTGCAGAAGGTAGAGATGAAAACCCTGCGGCTTGAGCATTTGAAAGCCTACCTGGACGCCGCCGACGCACGTGGCGTCCTCCCCATGTTCTACCTGGAACTGGTAAGCGGACTGCGGAAGGGCGAGCTGGTGGCCCTCCTCTGGGATGACCTGGACGTCCAAAACCGGACGATCTCCGTCAGCAAGCAGTACATCAAAAACCCCGGCGGTAAGCTGACCCTCTCCCGCCCCAAGACCGAGACCTCGGTTCGGAGGGTGTCCATCCCCCAGGAAGCGGTGGATCTGCTGATCCAGGAGCATGAGAAGCACCCGAACAGCCCCTATATGTTCCCTTCCCGCACCACGGGCGAGATGTACTACCCCGACTCGGTGGTAAAGCTCCACGAGAAGATCCTCCGCGACGCTGGACTGGAGCACATCTCCTTCCACGCGCTGCGTCATACCTTCGCAACCCTGGCACTCCAGAACGGCGTAGACATCAAGACCGTCTCCAGTATGCTGGGGCACTACGACGCCGGGTTCACCCTTCGCACCTACACCCACGCCACCCGGCAGATGCAGGATCAGGCGGCAGAAACCATGGGAAACTTCATGAGCCAGATGATGTGATGCCAGCCAGAAAATTACCAAGAGCGCCGGGCAGAAAGGCCAAACTTCCTGCCCGGTGCTCTTTAAACCTTTCCGGACATTTCGCCGTGTGGGTCAAGTTGTGGGTCGCCCAACCTGACCCACTTTTTGACCCACATTTTATAAGGGAAAAACAGAACAAAAACTCCCGAAATCCAGCGATTTCAGGAGTTTCTTGGAGCTGCTATCCAGATTTGAACTGGAGACCTCATCCTTACCAACTCATAACCGTTTGATTTTCCTTGTCATTGTTTATTCTGTCTTATCATCCTCCAGCCCTTGCAGGCCAACGCCTCCCACCATTTTCTTGTCCCTGCTTATCATCCCTTGTCAATGGTTAAAAATGCTTCCCATTCCATATCCGTGTCAGTTTTGTGTCAGTTTCTCTCGGGAGCCGCACCGCCTGACCTCATCCCTACAAATCACCATACCGGCAGGGAAGCGGGCAGGCTGGCAACCTACACAAGGCCCCGTCAAGCCCCCTCCGCCTCCGTATGACCGCCGTCAGCATCCCGGGAAGGGTCCACCAGCCCCTCCCGCTCCATGCGGGCCTCGTAGGCCGCCTGGATAGCCTCAGCAAGGGACGCCTCCTCCCGCTCGGTCCCGGCCTTCTCATACTCGAACTTGGCCTTGGACAGCTTCAGCTTCTCCCGCCGGAGCTGGTCACTCGGGTTTTCCCCAATGGTGTCCCGGATGAAACACGCAGCGTTGACATTTCCCTTTAGGGCTTGAATAAGCATAGCCACCACGACAGCCATTCGGTATGTGCGTTCTTCTTCAGGAATCCCCAGCCGCTCCATTATACGCTGCAACTCCCTATCCTCAACGGGCATATCCAGCAGTATCTCACCCACAACCCGACGCATTTTCTTCAGCCTTCGGGCAGCTCCAGAGGCTTGACCGCCCTTCCGGGCTATTTCTCGTTGTTCGTTCGCTGTTCGGCTGTCCAGCCCTTTCCCCTTCAGGTTCTCAGCGTTTGCCAATGCCACCACCTCCAGATGAAGTAAAAGGCCAGAGGGATCACCCTCCGGCCTCTATTGGTCACTCAGGAAAGACCTGGGACAGGTCAATGGTACAGTCCTCCAAGACGTTCACCCGCAGCCTGTCGCCGGCGGCCCCGAAGTCTTTGGCGGTATACCGCCCATCCTCCAGGGCAAAGACCTGTACCGATTTTTCGGCAGGGTCTATGATCCAGTATTCCCGCACCCCAGCCCGCTGGTAGAGGTTGAACTTGGTGAAGCGGTCATGCCGGGTGGTGGATGGGGAAAGTATCTCCATCACCAGATCAGGCGCACCCTTGCAGCCGATGTCATCCAGCTTGGAGGGGTCGCACACCACGGAGATGTCCGGCTCCACCATCGTGTCCACATCCTCCGGGCGGTCCCCGTCCTGCTCAAACAGGCGGACGGCGAAGGGAGCGGGATAGACCTCGCACTTCTTCCCCTTCAGGTATGCGTGGAGCTGCGCTGACAGCTCCATGACGGCCTTTTGATGCGCCCGGGTGGGCGGGGCCATCATCACCGGGTCCCCATAGATCAACTCGATGCGGTCCTGTTCGTCCCAGGCCAGGGCATCGGCCAGGGTGTAACGGTTCTCTTGCGGCAACGGCATAGATGTGTCCTCCTCTCACTGGATGTCCAGTTTTGCCTTCAGGGCCTCTTGCAGGGCGGTGGAAAAGTTGATACCCGCCCGCTCAGAAAGGGTGTTCAGCCAATTCGGGATGGTGAGGGTCTTCTTCACCGCCCTGTTGTCATAGAGCTTCCGATACTCCACCGTGTCGCAGCACACCAGGGAAACGACCTCCGCCGTCCCCTCCTGGATGGTCTTCACATCTGAGGCGGCGGGGATGGCCTCTCCATCCTCCTCGTGGTCATAGAGCATCAGGCACAAGGCGTCCTCGGCCATTTCCATCGCCTCCGGCAGGGTGTCGCCGCAGGTAAAGCAGCCCTCTATATCCGGGAAGGCCACAGAGTAGCCCTTTTCCTCCTTGGTGAAGATTGCGGGATATGCGTACTTTGCCATTTCAATCCTCCTCACATCACTCGATCCCAGCACTTTCCTTGATGGACTTCAGGGTCCCAGGGGGGACATCCTGGGTCCCATGCCTCGGGACCTGGAACTTCTTCCCGGTCCTCCGGCTGATCCAAATTTCATGCCGGCTGCCCTGCCGGTAGAAATAGCAATCGTTCTTCCGAAGCATCTGCTTCACTTCGTTTACCCTCATAGTCTGCCCCTCCCGGCAGTATCTATTATAGCACGTATTCCCACGTGTGTAAACCCCCGGCATCCCTCACCGATTCGCCTTCTACCGGGCGACGGTGGGAAACTGGACAACCTTACCGCCCCCGCCCAGATTCCTGTGAATACCCTTCATGTAGTTTTGGTCCGCATATTCACTGAGATACCCGACCACCACATACTGCTCGTCCAGGGTCATTCGCTTGAAGATGTCCAGGATTTTTTGCTGCTTCACCTTCAGCTCAGGTGTGATAATCATATATAAACTCCTCCTTGATATTTTCGAGCGGGCCTGCTATACTGGGGAAGCAGACCCGCCCAGGTGGGTCCGTGGGGGCCTCTTGCATCCAGCTTTGACGGGCATTGATGCAAGGGGCTTTTCTCATGCCACGCAGAAGCGGCGGGAGGTGGTGGTCTTGGTGAACCGCTCGGCCACCTCCGGCAGGGCCTTCTTCAGGGCAGCGGTGTCCAGGCGGGAGGCGGTGACGGCCTTCCAGGTCACCCGGTACTCCCCGGCCCTCAGTTCCTCGGCGTCCCCCATGTGGGCCTTAATGCTGTCCTTGATGGCCTCAGCCTCGGCCTGGGCCTCCTCAATCAGGTTCTGGAGCTGGCGCAGCTCTCGGATTTTGCTCTCCATCTCGTTCATGCTCATGGTGTGATCTCCTTTCAGATTTTTGCGGGGACCCCGGCGGCGGGGGTCATTAGGGCTGTGGCCTCATCTGCTTCCCATTCCCTATACCGTTCCGCTCTTATACGCAATCTCGGTGTTAGGCTTATAAACGATTGCCGTTGTCCCCTTGGCCGGGTGGCGGGGGGCTTCTGTCCTACTCAGGCCCTTCCCTTTCGGAAATCCCGTCCCGCCCTTGTCCCTGGTGCTTTACCCCCTCCGGGGGCCTTCTCCAGTTGACCCGGCCCGCTTGGGGTCTTCCCCCTTGCTGTGATTATAGTATAGCCTAATTCTTGCCTATTGTCTATTGACATTATAGCCAAACTCTAGGCTTTTTCTTTGTCCATTTTTAGCCTAGACATTGCCTATCTTTTGGGCTATAATATAGCTATACTAGGAGAGCGGGCTTTTATAAAAAGCCGCCGCCCCCAGAGAGGACGTGACAGCATGGCGATGGATTATAGCCGCCTCCAAGACATTTTGAAGACCAACGGGACCACCATCTATAAGCTGAATGCAGAAAAGGTCATCGGAAGCGCAACAAGGCAAAAGCTACTCGGACAGGTCAGTGGGGGGATTGATTCTCGCACCATAGAGGCCCTATGCAAGCGGCTCAACTGCCAGCCGGGGGACTTTATGACCTATGTCCCCGATGACCCGTAGCCCCCCCCATTTCTCGTTGTTCCCTCGTGGTTCGTTGCATAGTCAAGGGGTCCCTCTCCTGGTGGAGCGGGACCCCTTCCTTCGTCAGCATGGCCTATGCTGGTAGTGACCCACTACACCGTGGAGAAGGGGGCAGGGGTCTACCGCATCCGGGCCAGGGACCCGCCCCTGTGCCCCGCCTGCGGTGTGCTGCTCTCAGGCTATGACACCAGGCCCCGCCGGGTGGTGGACGGCTCAGGGGCCGTCCTCCTGTTCCAGCTCCGGCGCCTGCGGTGCCCATCCTGTCACAGGCTCCACCTGGAGCTTCCAGACTTCATGCGCCCATATAAACACTACGCCAGCCCCGTCATCGAGGCCGTGGAAGCGGGGGCCACAGCTTCCTGCCCTGCCGATAACTCCACCATGCGGAGGTGGAAAAAATCACCCACCCACTTTGCCTGTCCATCCAGCCCGGGAGCTGATACCATAGGGGCGGCAGACGAAGAAGGGGGGTGAACTTTATGCGTGACAAATTGGTGCTTTCCCTGGGCGTCCTATGTGCGGTCGCCTTCATGCTCTTGGCCGGCATGGTGGGGTATCACATGGGGGAAGGGGCCACCACCCCGGCGCCAGCAGCAGAGGCCTCGCTGCTGGTACCTGCTGCTGCCTCCTCAGCGACACCAACTGCCCAGGCCACAGCCCCGGAGGGGTCTACCACCATCCCCGGCTTCGACAGGCTCCAGATAGCGGCCAGCACCGGCCAGCAGGCGGCCCCCTTCTACAATCCGGCAGGAAACGCCTGCTATTTCGTCATCTCCCTGTTCCTCCCGAGCGGGGAGGAGATTTTCAGATCAGGCCTCGTCCCTCCAGGGGAAAGCCTATCGACCATGACCCTTGCCTCAGTCCCGCCGGCAGGGGCTTATGAAAACTCCATCCTCCGATATAGCTGTTATTCCCTGGACAGTATGCAGCCCATGAATGGGGCTGATGTAAAGCTCACGATAGAAATAATTTGAGAGGTGGTCCACCCATGAAAAAGAAAGCCCTCGCCGCATTCCTTTCCCTGGCGCTCCTCCTGGCGCTCCCCCTACCGGCTTCGGCAGCAGAAACTACTACCCAAATCTACTGTACCTTTTCAGG
This sequence comes from uncultured Oscillospiraceae bacterium, assembly GCA_910588135.1. Classification (GTDB taxonomy): domain Bacteria; phylum Bacillota; class Clostridia; order Oscillospirales; family Oscillospiraceae; genus Enterenecus. Next base: position 5,818 of record CAJUOT010000029.1, on the reverse strand, counting down.
ATTCAGGACTGAGGCCCCTCCTGTCACTCCAGCACCGGCCCAGCCCACATACGAAGTAAGTATACCAGCAGCATATGATACCAACACCATCCCCTGCCTTTCCATCACCGCCAGCAATGTCGACATCGGAGCTGGAAAACTCCTGACGGTATCTGTCGATTGCGAAAAGACCTTCGATGAAAATGGCTTTTTCTTCCTATCAAATACGGAGCGGCCAAATATTAAGGCCATATGCAACCTTTATCGCTCCGACACTTACGGTACCACTGGGGAATGGATATCCTCAGCGAGTACCGCCACCGTTGCCACTTTCCAGAACGGTGCTACATCGCCAAGTTCCTATGGTTATCTCCATGCAGATGTGTCCGCTTTAGATGACACTATCGACGGCACATATACCGGGACCATCTACTTCAAGATAGAGCTTCAGGACGCCCCGTAAACGCTCGCACAGCCTCCAGAGGGTAATTCCCTACCCCTGGAGGCTGCCCATGCTTGTGCGGCCCGCTACGGGGCAAACAGGCTATTTCACAGCGTACGCTCCATACAGGCGGACGGCCACACGCTGGACAAGGTTTTTCCTGTTCCTCCGCACAGTCACAGGATCACAGTGGATTTTCTCAGCTATCTCGTTGTCAGTCAACCGCTGGATGTACTTTCCGTCAACGGCCAGATAATAGGGGTCGTCCTGGATAGAGGCCAGGGCCTTCTCGACGGCCTCCAGCTCATGCTTGGTTGCGGAGATGGCGGCCTCCAGGTCAATAACGACAGCCTCCATGATCTCCTCGGGGGGCAGCTTTATCCCAAAGCGGGGGACGCTGTAGCTCCGCTCTTTCAGTCCGTTCCTCCGGACCTTCTCCAGTTCATCCTCGTCATCCTTCAGCTTCTCCCGCAGATCAGGGATAGCGCACAGGCGGCGCTCGGTGGCCTTGAAGGCGTCCTTTGCTGTCCGGGCCGCTACCATCCTTCCAACCTCCACGGCCATCGTGATGGCGCTCTCTAATTCACCCCTCGTCATTGACGTGGCCGCCTCCCCCGTGGTATAGTATAGTCCTGCCACGGGCTGTCTCCCTGCGGGGGAGGCGGCGGGCCATCCTTCAGGGGGTGGCCTTTTCTTTTTCCTCAAAGCCCTGGTACAGCTCCAGCCAATCGGCCAGCCGCATGGTCACCAGCCAGGGGGAGCGGGACCGTCGATGGAACAGGGCGGGAAAACCTCCGAAGCGGTCAGCATCCCGGGTGGCCTGGTCCATCGCCTCGGGCACGTTCAGCCGCTCCACCCGCTTGACTTCGATATGTACCCCAGGCAGCCCCACCAGGTCAGGCACTTCCCCATAGGACAGGGATCCGCCCCGCTCGATGTCATAGCCACGTCCTCGGAGGATGCCGGCCAGCTCCCGCTCGCCATCGGCACCCTTGCGCTGTGAAGACCTACCCATGTTTATACACCTCATTTCGTCTCAGGACCCACGAAGGTCGCCCAGCAGATCATCGTAGTCCTCCGCCTTTTCCACGGTGTCGTGCCCTCGCTTGTACAGATTTGCCAGCACTCCAATGATGTACCTCCAGTTCCCAGGCTTTCCCGATTCGTTGGCCTGCTGGAAGGCATAGCTCAATAGTTGAATCCGATTTTCCGGGAATGGCAATATAGGTCCATCTTCGAGCGGGCGAACATAGGGAAACACCCTCGCTTCATCCATCTGCGTCGGTTCCCGTGTCGTATATTTTTTGAAAAGCTCCTTGGTAACCTTGCAGACCTCAGTCTTCACATCTTCGGTCATCCTCAGGTACACATCGAGATTATCACAATGCTCGGTGGCAAAATCCTCGACAGCTCTCTCGCCCTCGGACGTGGCGGCCCCCTCACCACCACCAGAGAATGTCTTTATCTTTTTCTTTATCTTATTAGGGGGGGGACTTTCGGGGTGGATTTCAGGGGGGGATTTTATGGGTAGATAATCCTCCCCTTTTTCTAATAACCGATACTCCGTCGCCCTTCCCCTCCCTACTCCTGGCACATATTCAACAAACCCAGCTTTTACCAAATCATCCCTTGCCCGTTTTGCAACGCCTTTGTCAGTGGTCCGGGTAAGCGACAATAGGCGTGGGTTATCTATAGCCGTTTGCTCAGGCCATCGACGTTGGTTGAACAGATTAAGCAGGCCATAATATAGGACAATCGCTTTGTCTGATGGTCTGCCTTCTTCAATCCATCTGTTGAAGGTATTCATGTAGTCGATATATCCCATGACGGTGACCCCACCCCCCCAGGAGGAACATTCAGTAGATGATAGACCCCTGGATGACCCCTCACCCCTTTTCTGAATTCCAGAAGACCAAAAGAGACAAGCTCCTGGCGGGCGGTAGCTATGGTTCGGATAGACCACCCTGTCCATTTGCGGACATCCTCATTCCTGGCCTCTATGACATTCGTCTCTCTCAGCATCACCTGGAACAGTAGTTTATACCAAAGAAGCTGGGCCTTGTCCGAGATGCAGAAGTGGTCCATATCTATTTCAAAGCCCATAATGGTGTCGTACAGCTCCAACGGATCACCACCTCACCCCAGCCCCGGGAGGTCCCCGCCCTGGAGCGGGACCCCCAACTGTTTCAGCAGCGCCGGCATATTGATGTAATAGGTCCCGGTCCCCTTCCCGTTGTTCTTGGGGCCTGACACTATGTGGGGGATGGTGCCATCCCGGACGCCACGGCGGAGGTAAATCTGCGACAGACCGCTTACCCGGCAGGCATCCGGGATTTTCATGAAGGGCTTTACCTCCAGCCCATTGATCCGCCACACCTCCGGGGGTGGCTTTACTTCTGCTCTACTCATGTCAGGTCGCCTCCGCTATGCTCACCGCAGGATTTGAGCATCCTTTCCCGGATGGTTTCCTCCAGCAGGTCAACATCAAAAAGGAAACGATTGCCGGACTTCTCGTGCGGATAAATACCTTCTTTCGCACCTTTCAGCAGGGCATACGAACTAATCCCTACCGCCACAGATGCTTGCTTCACAGTTACAAGGCGCATATTCAGCCCTCCTTTCTGCTTCCATAATAATCAACAATACGGCTAATGTCAATAGTAATTCATCAATACAAGGAAATATTTAATTTCTCTCTTTATTTTTAGATACTGCTGTGGTATACTTGGAAAAAAAGGGGGGGGATTGAAGTGGGAGCTGGAGGTTTCACTTACGGTCATAGAATAAGGGCACTTAGAAAAGAGGCCGGTTTGACACAGGGACAACTCGGTCAACAACTAAACATCTCCACCCAAGTGATGTCCATGTATGAGAACGGGAGGGAACCTCCATACGAAATCCTATGTGATATAGCCAAGATTTTCGGGGCATCAACCGATTATCTCCTTGGATTAACTAACTACCGAAATCCAGAGGCCCAGAAAAAGGCAGAAGATAATGCGGAGGAGCGCAGCGGTAGCATAGCTCTCTTTCTCCAAAAACTTCGCCCTGATATTCGAGAAAGGCTTCTTCCAAGCCTGGAAAACTTCCTGAAATACGAGGATGACACAGAATCTTGTGCCATTATTTTGACCCATCTATCAGAAATCATAGACCACCTCCAAAAGGTCAGAAGTGCGTATGCGTGTTCTGTCTATGACTACAAGAAATCAGATAGCCCAGATAGGGACGATTTATTTTCATATAGGCTTGATGCGGAGTTGGCAAATCATTGTTTGCAAATAGTAGCAGATAGCGCCAATTTACGAAAAGAATTGCTTAGATTATTCATTGAGCGAGACATGAAGGCCGTCCAAGCCCAGCAAAAGCTTATGGCCTATGGAGATACTATCCCCCGTCAGACGGCCCCGGAAGGTGACGAAACAGAGGAATAACCAGGCCCACAGGCCAGGAAGGATGATACCGCATGGCATCGACCAGGAAGATGCTCACCAAAGACGGGCGGGTCTACTATGAAATCAACGTCAGCAGGGGCCGGGACAAGTCTCGCCTCACTCGGCGCTGGTATGCCCCGGACGGCTGGAGTAGGAAGGCCATAGAGCGGGAGCTGGCGGCGGTGGCGGCGGAGTTCGAGCGCCAATGCGACGCCGGGGAGGTAGTCAGCAGGGCAGAGCAAAGAGAACGGGCCGCCCAGGAAGCGGCGGAGGCCGCAAAGATACTCACCTTCAGGCAGTACGGCGAGCGGGTCTTCATGCCCTCCAAAACCGTCACCATGAGCGAGAACAGCCGAGCCAACTACCAAAGCTACCTGAACAAGAAAATCTACCCCGCCTTGGGCGACTTCAAGCTCCCGGAGATCACCCCGGCCCAGATCACCGCCCTGCTTCTGGACATTCAGGCCGACGGCAAGGCCCACTCCACCGTCATCAAGGTTTACACCATCCTGCACAGCTTTTTCAAAATGGCCTACCTGGGGGACATGGTAGACCGCAACCCGATGGACAAGGTGGAGCGGCCAAAGCCCAGGAAGGATGAAGTCCAGGACGATGGACCGCTGGCCTACACCCCGGCGGAGGTCCAGAAGATTATCACCGCCCTGGAGCGGGAGCCGTTGAAATGGCAGGCCCTTGTCCACCTTCTGATTGATACGGGCATCCGGCGGGGAGAGTGCTGCGCCCTGCGGTGGCAAGACATCGACTTCACCACCGGCGCCATCACCATCGCCAGAAATCTGTGCTACACCAGCAGCAGGGGCGTATACTTGGACACCCCGAAGAACGGCCACACCAGGACTGTATACGCTGGGGATCACACCCTGGACCTTCTCCGCCAGCTCCGCACAGATCAAGCCGGGAAGGCCATCAGCGCCTATGTCTTCACTCAGGAGATCAGCCCGGAGCCGATGCACCCCCAAAGCCCCACCCGCTACCTGAAGAAGTTCTCCGAGCGGTACGGGGTCCCGGGCCTGCATCCCCACAAGCTCCGGCACACCTTCGCCAGTATTGCCATCACCAATGGGGCGGACGTGGCCTCAGTCAGCGAGGCCCTGGGCCATAGCGACAAGGCCGTGACCCTGCGGATGTATACCCATGCGGACCAGGAGAGTATCAGTCAGGCCGCCCAGATTGTCAGGGAGGCCATAAAGAAAGCTGGGCAGGGATAGCACCCTGTCCAGCTTATTTTTTCTTGTCGGTGTCAGTTTTTGTGTCAGCTTCTCGCTGAAGTCCCATTTCGGCAAAATCACAGTTTCCGTCCAAAAGTTATATAAACAAAGTAAAACCGCCTAAATCCTTCGATTTAAGCGGTTAAACATTGGAGCTGCTATCCAGATTTGAACTGGAGACCTCATCCTTACCAAGGATGCGCTCTACCGACTGAGCTATAGCAGCGAATGGCGACGCGGAAGGGACTTGAACCCTCGACCTCCGGCGTGACAGGCCGGCGTTCTAACCAACTGAACTACCGCGCCATTTCATCTGTATGAAAACAGCAAACGCTGTAATTTTAGTGGCAGGGGCAGAAGGATTCGAACCCTCGGCACTCGGTTTTGGAGACCGATGCTCTACCAGCTGAGCTATACCCCTGTATGGTGGGCCTTCAGGGACTCGAACCCGGGACCGACCGGTTATGAGCCGGCTGCTCTAACCAACTGAGCTAAAGGCCCACGCCGGTCACTTTCTGATTCACGTATGCCGCCACCTTAAGCAGTGGCGGCATACGCATCAGAATGGCTCCCCCTGTTGGACTCGAACCAACGACCCTGCGGTTAACAGCCGCATGCTCTACCAACTGAGCTAAGGAGGAATATTGATGGGGTCTGGTCCGGTTAAGACCAGACCCCATTTGTGTCGGCATTACCTATTTTCCCGGGCCGTCGCCAGCCAAGTATTTTCGGCG
>CAJUOT010000028.1 GCA_910588135.1 uncultured Oscillospiraceae bacterium | reverse complement strand
TCTACACTCTTTCCCTACACGACGCTCTTCCGATCTGCCGGGGAGCTGGACGTGCTGATGCTGGGCCGGGACGTATCCCAGAGCCTGGGCCTGCGGGTAAAGCCCATGCGGCTGCTCCTGCTGGCGCTGGCGGCGGCGCTGGCTGGGGCGGCGGTGAGCTTCTGCGGCCTGCTGGGCTTTGTGGGCCTTATCGTGCCCCACATCATGCGCCGCTTGCTGGGGGAGGAGAGCCGGGGGCTCATCCTGGGCTCCGCCCTGGGGGGCGCGGCCATGCTCACCGGCTGCGACCTGCTGGGCCGGGTGCTGTTTGCCCCCTTCGAGCTGCCGGTAGGCATTGTGCTGTCTTTTGTGGGCGGGCCCTTTTTCATCTTCCTGCTGCTGAAGCAGAGAGGGGGGCGCATCCATGATTGAAGTGAGGAACCTGTCGGTGGGCTATGGCGGGGCAGCGGTGCTGAGCGGCGTCACCATGTCCCTCACGCCGGGGAAGGTCACCGCCCTGCTGGGGCCAAACGGCTGTGGGAAGAGCACCCTGCTGAAAACCGTCCTGGGCCTCCAGCCAAAGCTGGGAGGGGATATCCTGGTGGACGGGACGCCCTCCGGGCAGATCACGCCTCGGCAGCTGGCCCAGAAGGTCACCTATCTGGCCCAGTCCCGAAACACCCCAAACATCTCCGCCCGGCGCATGGTGCTCCACGGGCGGTTCCCCTACCTCTCCTACCCCCGCCGCTACGGCCGGGAGGACTACGAGATGGTGGAAAAGGCCCTTCAATGGGCGGACGCCGCCGCCTTTGCCGACCGCTCCATGGAGGAGCTCAGCGGCGGCCAGCGGCAGAAGGTGTATCTGGCCATGGCTCTGGCCCAGGACACCCGGACCATCCTGATGGACGAGCCCACCACGTTCCTGGACGTGGCCCATCAGCTGGACGTGATGGCAACTGCCCGCCGTCTGGCGGGGGAGGGCAAGGCGGTGCTCATGGTGCTCCATGACCTGTGCCTTGCCCTGCGCTGGGCGGACGAGACCGCCGTTCTGGCGGAGGGGAAGCTGCTGTTTCAAGGCGCGCCGGAGGAGGCATTTGAGGCGGGGGTCCTGGACCGGGCCTTTGGCGTCCGGCTGGCCCGGGTGATGACGGAGGGCGGCTGGCAGTATTACTACGGATAGGGAGGGGAAACACATGGCGTATTTCCCGTTTTTTGTGGAGCTGGACGGACAGGAGGGCCTGATTGTGGGCGGCTCTGCCGTGGCGCTGCGGAAGATTGAAAAGCTGCTGCCTTATGGGCCCCGGCTGACGGTGTGCGCGCCGGATATTTCTACGGAGATCCGGGCCATCCCCGGCCTGGTTCTGCTGGAGCGGGCTTTCGACCCGGAGCTTTTGGAGGGCAAAGCCTTTGCCATTGCCGCCACAGACGATCCTGAAGTCAACCATCTGATCTCCCGGCTGTGCCGGGAGCGGCGCATCCCGGTGAACGTGGTGGACGACCGGGACTACTGCACCTTTTTGTTCCCCGCCCTGGTGAAGCGGGGCGGCTTCAGCGTGGGAATCTCCACCGGCGGGGCCAGCCCCAGCGCGGCCATCTATTGGAAGAAGCGCATTGATGCGCTGGTGCCGGAAGACACCGGCGGCCTGCTGGATTACCTGAACGGTCTGCGGGAGAGGGTCAAACAGACCGTTTCTGATGAGATGGCCCGGTCGGAAATACTTTCCATCCTGTTCCACACCTGCGTGGAAAATGGCTGGCCGCTGAGCGACGAGACGCTGGACAGCTTGCTGGATGGGCCCGGCCTGCTGGGCGGGCGGAAGGGGGAACAACTGTGAACACGAAGTCCGGGACGGTCTATCTGGTAGGGGCCGGGTGCGGGAGAGCCGACCTCATCACCCTGCGCGGGCTGCGGCTGCTGCGCAGCTGCGACGTGGTGGTTTACGACGACCTCATCGACAAAGAGCTTCTGAGGGAGGTCCCCGCCGGGGCCAGGGTGGTCTATATGGGCAAGCGCCAGGGGAGGCACTCCGCCACCCAGGAGGAGATCTGCGCCGCACTGATCCGCTACGCCCGGGAGGGCGGAACCGTGGTGCGCCTCAAGGGGGGGGACCCCTTTGTCTTTGGCCGGGGCGGGGAGGAGATGCTGGCTCTGGGGGCGGTAGGCATCCCCTGCGAGATGGTCCCCGGCATCACCTCCGCCATCGCCATCCCGGCCATGGCGGGCATCCCGGTGACCCACCGGGGACTGAGCCGGAGCGTCCACATTGTCACCGCCCACAGGCTGGATACCCCGGACGGCCTGCCAGACGATTTCGACCGGCTGGCCGCCCTGTCCGGGACGCTGGTGTTTCTCATGGGCCTGTCCCGGCTGGAGGAAATCACCCGGCGGCTGCTGGCGGCGGGAAAGCCGGGGGACACCCCAGCCGCCGTCCTGTCCGGGGGCAACTCGCCCCATCCCGCCGCTGTGCGGGGGACGCTGTCGGACATCGGGGAAAAGGCCCGCGCCGCGGGCGTCCGGCCCCCGGCGGTCATTGTGGTGGGAGAGGTGGCAGGGCTGGGGCTGCCCGCCCCCGCCGCCGTTCCGCTGTCCGGGGTGACGGTGGGACTGTCCGGCTCCCAGGCCATGACGGAGAAGCTGCGGTCGGCGCTGGAGCCCCTGGGTGCCGAAACGTTTATCGCCCAGCAGTCTCTGATCCGGGAACTGCCCCTGCCCGTCAGGCTGGGCAGCCTGTGCGGCGGCGCGCCCCGCTGGCTGGTATTCACCAGCGCCAACGGCGTGAAAGAATTTTTCCGGCGGCTTCGGGGGGAGCGGGTGGACCTGCGGCGGCTCCACTCCTGCCGCTTTGCCGTCATCGGCGCGGCCACCGGGGAGGCCCTGGCCGGAGAGGGCTTCCAGGCGGACCTGATCCCGGAGCGCTATACCACGGCCGCCCTGGCTCAGGCCCTGCTGGAAGCGGTTCCCCCGGAGGAGGAAATTGTCCTGCTGCGCTCCCGGCAGGGTTCGGCGGAGCTGTTCCGGACCCTTTCGGCGGAGCGGGCTGTGCGGGACATCCACCTGTACGACGCCGTCCCGGCCCCGGTGCCGGAGGAGGCGGCGCAGCTGCTGGGTCGGGCGGACTACCTCGTTTTTACCAGCGCGGGCGGCGTGAAGATGTTTCTGGAGCAGGGCGGCGCCATTCCCCCGGAGGCGGTGTGCGTGTGCATCGGGGAGGTGACCGCCGCCGCGCTGTCCAGAAGCCGGGGGGTGAGCCCGGTGGTGGCGGGGGATACCTCGGCGGAGGGGATTGTTGCGGCGGTTCTGGCGCGGGAGTCGGGCCGGACGGGAGGCTGCCCTGCGGGGGCGGCGGAACAGCTGTCCGGCTGAGATGGGGAATAGGAGGAAAAACAATGGAACGGATCAAAGGAAAATTTGGTTTTGGCTGTATGCGCCCGCCCATGCAGGGCGAAGAGGTGGACCTGGAGCAGTTCCGCCGCATGGTGGACGCTTTCCTGGGGGCGGGATTCAACTATTTTGACACCGCCCGCCCCTACGTGAACCGGAAGAGCGAGCCCGCCCTGCGGGAGTGCCTTACCAGCCGCTACCCCCGGGAGAGCTACGTCCTGGCGGACAAATTGAGCGGCAGTATGTTTCAGGAGGAGGGGGACATCCGCCCCCTCTTTGAGAGCCAGCTGGCCGCCTGCGGGGTGGAGTATTTCGACTTTTACCTGATGCACGCCCAGAGCCGGGATAATTTTGAGCGCTACAAGCGCTGCCGGGCCTATGAGACCGCCCTGGCGCTGAAGGAGGAGGGCAGGGTGCGCCACGTGGGCCTCTCCTTCCACGACACGGCGGATGTGCTGGACCGCATCCTCACCGAATATCCCCAGGTGGAGGCGGTGCAGCTCCAGCTCAACTATCTGGACTGGGACGATCCGTCGGTGCAGGCCGAGCAGTGCTGGCAGGTGTGCCGGAGGCACGGCAAGCCGGTGATCGTCATGGAGCCGGTGAAGGGCGGGAAACTGGCTGTTCTGCCAGAGGGGGCCCAGGCCGCGCTGGACGCCGCGGGCGGCGGCTCTCCGGCCAGCTACGCCATCCGTTACGCCGCCGGCCTGGAGGGTGTGATGATGGTGCTGTCCGGCATGAGCAGCATGGCCCAGATGGAGGACAATCTCTCCTGTATGCGCCATTTCCAGCCGCTGGGCGGAAGGGAGCAGACGGCGATAGAGGAGGCGCGCAGGGTGCTGCGCGCCCAAGATCAGATCCCCTGCACCGCCTGCCGCTACTGCGTGGACGGCTGCCCCATGGGGATTGCCATTCCAGACCTGTTCGGCTGTCTCAACGACAAAAAGGGGGGACGGAGCCCCAACGCCCGCGCCGAATATGAGAGCATCTGCGCCGCGGGCCGCGGGAGGGCCTCCCAGTGCGTCAAGTGCGGCAAATGTGAGGAAATCTGCCCCCAGCACCTGCCTGTCCGGGAGCTGCTGGTCAAGGTGGCAGAGGAGCTTGAGGGTTAAAGCACGAGGCGCCCCTCCCCAGACGGGGAGGGGCGCTTTGCGCAGCTGGGCGGCGGGCGAGGGGCTGTCAAGAAATATTTCTTGACAGCGGACAGCCGCAAGGTTTAAAATGTAGTAAAAGAAAGTTTGAAATACTGGGGGTGCAGCCCGATGCCTGTCCCTGACATTCTGGCGGCGCTGGCCGATGAAAACCGGCGCGCGATCTTGAGCAAACTGAAGGAAGGCCGCGTCTCTGCCAGCGGTCTGGCCCGGGCGGTGGGCATGACCCCCCAGGCCCTGTCCTACCACCTGAAAAAGCTGAAGGAAGCGCAGCTCATCTACGAAACCCGGCAGAAGAACTTTATCTACTACGAGCTGGATTTGACGGTGCTGGACGAGGCTATCTTATGGCTGAACGGGCTGAGAGGAGGCCAACCTCATGAAGCTGAAGCGCTTTTACGCCGCGACGGCGCTGACGGCGCTGCTAGGCCTGATCCTGGTGCTGGCGGCGCTGCCCTTTCTCCCTGACCCCATCCCCGTCCACTATAACGCCGCCGGGGTGGTGAACCGCTGGGGGAGCAAATTTGAAATGCTGATCTTTCCCGGCCTCGCGCTGATTTTCAGCCCGCTCTGGCTGGGGACCTGCCGAATATGCCGTGGATTTGGGGAGATATCGGAGCGGATCATGCTCCTCTCGGGCATCGCCATGTTCGCCGTGTTCGACCTGATGGCCGCGTACTTTCTGTACCTTGGCTTCCGGCAAGTGGAAAACCTGGCCGCTCTGCCGCTGGATCTCCACCGGCTGCTGTGCGGTGCGAGCGGCTTGGGGCTCATCGCCCTGGGCAACTGGATGCCCAAACTGAAGGAGCCCGGCCCGGTGGGCCTGCGCACCCCCTGGAGTATGAAAAACCAAACCGTCTGGCGCAAGTGCCAGCGGTTCGGCGGCTGGGCCATGGCTGCGGCGGGGGCGGCCGCCATGGCAGCCGCCCTGCTGGCCCCCGGCGCGTGGTGCTGGCTGTGGATGGTACTGGCGCTCACCGCCGCCGGGGTCGCCGGGGCAGTCTACTCCCGGTACGCCGCCAAAACCGATCCGGAGGAATGAAAAAGTGTCCCTTTGTCCTGCGAATAGCGATAGGGAGGTATGGATATGGTCATTTACTCTGTGATCCTGTTTGCCGTGGCGGCGTTATTCCTCGGCTTTGCGATTGCGATTTATCAGGGCAACACAAATTTAATTCACGATTATCATCAGACTCATGTGAAAGAGGAGGACAGGAAAGCATACGGCAGGGCTTTTTCCAAAGGGCTGTTTGTACTCGCCGGTTTCCTGACCATCAGCGGAGTCATCGCTTTGCTTGGGGAAACTCTCCCTGTCGTGCTTGCCTCCGCCGGTGTTTCGCTTGCCGGGATCGTGACCGCGCTCCTCATCGCCGCCAAGGTGCAAAAAGAGTTTAACGGCGGATTTTTCTGATAAGGGAATAGAAAGCGTCCCTCTCCGCAGCCGCGGGGAGGGACGCTCTTTGCGTTTACTCGATGCCGCTCAAATCGAACTTATCCAGCCAGTCGCTGGCGGTCTGGCACACGCCCCGCAGGCACGCCTCGCCGAAGGGGCTCTCCAGCCCCGCGTTTTTCAGCAGGTCGGTGAAGGTATGGCTGCCGCCCTGCTTGGCGTAGGCCATGTACTTCTCCCAGGCCGCCTTGCGGTCGGTTTGCAGCAGGGCCCAGAACTGGAGGGACACGGTCTGGGCCAGACAGTAGTCGATATAGTAGAAGGGGCTGGAGTAGATGTGGTGCTGGCGCTGCCAGCCCTCGCCCTCGGCGTAGAAGGGGATTTCCCCGTCCAGGCGCATCCAGGGCATATACACCCCCAGCAGCTCCTTCCAGACCGCGTGGCGCTGGGCCGGGGTCATGTCCGGGTTGGCATACACCTCGTGCTGGAAGTGGTCCACCATAGTGCCGTAGGGGATGAAGGTCAGCGCGCCGGACAGGTGGCTGTACAGGAACTTTTTGGTGTCCTTGCCGAAGAAGCCCTCCGCCCAGGGCCAGGCCATGAACTCCATGGACATGGAGTGGACCTCGCAGGCCTCCATGCCGGGCCAGACGTACTCCATGGGCACCCGGTCCCGGTTGAGCCAGGCGGCGAAAGCGTGGCCTGCCTCATGGGTGACCACCTCCACGTCCCCCTGGGTGCCGTTGAAGTTGGCGAAGATGAAGGGCACCCGGTAGTCCGGGATGGAGGTGCAGTAACCGCCCGACCGCTTGCCCTCGGTGGAAAGCACGTCCAGCAGCTCATTGTCCAGCATGGTGTTGAAGAACTCGCTGGTCTCGGGAGAGAGCTCGTCGTAGAACTTTTTGCCCTGGGCCAGGATGTCGTCCGGGCTGCCCTGGGGCCGGGGATTGCCGGAGCGGAACTCCAGGGCGTTGTCGGCAAAGCTCATGGGATACTCTTTGCCCAGCCGCTTGGCCTGCTCCCGGTAAATGCGGTCGGCCACCGGTACCAGGTATTTCACCACGGCGGCACGGAAGCGCTCCACGTCCTCCTTGGTGTAGCAGTTGCGGCCCATGCGGTAGTAGCCCAGGGTGGTGTAGCCCTCGCAGCCCAGCTTTTTGCCCATCCCGTCCCGCAGGTGGGTGAGCTGGTCGTAGATGCCGTCCAGCTTGTCCTGGTTGTCCTTGTACCACTGTCCCTCCGCCTTCCAGGCGGCCAGACGGCGCGCGTCGTCCGCGTCCGTCTTGAAGGGGGTGAGCTGGGACAGGGTGTAGGTCTTGCCCTCGAAGGGGATCTGGGCGGAGGCCAGCAGCTTCTCATACTCGGTGGTCAGATCGTTCTCCTGCTGGAGCTGGGGGATGATCTCGGGGGAGAAGGTCTTGAGCTGAATCTCGGCGTTGATGAACATCAGATCGCCGTACTCCGCCTCAAAGTCCTTGCGGAAGGGAGAGGCCAGCATGGCCGCGGTCCACGCCTGCATGTACTCCTGGAGCTGGGGCATGGCGCCGTTCCAGAAGGTCTCCTCCCCGTCGTAGAACTGGTCCCGGGTGTCGATGGAGTGGCGGACGCTGGCCAGGGTGGCCAGGGTGTCGATGTGCTTCAGCTCCCGCTCCTTCTCCAGAAATACGGCCTTGGCCTCCTCGTAGCTGGCGGCGCCCTTCAGCCGCTCCACCAGACCGGACAAGGTGTGCTTCATCCCCTCCAGGTCGGGGCGCTGATAGGGCATCTCGGAAAATTTCATGACAATTCCTCCTTCAACTAAATTCGAACGTGCGTTTCACGTGAAACGCATCAGAACAGGGACCCACCGTTTAAAACAGCCCGCACCAGCCGGTCGCCCTCACTTCTGTAGTCCAGGGTGAGCAGGAAAGGCGGGGCATCCTCCGCCAGCAGCTTGAGGAAAATCTCGTCCCCCTCCCAGATGGGCAGCTCCGTGACCTTGTCCTTGGGCACCCAGGCGAGGTCGCCCTCGCTGCAGACCGGCTTCAGCGCCCCCGTCCAGCCCGTGGCGGTGAACAGGTACATGAACTGATCCGAGCTGGTGTCATTGCACAGGAAGGTGACGACACCCCGAAATTGGAATTGGGCGAGGGTGAGGCCGGTCTCTTCCCATACCTCCCGGCGCAGGCACTCGTCGGGGCTCTCTCCCTCCTCAAACTTGCCGCCCACGCCGATCCACTTGCCCTTGTTGATGTCCGCCTTTTTCTTCACCCGGTGGAGCATCAGGTACTCGCCCTGGGGATTTTCCAGGTAGCACAGGGTACTGTTGTACATCGTTATCGTGTCCTTTCACTGACACCGCGCCCCGCCTGTTCGCGACGCGCGGCTTCGCTCCGGTTCGGGCTGGTCTCTGGGGTCTGAGGCCCATCGCTCGTCCTCGTTCCGTTTCATCCGCGCTGCTCACGGCAGCTCGGACGTTAGAAGGGCAGATTCAATCCGCCGGTGAGCTTGGACATCTGGCTGGCGGCGTCGTCCCCGGCCTTGCGCAGCGCCTCGTTGACGGCGGCCACGATCAGGTCCTGGAGCATCTCCACGTCGTCGGGGTCCACCGCCTCGGGGTCGATGGTGACGCCCACCAATTCCTTTTTACCGGACACGGTGGCGGACACCACGCCGCCCCCCGCCGCCGCCTCGTAGGTCTTGGCCTCCAGCTCCTCCTGGGCTTTCATCATATCCTGCTGCATCTTCTGAGCCTGACGGATCATGCTGTTCATGTTCCCGCCGCCCATGCCGCCCATACCGCGGTTGTTAAATCCTTTTGCCATTTTGACTGTCTCCCCTGTCGTATATTGTATTCACGCCTCGCCTGTTCGCGGGGCGCGGTTTTGCTTCGGCCCGGGCTGGCTCCTGGAGCCTCACGGCTTCGCCGCCCCCGTTTCGCACCAACCGCGCTGCTGACGACGGCTCGGACGCTGTCAGGTTACTCTACAACAATGTTGCTGCCGCCTTGGCTTAAAAATGCCTCCAGCGGGTCTGCGGTGTCCGGCGCGGGCGGGGCGTCCTCCGGCGGGGCGGCGCCGACACGCACGTCCACCCGGTGGGCCGTCCCGGTGAGGGTCTGGCACAGCTGGGCCATGGGGCGGGTGATGGAGGGCTTGTCCAGCATATCCCGCAGGAAATCATTGGCCACCCACAGGGTGATCTGCCGCCCGTCAAAACGGCCCTCCGCCATGGCGGGGTTGCTGAGGAAGCTGTAGTCGCTCACCGCCAGCTGGCCCCGCAGCCGCTCCCGGAAAGCGGGCCAGCCCGGCCAGCCCTGCGCGCCGGACTGGGGGCCGGGGGCTTCCGCAGCGGGGGGCTGGGCCGGGGAAGCGGGCTGGGGTTCCGCTTCCCGCCTGGGCCGCCGCGCGGGCTTGGGGGCGGGCTGGTTCTCCGGTTCCACATCCCAGGGAGGAGCGTCCTCATCCCGCGGAGGGGGCTCGTCCGGCAGGGGGGGAGCCTCCGGGGTGGGGGACGGCGGCGCAGGCCGGGGGGAGGGCGCCGCCGCCGGGTCCCCGCCGGGGTCCTTCGCGGCGGCGGGGACCGGGGCGCACGCTGTCCCCTGCTCCAGCCGGGCGACCCGGGCGGCCAGCCCCGCGGGGGAGCCGTCCAGGGTGGGGTCGCACAGGGTGACCAGACACAGCTCCAGGTCTGTGCGGCGGTTAGCCGAGCGGGACAGCTCCGCCGCGGTTTTCTGCAATTGCGTGAGGATCTGCACCAGCCGGGGCGTGTCAAACCGGGCGGACAGCTTTTTCAGCGTTTCCATGTCAAACCCGCCGGTCATCAGGGCGGCCCCGGCCCGGGGGGCGGTCCGGCAGACCAGGAGATCCCGGGCCAGGGCGGACATTTCCCGGGTCAGGGCGGACATCTCCTTGCCGTCCGCGTACAGCCTGTCCAGCCGCTCCAGAGCGGCGGCGATGTCCCCGTTGGCGGCGTTTTCCAGCAGGGCGGCGGCCTCCAGGTTGCCCGCCAGCCCCAGGGCGGAGAGCACACGTTCCTCGTCAACCGCGCCCTCCCCACGCTCGCACTGGTCCAGCAGGGACAGCGCGTCCCGCATTCCGCCGTCCGCCAGCCGGGCAATGAGGGCCGCGCCGCCGCCGGTGAGGCCGATGCCCTCCGCCTGGGCCACGCGCAGCAGGTGCGCGGCGATCTCCGGGGCCTGAATGCGCTTGAAGGCGAACTGCTGGCACCGGCTCTTGATGGTGGCGGGCACCTTGTTGACCTCGGTGGTGGCCAGGATGAACAGCAGGTGCGCCGGGGGTTCTTCCAGCATCTGCAGCAGGGCGTTGAAGGCCTGCTGGGACAGCATATGCACCTCGTCAATGATGTACACCCGCTTTTTTACGGTGGCGGGGGTGTAAGCAGCCTCGTCCAGAATGGCCCGGATGTCGTCCACCCGGTTGTTGGACGCGGCGTCCAGCTCCAGCACGTCCAGGATGGAGCCGTTTTCAATCCCCAGGCAGGAGGGACAGGAATTGCAGGGACTGCCATCCACAGGGTGCTCGCAGTTCACCGCCCGGGCCAGCAGCTTGGCGCAGGAGGTCTTACCCGTCCCCCGGGTTCCGGTAAACAGGTAGGCGTGAGACAGCCGGCCGGTCTGGACCTGCCGCTTCAGGGTCTGGGTGACGTGCTCCTGGCCCACCACCTCGTCAAACGTGCGGGAGCGCCACTTGCGGTACAGGGCTTGGTACATTGAGAACCCCCCAGTAACAGAGAAATGCGCAGCGCCATCAGCTGCGCTGCGCTTCAAGCGCTTTCGGTTTAGGCCGAACGGCAAAGACCCGCACCGTGATCGTATAAACAGCCGGCGGAGGCGCTGACAGGAGAACAGCCCACTGCCCGCGCAGGCCCCTGTGGGCCGGAAAACGAAGTGAACTCCATGCGCCGGACGCACAAGCCGGAACACAATTGCCGATGAGCCGGGCGCGGAAAGGGGGTACATAGAGGGAAACCCCTATGCGCGCTCTTTGGTCACTTTCTCTCGCGCGAGAAAAAGCGACCCGCCGGAGGCCGCGGTGGGCCTCGGCACAAAGTAAGGCCGCGCACCGGCCTTTGAAGGACAGGATATGCCCGTAACCCATACAGCCGGCTCAGGATCGGCGAGCCCGCGGCACACGCGCCTGTCCGCTTAGTGCTGCTCGGTTCCCCGCCTGACACGGTTCACGGGGACGCGTTGCGCGGGACCGATCCATCATCGCTGCTTATATGGGGCAGGCGGCACAGCCCGCCTCCGGGGGCCGGGATTCATCCCTGCTGTAGCGGATTGCAGGTACAGGGCACCGCTATCTCCCCGACTAGCGCGGCCTTGCTTCGCACCGAGGCGCTTGCAAGCCGAAGTTATTTTATCACGGACAGGAGGATTTATCAACCGTTATTTCAAAAAAACCGGGGGGAGGCGGGGCTGCCGCACACTTGCAATCCGTCCCCCGCTTTGATATAATACTCCCCAAAGAATGGAAAGGGGGCGTGGGCATGGGCGTGGCGGTGGTCACAGACGGAAAATACCGCACCTCTATCGCCGCCGTCCGGGCGCTGGGCCGGGCAGGGTATCAGGTGGTGGTCACCCAGACCCGGGGGGACTGCCCCCTGGAGCCGCCGGTGTTTGCCTCCCGCTACGCCCACGAGGGCCGCTGGCTGGAGGGCGGTGCCGCCGACCCGGATTACCCGGACAGGCTGTACGCCCTGCTGGCGGAATACGGGCATCCGATGCTGTTCTGCGCCGGGGCGGCCACCCTCAACGCCGTGGCAAAACAGCGGGAGCGGTTCGCCCGGGTGTGCGATTTCCTCATCGCCCCGTCCGGCGTGTTGGACGCCCTCAACGACAAGGAGGCCGTCCACCGCCGCTGCGGAGAGCTGGGCATACCTGTCCCCAGGCAGTATGAGGGAGTGCCGGAGCGCTACCCTGTCATTGTCAAGCCCCACTGCGGGGAAAAATTTGGCCTGAAAGCCAAGGAACGCTACGCCGTGGCGAAGGGCCCGGAGGAGTGCGAGGCCTACCGGCTGCTGATGTCCCGGTATGACCCAAGCCCCATCGTCCTGGAGAAGGTGGGGGGGGACGGCATGGGGGCCAGCCTGTTGCTGGACCGGGAGGGGCGGTTGGTCTCCGCCCTCTGCCACCGGCGCGTCCGGGAGTACCCCGCCGCCGGCGGGCCGTCCACCTGCTGCGAGAGCTTCTATGACGAGGGGAT
The DNA here is from genome assembly GCA_910588135.1 of uncultured Oscillospiraceae bacterium. Taxonomy (GTDB): domain Bacteria; phylum Bacillota; class Clostridia; order Oscillospirales; family Oscillospiraceae; genus Enterenecus. The sequence continues at coordinate 25,553 of CAJUOT010000028.1, read as the reverse complement.
GATCGACAGCGCCTACCGCCTGCTGTCCTCCTTCGGGTTTGTGGGCATGGCCATGGTGGAGTTCAAAGGGGAGTATGTGCTGGAGGTGAACCCCAGGGTGTGGGGCAGCTTCCCCATGACCGAGCGGGCGGAAAGCCCCTTTGTCCTGAGCTACGCCAGGGCGGCGGCGGGGGAGCGGCTGGACTACCAGCCCCGGGACTACCAGACCGGCGTGCGGATGCGCTTTACCCTTAACGACGGGGCGGCCATGCTGGACTACCTGTGCCATGGCAGGCCGGGGCCCTTTTTCCAGGGGATGGCGGACTGGTTCCGGGCCAGGGAGGCGCTGTCCGCCAGGGATGATCCCGTCCCCTTCCGCCGTTACCTGCGCGGCATACTGCTGAAACGATGAGCATGGAACTGAAACTTGATTTGCACGTACACTCCGGCCGGTCTTTCGACGGGGTGATGGAGCTGGGGGAGATCGCAGCCCGGGCCAAAGGGGCGGGGCTGGACGGCGTGGCCGTGTGCGACCACGGGCTGGAGCTGCTGGAGGCGCCGGACATACCGGATTTCCTCTTCATCCCCGGGGTGGAGCTGGCCACCCGGTTCGGCCACCTGCTGGGGTTGTTTGTCACCGGCCGGGTGGGGACGGGGAACCTTGAACGGGCGGCGGAGACGATCCACGCCCAGGGAGGGCTGACCGTGCTGGCCCACCCCTTCGAGCACAACCGGGACGCTGCCCGCCTGCTCCCCGCCGTGCCCTATCTGGACGGGATAGAGGTGTGGAACAGCCGGGCGGACCGGAACATCCGGGAGGCCAACGCCCTGGCGGCGGCGTTTGCCAGGGAGCACGGGCTGCTGCCCTTCGGCGGGAGCGACGCCCATGTGGCGCCGGAGATTGGAAACGCCGTAGTCACGGTCCGGGCGGCGGCGCCCACCCTGGAGGGGGTGAAGGCGGCGCTGCTGGCCGGGGATGTGAGCATTGAGGGGCGGCGGGGCCGGGCGCGGTATGCGGCCCAGAGCCAGCTCACCCGGCGCAGGAAAGCCGGGGCGGGGCCGCTGGATTATGCGCAGTGGGCGGCGTTCGCCGCCAAGTGCTGTGCGCAGGACATTTTCAGGAGAGGGGATCAAACGCTGTGTCAATGCTGGTGAAGCTGGGACAGAAGGGAAAGAGGATTGTCAGGAAGTTTATCACTCCGGCGGAGAAGCACTACTTGAGCTATACCCGCCGCCTGGAGCGGGTCAAGACGGACAAGCGCGTGTGCGCCATGACCTTTGACGACGGGCCCATGAATATGCCCGCGGCCCCGGACCGTTTCAAGGGGCGCGCCCTCACCGACGTGATTCTGGACACCATGGCGGAGTTTGGGGCCAAGGGCACCTTCGACGTGATCGGGGACACCAGCGAGAACTACCCGGATCAGGCGGGAAAGGTGGGCAGCGCCGCCTGGGGCGGGATCAAATTCGACCATTACCCGGACCTGGGCTGTGACGGCAGGGGCGGCGCGGCCCATAACGACCGGCTCATCCGCCGGATTTTGGACGAGGGCCACCAGATCACCAACCACGGCTACCGCCATATCATTTTTGGCAGAAAGCCCTTTGTCTATGGCGCGCGGGAGTACCTGGGCAGCGTGGACAGGGCGGTGGACGACCTGCGGCGGTTGGACGTGCTGATGGAGGAGAAGTACGGCTACAAGCTCACCATGGCCCGCCCGCCCCACTACGTGGACAAGATGCAGGACGGGTTTACCAGCTACGACGCCTACGATAAGATGGGCTACCAGTATATGGCCGCGTCCTTTGACGGCGCCGGCTGGCTACCCTCCACCCTGGCCGACCCGGAGGCGGCGCTGGAGGCGGAGGTGAACGCCATGGTGGAGCCCATGAGGAGGGAGCTGGAGAAGGACCCGGATTTCTTCTGCGGCCAGATCATTTTCCAGAAAGACGGTTACAACATGGCCAAGCGCACCCCGGTGGCCTTTGGCCTGCGCCGCCAGCTGGAGCTGCTCAAGGAATACGGCTATCAGGTGGTGACGGTGGACGGGCTGGTGCGGGAGAGCCCCTTTGCCGACCTGGGCCGGGACGATCCGCTGTTTGAAAAGCTGTGCCGTTTGCAGCGGAGCCGGGCGGTGGCCTACTCAGACAACCTGCTGCGGCTGGACGCCCCCATGACCTGGGGGGAGCTGGCAATGCTGCTGTGCCCCAAGGAGGAGGCCATGGCCCGCCGCTGGGCGAGAATCCGCCGCACCGGCAAGCATGAGAACGCCTATTGCGGCGCGCTGGAGTGGTGCGTGGAGCAAGGGCTGATCGCAAAGTCCGCCAAGCCGGAGGGGCCGGTGGACGCCCTGCCTGAAAAGCTGTTTGAGCCCGCAAAGGGCCGCACCCGGCGGGAGGTTTACGCCGCGTACCGAGGATGAGAAAATCCGGATGTGGAATCAAAACGCACGATGGCGCCGCGGCGCCATCGTGCGTTTTGATTTGCACCTGGGAACGGATTCAGCCCCCGTCCGTCTCGAAAAAGCCCTGGAAGGCAGTTTGAACCAATCCGTTTTTCCGGCTGACAATCAGGGCCACATACGGCCCCTCCCGGGTGATGACCGCGCCTTCGGTGAGCGGCACCTGTTCCGGGTCATACTCCTCGAAGGTGCCCTGGCGGCTTTCCACGTGCTTGTGGAGGGAGTCCATCAGGGCGGCGGCATCGGCTTTGTTCTTCAGCTTGATCACCGCGATCTCCTCAGCGGTCCCCGCGTCGGCATAGGCGTAGAAATAGGACTCCACCTTGCCGTAGTCCAGGTCGGACAGGTAGAAGAAGTTGTCCTTGGCCTCCGCCTCGTCGCTGGTCTTCACCACCATTTCCGGCAGGGTGGTGTCCGCCTCCAGCAGGGCGCCGCGCAGGGCGGCCATATCAATGTCGGGGCCGCCGTCGTCCTGCGCGCCGTTGGAGCAGCCAAGGCAGCCCAGCAGGGCCAGCGCCGCCAGTGCCAGGAAGGCCGCTTGTCTCATGCGCTTCATCGCTTACACCTCCCGCCGGTTCAGGGGATGGCGACGCTGCCGCCGCCGTCCCAGGTGGTAATCACGGTGCCGTCCGGATTGGTAATGATCCGGGTGGGGCCGTCGGCGCCGCCGATGACGCCCTCCTCGGTAGGCTCGTCGCCGTCAGGATCGCCGGACAGGCCCAGGTCCGCCGGGTCGAGCTCAAAGGCCTCGGCAATGGCGCGGAGGACCTTCTTGGCGGCCTCGGATTCGGGGTCGAAGTTGTCCGGCTCGTCAGATTCGCCGTAGCGCTCGATGGACAGGCCCAGGATCTCGCTCTCGCCCTCGCCGGGATACCACATGGCGCGCATATAGAAATCGCCCTCCATCGCCATCCGGAGCGCCATCTCCAGCTGGCCGACCAGATACTCGGCGGCGCTGATTTCCTCATCGGTGAGGGCTGCCTTGAACTTGAAGAAGGCGGTGGTGCTGCCCTCGGACTCGTCCAGGGCCGTTTTCAGGGCGGCGGGAACGCCCAGAATGTCATCCACCTCCACACCGTTGCGCACAGCGGGGGAGTATTTCACGCCCTTGGCTTCGGGCAGGGCGGACTCATCCCAGTTGTGGCCGGAGCGGCAGACCGCGTCGGTCATATTGAAGTTGCTGTACAGGGTGCCGTGGGCGTCGCTGTATACGTCCACATGATACCACTCGCCCTCCAGCTTCACCAGATCCCAGGAGTGGTACTCGTTATGTACGATATGGCAGTCCATATCCAGCATATTCATGAACATCCGGAAGGTGGTGGCGTAACCCACGCACACGGCGGAGCGGTTGGCCAGCACATCGTGGGGAGTGAAGGCGGAGCGGTTCATACCGGGGCGGCTGATGGTGCCGCCGGAGCCGTGGCCAATGTTTTTCACCAGCCATTTGTAAATGGCTTCCTCCTTGTCAAAATTGTCCATGCCGTCCTCAATGACCTCGTCCAGCACCTCCCGGGCCATTTTCAGGGTCTCCTTATCCTCGGTGCTGAGCTGGCTTTCGTCCCCGCTTTTATAGGCGTCGGAGATATGGGTGGTGGAGCGGATCTCATACTCGCCGCCCACCTTGAAGCCGTCTTCGATGTATTCGTTTTCCTTCTTCTCCTCCTCGGCCCAGCGGTCACGCTGTTCGTCAATAAAGCCGCCCATGCGGCTGGCGTACTGCTGCTGGGCATACGCCTGATAAACATTCAGCCCAAGGCTGCCGGTCAGGCAGGCGGCAAGGAGGACGATGGCGGTAATCTTCAGCGCCAGCGCTTTCCCGCTCCTCTTGGACTGCTTGACCTCATTGGCCTCGTTGATTTCAGTGTTCATGATTTGAGAGCCTCCGTTCCATCAAAAAATAACAGAAATAGGATACCACAGGTTGATGAATGATTCAACAGACCAAACCTTAAGCTTGGCTTAAGATTTGAATACAAAAAAGTGCGGAATATCAACGGTTTTGAGATTATTTGTTACCAGCTTGTTACTAACTTGTTGCCAATCTGCCCTGATGGCAGGAAGTCTGGCACAGCGCTTTGGCAGGCAGGGCGGCGGGAAGTATCCCGCCGCCCTGCCTGTGTCAGTCGGTGACGATATGCAATTGCTCCCCCTCGGCGGTCAGGCTGACCATGGCGATGGGATCGGCGTACCGCTGGATCAGCTTGGCGGCGATGGGGTCCTCCAGGTCTTTCTGAATCTGCCGGCGCAGGTTCCGGGCCCCGTAGGCGGCGGAGTAGGACTTCTTCACCAGGTAGTCCAGCACGGATTCGTCGTAGGAGAAGGCGATGTTTTTCTCCTTCATGACGGCGTCCAGTTCGCCCAGCATGATCCGGGCGATGGCCTTGAAGTTGTCCTCGGTGAGCTGGTTGAAGTAGACGATCTCGTCCACCCGGTTGATGAACTCGGGCCGCAGGAAGGACTCCAGGCCCTTCATGGCCTTCTCCTTCCCCAGCTGGTTGGGGGAGCGGTCAAAGCCCAGGGAGCCGCCCTTGATGTCGCTGCCCGCGTTGGAGGTCATGACGATGACGGTGTTCTCGAAATTGACCACCTTGCCGTGGGCGTCGGAGATGTGGCCGTCGTCAAGAATTTGCAGCAGCACGTTGAGCACGTCGGGGTGGGCCTTCTCAATCTCGTCAAAGAGCACCACGGTGTAGGGCTTGCGGCGGATCTTCTCGGTGAGCTGCCCCGCGTCGTCGTAGCCCACGTAGCCCGGGGGGGAGCCGATGATCCGGGAGACAGAGTGCTTTTCCATGAACTCGCTCATGTCCAGCCGGATCAGGGACTCGGGGGAGGAGAACAGGTCGGCGGCCAGCCGCTTGACCAGCTCTGTCTTGCCCACGCCGGTGGAGCCCACAAAGATGAAGGAGACAGGCTTGTGCTTGGCGGATATGCCCACCCGGCCCCGGCGGATGGCGTTGGACACCGCGTCCACGGCCTCGTCCTGGCCCACAATGTGGGCTTTGAGGCGCTCATCCAGCTTGGCCAGCCGCTCGAACTCCTGCTCCTGGATGGAGGAGGCGGGGATCTTGGTCCACAGCTCGATGACCCTGGCCAGATGGGCGGCGGTCAGCGGGGGATCGCCCTTGGCGGCCAAAGCATCCCGCTCCCCGGTGAGCTGGGCCTGACGGCTTTTCAGCTCGGCCAGCCGCTGATAGGCCCTGTCATTGGCGGCGGACTGCACGGCCTGCTTTTCCGCGATGACGGCGGAAAGCTGCTGCTGGAGCTCGGCGATCTGGCTGCGGCGGCTGTTCTGACGCTCCTGGAAAGCGGGGTCGTCCCGGTTGGGTGCCTCGGCGTCGTCCCGGCTCACCGCCATCTCCAGGGTGTCCCGGTGACGCTGGAGCCTCTGCTCCTGCTTTTGCAGCTCCTGGAGGCGGGGGTCGTCCTGGGCGCCGGTGGAGGCCAGCACCACCTCCATCTCCTTGGCGTAGTCGGCCAGCTCCTTGTTGATCTCCGCCAGCCGGGCCAGCTCCTTGTTGTGGAGGTTCACATCGGAGGACGCCTCGTCAATCAGGTCGATGGCCTTGTCGGGGAGGTAGCGGTCGGTGATGTACCGCTCGCTCATGACCACGGCCTGCCGGCAGATGTCCGGGCTGATGGCCACATGGTGGAAGGATTCGTAATAGGGGGCGATGCCCTTGAGGATCTCCACGGAATCGTCGATGGAGGGCTCCTCCACGATGACGGGCTGAAACCGGCGCTCCAGAGCTGAATCCTTCTCAATGTATTTGCGGTACTCGGTGAGGGTGGTGGCGCCGATGACCTGAATCTCCCCGCGGCTCAGGGCGGGCTTGAGGATATTGGCGGCGTTCATGGAGCCCTCCGCGTCCCCCGCGCCCACGATGGAGTGGACCTCGTCGATGACCAGGATGATGTTGCCCAGTTTTTTCACCTCGTCGATGAGGCCCTTCATGCGGCTCTCAAACTGGCCGCGGAACTGGGTGCCGGCCACCAGGGCAGTGAGGTCCAGCAGATAGACCTCCTTGTCCAGCAGCTTGTAGGGTACGTCCCGGTCATAGATGCGCTGGGCCAGCCCCTCGGCGATGGCAGTTTTGCCCACGCCGGGATCGCCGATGAGGCAGGGGTTGTTTTTCTGCCGCCGGTTCAGAATCTGGATGGTGCGCTCAATCTCATTAGCGCGGCCCACAATACGGTCCAGCCTGCCCTCGTGGGCCTTGCGGGTGAGGGAGATGCAGTAATTCTCCAAAAACTTGCGCTTCTGTCCCTGGTTCCGCTCGGACTTGGCGGCGGTCTTGTCCTCCTTGGCGGCGCCCCCGCGCTGCATGGGGTCCCGGTCCGGCTGGGAGGGGGCGGAGCCCTGACCGCCGAACAGCTTGCTCAGGAAAGGGAAGGTGGCGGTGCGGCCCTCGTCGTCCTCGTCGCCCTCCGGCCCGCCGTCAGAGGCGGCGGCAAGGCCATCGGCCTCCTCCGCGCCGCCGAAGGCGGACATCATCTCGGTGGAGATGGATTCCAGATCCTCGTCAGAGATGCCCATCTTTTTCATCATGTCGTCCACCGGCTTGATGCCCAGCTCCCGGGCGCACTTCAGGCAGAGGCCCTCGTTTTTGGCCTCACTGCCCTCAATTTTTGTTATAAAGATCACCGCCACGTTCTTATGGCAGCGGGTACACAGGGTAGGGTGCATGGTATCGCTCCTTTCGGGGAGGGGGGGGCGCGCGGCGGGGGCGCGCCCTTATGTCAATTTGGCAGTACCATATCAGATAAATATGAACCTGTCATGAATTTTAGAGTGGTAATTTTCACGCGGGCAGGGAAAACACCGCCCAACTGGAAACGGCCGGGCTCAGGTGGGAAGGTTATCCAGCAGCTCCCACAGCCGCTGGACGGTGAACAGCGAGAGAATGGGAGTGTCCGGAGGGTTGGGCACCAACCCGGACAGCTGCCCCAGCCACACCAGCACCACGGCGATGAGGGAACCCTTGACCAGCCCCACCAGCAGGCCGCCCGCCAGGTTTACCTCGGCCAGAATGGGAAGCTTGAAGGCCAGGTCCAGGGCGTGGCTCACCAGGAACCAGATGAGCAGGAGCGCCAGGAAGCTCACCCCGAACAGCAGCGCCCGGGCGATGCCCTGGGCCAGATAGCCCGCCAGGGAGTCCAGCGGGTCCTGGGGGCCGATGGTGTCATAGGCCACGCCCTGCTCCAGGAAGTCGGAAAAGCCCCGGAACAGCCCCTTGTCCTGGATGGAGGAGAGCAGCTCATCCGCGGTGTAGCCTGTCTCCGGGTCCGCGGCGTCGGGCTCCGCGTCCGCCCCCCGGATGGTCTGGACGATGATGGGACGCAGGATATTGCCCACCGGGGCGCAGAACCGGTCCGACAGGAACTGGGCGGCAAAAAAGGCCACAAACACCGCCGCCAGCCCGCACAGGGACAGCATCAGCCCCTTGGCGGCGCCCCGCCAGGCAAACAGGGCCAGCAGGCCCAAGATCACAATGTCAAACAGGTATGGCATAGGCATCTTCCTTTCAGGGCACATAGAATCCGGCGCTGTCCGCCGAGACGAGGATGGCGGAGCCGTCCGGCATGAGCAGGACGGTGCGTGCGCCCTGGGTGCCCTCCAGCGTGTTGTAGAGCTCCAGCTCGTCGGTATAGATATCCAGCCGGTCGCTGGTGAGCACCGCCAGATAGCGCCCGGCGGCGGAGATGGACATCACCTGCTCGTTGATGTTCAGCACGCGGCGCTGGCCCTGGGCGTCCACCACCCACAGCTCGGCCTGACTGCCCGCCCGGTATTTGCCCAGCAGGGCGGCGGCGAAACCGTCGCCGCTCAGGGTGTACCGCCGCAGGTGCTTGTCCGCCCAGCTGACCCCGGAGGAGCGGCCGTCATGGCTGGTGACGGTGAGCCCCCGGTCGCCCAGCGACCAGACCGCCGAGGCGGTGTGGCGGGTCTCCAGGACCACGCCGCCCCCCAGCTGGCAGCTGAAATCAGGGGTGTACTGGCCGCTGGCGTAGTCCATGCCGTACAGCTCCAGGCTGGTGGAAAAGGCGCCGTTGGTCTGGCCCACGGTGAGGATGGCCAGGGTGTGGCCGTCGTCGGACAGGGCGGCGTCCATGACAAAGGCGGAGGACAGGTTGACGTTCATGACAGGGGAGTAGGAGGCGTCATACACCGTCACCGCGCCCCGGAAGCCGCCGGCCTGGGTGACCACGGTGAGCTGGCCGTTTTTGTTCAGCCGGGCGGACAGGATGGACTCCAGGTCCTGGGTGGACCAGACCAGCGTGCGCTGGCCCAGCACGTAGAGCGAGGAGCCGCCCGCGTCGTATACCACCGCCAGGGAGCCGTTGGTGTTCACCACCGGATTCTCCATGCCCACCGACTGGTTGATGTACTGGGTGCCGCTGCCGGAGTAGAGGGAGATGGCGTTTCGGGAGCACACCAGCAGGTCCCCGTCCAGCACGGCGAAGGTATCGGTGAGCTCGCCGCCGTAGGGGAAGGATTCCGCCCGGCCGCTGTCGCTGCGGACCAGGGAGCGGTAGGTGAACCAGCGCTTCACGCTGTCCAGGTTCAGGCTGTCCCGGAAGGCCACCGCGGCCACCAGAACCAGCGCCACGGCCAGCACCACCAGGGTGGCGGTGGCCCGGAGCAGGAACCGGGGCAGCCTGCGCTTGGGCTTTTGGGGCGGCGCCTCCTCCTGCCGCTGCGGGGCGGGGTTCAGGGGCCGTATCTTCGGTTTTTTTGGGGTGTTTTCGTCCATGTAAACTCCGCTTTCACAGTGCCTTGATGAGGTATATCATGTCCACCAGCTGCCGACCGCCCTCATAGATAGGGTGGTCATAGTGGTCGGTGAAGAAATTGGGGACCACATGGGAACGGACAAAGCCGCAGGCCTCATAGAAGGGGAGGGTGAGAGGGCTGTCTCCCGTGCCCGCCACGAGGCGGGCATATCGGTTCCGGTAGGTCTCCGCCAGAAATTCCACCATCCGCCGGCCATAGCCCCGGCGCTGGCATTCCGGGGACACCGCCAGATTTTTCAGTTCCAGCGTGCCGCCGCCCTCGTCGGTGACCACACACACGGCCCGCACGCCGCCCCCGTCCTTCAGGGCGTACAGGGCGCCCCGATCCAGGTAGCGGTCAATCATGTCCTCCTGCTCGTCCCCCAGAAGAAGGAGGGGCAGGTATTGTCTCTTGTCCGTCTTGGCCTCAAAAATGTTCACAGCACGCCCTCATCCTCGCTATACAATAGGCTGGACATCTCGGCTGCGTCGCTTCGCGGCGGGCCCGCTTCCGCGGGCTTACCGCGCCGCCGAAAAGCGCCGCCAGCTTGCTTACAGCACGTCTTCATGATACCACAGGTTGGTCATATACAGCCCATCCGGCGGCGCGGTGGGGCCCGCCAGGGTGCGGTTGCGGGATTCCAGGATGGCGGGTATGTCCGCCGGGTCCAGCTTGCCCTCGGCGGCGTAGATGCAGGTGCCCACCATGGCCCGGACCATGTTGTACAGAAATCCGTCGGCACAGACGCGGCAGTCGATCATATTGCCCTGGCGCGTAATGTCGAAGTAGTGGACGGTGCGCACGGTGGTGCGGGTCTCGGTGCCCACCGAGCGGACGGCGGCAAAGTCGTGGGTGCCCGCGAACTGCCGGGCGGCCTGGGCCATGACCGCTTCGTCCAGCCGCCTGGGATAGAACCACACCCGGTTGACGTAGAAGGGGTCCCGGATGCGGGAGTTATAGATTTTATAGGTGTACTCCTTTTTCAGGCAGGAGCCGATGGCGTTGAATTCGTCCGGCACCACAGTGGCCTTGAATACTGAGATGTCATCGGGCAGCCGGGTGTTCACCGCCAGGGGGAGGCGCTCCACGGGGATGCCGGAGGTGGTGCGGAAGTTGGCCACATACACCTGGGCGTGGACCCCCGCGTCGGTGCGCCCCGCCCCCGTGACCCGAACCGGGTGGCCCACCACCGAGGCCAGGGCTTTTTCCAGCGTCTCGGCCACGGTGACGGCATTTTTCTGCACCTGCCAGCCGTGGTAGGCGGTGCCGGTGTAGCTCAGCCGCAGGGCGATGTTGCGCGGTTCCATATCACAGCCCCCAATGCCCTAATACGCCGATCACAACCGCCAGCGCCATCGCCCCCAGCATGAAGAGAATGTCCCCCGGACGGTAGCGGAGCTGACGCATCCGGGTGCGGCCCTCGCCGCCGTGGTAGCAGCGGCACTCCATGGCGGTGGCCAGCTCGTCCGCCCGCCGGAAGGCGGAGATGAACAGCGGCACCAGCAGGGGGATGAGCGCCTTTGCCCGCTGGACAAGGCTGCCCGAGTCGAAGTCCGCGCCCCTTGCCCGCTGGGCGGACATGATCTTGTCCGTCTCCTCGATGAGGGTGGGGATGAACCGCAGGGCGATGGACATCATCATGGACAGCTCGTGGACGGGCACATGGAGCTTTTTCAGCGGCCCCAGCAGGCTCTCCAGGCCGTCGGTGAGCTCCAGGGGGGAGGTGGTGTAGGTGAGCAGGAAGGTGCAGGTGATGAGCATGATAATGCGCACCACCATGAAAAAGGCGTGAAGGATACCCTCTTTGGTGATGGTGAAGATCCAGAAGGACGCCAGCGGTTCGCCGGGGGTGTAGAAGATGTTGAGCACGGCGGTGAACACCAGGATGAACACCACCGGCTTCATCCCCCGCAGCAGGGCCTTTGGCTTGACGGTGGAGACGGCCACCACGGCGGCGAGCACTGCCAGCAAAACCGCGTAGGAGACAAACCATTCTCCCAGAAACAGGGCCACGATGTAGCAGACCATGGCCACCAGCTTGGCCCTGGAGTCCAGGCGGTGGATGGGGGAGCTCCCGGGAAAGTACTGGCCCAGGGTAATGTCGCGCAGCGCCATCACTCCACCCCCTTTTTGCCGGAAGGGGGCTGCCACGCCCCGGTGCCGGCCTTGCGGGGGCCCCGGTGGAGGGCTGTCAAAACGGCTTCCCGGGCCTGGGGGATGGTGTATACCGACGCTGGCACGTCCACCCCCATGGCCCGCAGCCGGGCGAACACCCGGGTCATGGCGGGCACGCCCAAGCCCATGGCCTCCAGCTCGTCCCCGTGGGCGAACACCTCCGACGGGGCGCCGGAAAAGGGGATGGTCCCCTGGTGGATGACCACCAGCCGCTCCGCCTCCCGGGCCACCTCCTCCATGGAGTGGGACACCAGGATGATACAGGCGTTTTTCTCCTGGTGGTAGGTGCGGATATTGTCCAGAATGCGGGCCGACCCGGAGGGGTCCAGCCCGGCGGTGGGCTCGTCCAGCACCAGCACCTGGGGCTCCATGGCGATGACCCCGGCGATGGCCACCCGGCGCTTCTGGCCGCCGGACAGGTCGAAGGGGGACTTCTCCAGCACCCCGGGCTCCAGCCCCACGAAGCGGGCGGACTGCTTCACCCGGCGGTCCACCTCCGCCTCGTCCAGCCCCATGTTTTTGGGGCCGAAGGCGATGTCCTGGTAGACGGTTTCCTCGAAGAGCTGGTACTCCGGGTACTGGAACACCAGCCCCACCTGGCACCGGACCTGCCGGGTGCGCTCCTTGGACTCCCAGATGTCCGTGCCGTCGAACAGCACCTGGCCGGAGGTGGGCTTTAACAGGCCGTTCAGGTGCTGGATCAGGGTGGATTTCCCCGAGCCGGTGCGGCCGATGATTGCCAAGTATTCCCCGGCTTCGGCGGCAAAGTCCACGCGGTCCAGGGCGGTGTGCTCAAAGGGGGTGCCCTGGCTGTAGGTGTGGGTCAGTTGTCTTGTCTCGATGATAGCTGCCATCAGCACAGCTCCTTATTGGGGGATGATCTCCATGCGCTTGAATTGGAGGATAAACTGCCGCCGCGTGGCTTTGCGCCGGCTGTGAACGTACACCTTCAGCTCCAGTCTTTGGGTAACCGCCCCGGCGGAAATCAGCCGGTACTGGTGCCAGGCGGAGCCGGTAAGTTCGGCGTCTTCTATGATGGTGTAGTCAAAGAAACGGAGACGGATCGGGGTGGGGAGGTGTTCGATACGCTCAATGTTCATGGTCAGCATATCAGCCCTTTTGTCCACAGAGACAATGATCGCGTCATACAGATACTTCAGTATGGATGAATCCATCTGGGGGGCTTCTCTTTTCATATACAATAATGGATATGGATTTCCCTGCTCATCTAATTCTGTCCTTCGATAGGCGTCAAAGCCCATGTGCTCATAAAAACCCTTTGCAAGGGGATTCTGCTCATTGACGGCAAGTTTACGGATGGAATAGTGTTCAATTCCATATTGCAGCAATTGTTTTCCCATTCCCTGTCCTCTGCATTCGCTTGAAACAAATAACATATCAAGCTTTTGATCTGCAATTCCCATAAATCCTGCCGGATTCCCCTTTTTGTCTTTGATAATGATTAAATGGGGAACTTCCCGAAAAGCCTGCGGGACATACCGTTTGATATTGCTTATCTCATCACTTGATAAGAATAGATGTGTAGCTTTCACGGAGCTTTCCCATATCTCTAACAGAATTTGAATCAATTCTGGATTCCGGTCTGCTATTTCAATTATGCTCATTTATTCCAGCAGTTCCCTCAAAACTTCGGCGCACCCGTCCACCGTCAGCGCGGTGAGGGGCACGTCCACCCCCGCCTGCCGCAGCTCGTACAGCAGGGCCACCGGCTCGGGCACCTCCAGCCCCAGGGTGCGCAGGCCGTCCACGTTCTGGAACACCTGGGCGGGGCTGTCATCGGCCATGATGTGGCCGTCGTGCATGACGATGAGCCGGTCCGCCTGGGCGGCCTCGTCCATGTGGTGGGTGATGAGCACCACCGTGATGCCCTGTTCCCGGTTGAGGCGGCGCACGGTGTCCAGCACCTCGCGGCGCCCTACCGGGTCCAGCATGGCGGTGGGCTCGTCCAGCACGATGCACCTGGGCCGCATGGCCAGCACCCCGGCGATGGCCACCCGCTGCTTCTGGCCCCCGGACAGCAGGTGGGGGGCGTGGCGGGCGTACTCACTCATCCCCACGGCGGCCAGGGCGGCGTCCACCCGCTCCCGGATCTCCGCGGAGGGCACCCCCAGGTTCTCCGGGCCGAAGGCCACGTCCTCCTCCACCACGCTGGCCACGATCTGGTTGTCCGGGTTCTGGAACACCATGCCCACCCGGCGGCGGATGTCCAGCAGCCTGTCCTCATCGGCGGTGTCCATGCCGTCCACGTACACCTTGCCTCCGGAGGGAAGGAGGATGGCGTTGAAGTGCTTGGCCAGGGTGGATTTGCCCGACCCGTTATGGCCCAGCACCGCCACGAACTCCCCCGGCTTTATGGACAGGGTGAGGCCGTCCAGCACTGTGGGGGCCACGCCCTCCTCGGTGGTGTAGCGGAAGGTGAGGTGTTCAGTTTTCAGGATGGGCTGGGACATAGGAAATACCTCTTTCCTCCTGTGGTTCAATGTGCAGGATCACGGCGTTTCGCAGCTTGGCATCAGCGCGAACCCGGTTCAGCATGGCTGACAGGGAGTCCTGGTACAGCAGAACCCGCCTTGCGCCCATCTGGATCGCTCCGTCGATGAGGGCCCGCTCCTCCACCTCGGTTGTGTGCTCCTGTTCGCGGACGTAGAGGACGGGCTTGAACAGCGGGGTCTTGACTCCCACCCGGCGGAACAGCGCCCGCAGCAGGAACTGGGCCGCGGTATAGTCCGCGATCTGCCCGTGCCGCAGAGGGGAATATACCGCCATGCCCGGTGTGCCTTGATAGGCCAGCGCCGCGCCGCCCACCGCCAGACAGCGCGCGCCACCAAGCTCCACCGCCACAAGGGACGGCTCCTGTACCTGCTCCCCGGTCCGGATGCGATAGAAGGTGACGGTGGAGGGGGCGAAGGTCTGATACCAGGCCAACCGTTTGTGATCAACAGGCGGTGTGATCATGAAAAACCTCCTCGTGAATCAGCAGCCCCGCCGCGAACCGGGGAAACCGCCTCCTGACCGCCGCCCCCAGCAGGAAGCCGCAGAACACGCCCAGCGTGTTGAGCATCAGATCGTCCACGTCAAAGGTGCGGCCGATGAAAAGCTGGCAGGTTTCAATGGAGAGGGTGATACAGGCGCCGGCCAGCAGCGCCCGCCTCCAGCCGAAGCCCCGGCACAGCAGGGCGGGGAACAGGCCGAAGGGCAGGAACAAACCCACATTTGCCGCCAGGATATAGGCGGACTGGGAAAAGGTGTCGAACAGCACCAGGTTCATATTGCCAGGACTGAAGAAGGGCAGTCCCGCCCCGTTCCAGGGCAGGCCCAGGGGCAGACCCGCCAGGGCGGGCACCACCCACCGGGGGGTGAAGCCCAGCAGGGCCGCCCCGCCGCAGAACATCCAAAAGAGGGCCAGCAGCACCTCCCGCCGGGGCGGGCTGGCGAGGCCCAGCCGGTTCAGCCGCCGCAGCCGGAGGGGGCGCAGCAGGAGAAACAGCGTCAGCGCGGGCACCGCTCCCCACAGCATGGCGAACAGGTAACGAAGGGTGCGGCCCATGTCAGCGGCGTGTCCAGCGGCCCGTGGCCCCGCAGGGCAGGGCCAGCCCCGTGGCGGTCACCGGCAGGCCCAGCTCGTCAGACACCGTGCGCCCGCCAAACTTTTTGCCGATGACGGTCTGCAAAATGTAGGTCAGCACCGACGGGGACAGCCCCGTGGTATAGGAGTTCAAAATGACGAACAGCGGGTCGTCGGACAGCACTCCGGCCACCAGCTCCACGAAGGGATACAAATTCTCCTCCAGTTTCCACACCTCGCCGGAGGGTCCGCGTCCGTAGGAGGGGGGGTCCATGATAACGGCGTCGTACTTCCGGCCCCGGCGAATTTCCCGCTCCACAAACTTGGCGCAGTCGTCCACGATCCAGCGGATGGGCCGGTCCTCCAGTCCGGAGGCGCGGGCGTTGTCCTTTGCCCACTGCACCATGCCCTTCGCCGCGTCCACGTGGCAGACGGACGCCCCCGCCGCCGCGCAGGCGATGGTGGCCCCGCCGGTATAGGCGAACAGGTTGAGGGCGCTCACCGGGCGCTTCGCGTTTTGAATCATGTCCCGGGCGAAGTCCCAGTTGGCCCCCTGCTCGGGGAATACCCCGGTGTGCTTGAAGTTCATCAGCCCCACGTTGAAGGTGAGGTCTCTGTAGTTGACCTGCCAGCGCTGGGGGACGCCCTTGTCCGCCCACTGGCCGCCCCCGGTGTTGGAGCGGGCATACCGGGCGTCGGGGCGCTTCCAGCCCCGGTGGGCCCGGGGGGTGTTCCAGATGGCCTGGGGATCGGGCCGTACCAGCAGCTTGTCCCCCCAGCGTTCCAGCTTTTCGCCCCGGCCGCAGTCCAGCAGCTCATAATCTGTCCATTGATCCGCCAGCCACATGGAATCCACCCCCCCGTATTATGAAATATCTTCATCCCGCCCCAAGGGGGCGGGGTGGAGTGCTCCGGGGGACGCCAGCCACATGGAGCCAACCCCCGCATCAAAAAGAATCATGCTATTATACTACGCCAGGGCCCAATAGTCAAACGAAAAGAACCGCCGGAGGGATGTCCTCCGGCGGATTCCAAATTTTGTTATGTCCCCAGCTGAATCCAGAGGTCGTTGTACAGTGCCCGGGTCTCCAAAGGCAGCACGGCGTACATCTCGCACCGCTCCAGCACACTGGCAGGCGGGGCCATAATCTCGTACAGCTCCATATCCAGCGGCTCGCCCTCGTTCTCCTCGTAATAGGCGGGGTACTGTTCCAGTGCCTCGGTGTTGGGGGAGGCGTACCAGATATAATCCATGTTGGCCAGATTGGCCTCAGTGGAGGCGATAAAGTTGATCCACGCCATGGCGTTGTCGTAGTGGGGGGCGTCCTTGAGCACGCACATGGCGTCCACAAACCAGTTTCCGCCCTCCTCCGGAATGACGTAGCGCAGATCCACCCCCTCCGCCGCATTGTCTACCATGGACAGGTAGTCCCCGGCGTAGTAGGTGGCGATGGCGGCGTTTCCGCCCTCCATTTTCTGAAACACCTGATCCATCACCCTGCCCTGGAACACGCCCCGGCGGTTGGCGTCCGCCACCAGGGCAAAGGCCTCCCGGATCTCCCCCTCGTCGGTGGTGTTCACCGAATAGCCCAAGTGGATCAGGGCGGCGGCCAGGGCGTCTCGGGAGTTGTTGATGAGCAGCACGCTCCCGGCGTAAGCGTCGTCATACAGCGCGCCCCAGCTGTCCAGCTCCTCCCCGACCATACCGGCGTTGTAGATAATGCCCAGGGTGCCCCAGGTATAGGGCACGGTGTACTTGTTTTCGGGGTCGTAGGGCAGGTTGCGGAACCGGGGATCAATTTTCTCAAAATTGGGTATACGGCTGTAGTCCAGCTCTTCCAGCATTCCCTCCTCCAGCAGCTGGGCGATCATATAGTCGGAGGGGACGATCACGTCATAGTCCGCGCCGCCGTTTTTCAGCAGGGAGTACAGGGCTTCGTTGCTCTCGGCGGTCTGGTAGTTCACCCGGATGCCGGTCTCGTCCTCAAACTGGGTGATGAGGTCCTCGTCAATGTACTCCCCCCAGGAGCACACGTTCACCACCGGCTGGGAGCTGGTGGCCCCGGTGAGCAGGACCACCGCCGCCAGAAAGGCGCAGGCCATGGCGCCTGCCAGCCCCCGGCGGACCCACCGGAAAGCGGGCTGGTTGAATTTCATGGACAGCTTTTCGAAAAAGGAGGGCTCCCGAATCTCCTGACGGTCCGCCCGGCGCTCCTGACGGAGCTCCCGCACATTGTTGAGCACCAGCAGGACCAGCACCGACAAAAACAGCAGGGTGGACACCGCGTTGACCTCCGGGGTGATGCGCTTCTTGGTCATGGAGTAGATGCGCATGGCCAGGGTGGAGGTGGCGGAGCCGGCGGTGAAGTAGGAGATGACAAAGTCGTCGATGGACATGGTGAACGCGATGAGCGCCCCGGACACGATTCCCGGCTTGATCTCCGGCAGGATCACCTTCCAGAAGGCCTGCATCCAGGTACAGCCCAGGTCCTGGGCCGCGTCCACCAGGTTCCGGTCCATCTGGCGCAGCTTGGGGGCCACGTTCAGGATGACATAGGGGATGTTGAAGGCGATGTGGGCCAGCAGCATGGTGGAAAAACCCAGCACCAGCCGCTCGGGCAGCTCCACCACGCCCTGAATGCCGTTAAACCATTTGGCAAAGGCACCCCAGCCCTGGAAGAAAGCCACAAAGAACAGGCACAGCGATACGCCGGTGACGATATCGGCGTTCATCATGGGGATGTCGTTCACCACCAGCAGGGCGTCCCGTTTCCGCTTGGACAGGGCGTACAGGCCGATGGCGGCAAATGTGCCCGCGGCGGTGGAGATCACGGTGGCCAGCAGGGAGACCAGCAGCGTGGTGTACAGGCTCTCCATAATGAGCCGGTTCTGGAACAGGGCCCTGTACCAGTCCAGGGAGAAGCCCTGCCACACGGTGCTGGACTCTCCGGCGTTGAAGGAAAAGACAATCAGCAGGAAGATGGGCAGGTACAGAAACAGGAAGGTCAGGCCGATAAACAGGCGGCTTCCGATACGGTTCTGCTTCTTCATTAGAGCATCACCGCCTGTTCTTCGCCCTCGCCGAAGTGGTTCATGACCACCATACACACCACCACGATGACCATCATCACCATGGAGATGGCGGCGCCCAGGTGGGGGTTGTAGGCCCCGCCCAGGAACTGCAGCTCAATCAAGTCGCCCAGCATGGTCTGCTTGCCGCCCCCCAGCAGGCTGGAGATGGCGAAGGTGGACACCGACGGCACAAACACCATGGTCACCCCGGACAAAATCCCCGGCAGGGACAGGGGGAAAATCACCCGGCGGAACACCCGCACCCCGTCCGCACCCAGGTCCCGGGCGGCCTCAATCAGCGAGCCGTCCAGCTTGACGATGACGGAGTAGATGGGCAGGATCATGAAGGGCAGGTAGTTGTACACCATGCCCAGCACCACCGCGCCGGGGGTGCCGATCATCTGAATGTGGTCCACTGCCAGCAGGTCCAGCAGCCCGACGGCCCGGAAGAGCTGGTTGAGAAGGCCGTTGTTCTCCAGGATGGACATCCAGGAGTAGGTGCGCAGAAGGAAGTTCATCCACATGGGCAGCATGATGAGGGCCATGGCCAGCCGCTGGAACCGGGGGCCCTCCTTGGCCATCCAGTAGGACACCGGATAGCCGATGAGCAGGCACACCAGGGTGGCCACCACCGCCAGCCAGAAGGAGCGCAGAAACACGCTCAGGTAGAGGCCCATGCCGGTGAAATTGGCCCCGGTGAGCTGAAACTGCCCGGTGGCGGGGTCGGCGGTGGTTACGGCGTACACCGCCATGATGACGATGGGGATGACCACGAACAGCGCCATCCAGATGACGTAGGGAACGGCGAACCAGGAGCGTTTATTCCTCATAGCCGCCCTCCCGGGAGTCATCCTCCTCCCCGTCCTCGGGCACGGCCGCGTCCAGCTCCTCGTATTCCTCGGAATAAGAGGAATAGTCCCCGAACATCCCGGAATATTGGCTCTTTTTCATCACATGGATGCCGTCCGGGTCGATCTTGATGCCGATACGGCTGTCCACCGGGCAGTAGTCGGTGGTCTGGATGAGCCATTTGAAGCCGTAGAAGTCCACGATGGTGTCATAGTGGACCCCCTTGAAGGTGACAGAGGTGACGGTGCCGCGGAGCTGGCCCGCCGCCTCGTCCACAATGTCCACGTCCTCGGGGCGGATGACCACGTCCACCGGCTCGTCCTTGTCAAAGCCCTTGTCCAGGCACTGAAACTTCCGGTTGAAGATCTCCACCACCCCGTCGGCGCGCATGACGCCGTCGATGATGTTGGACTCGCCGATGAAATCCGCCACAAAGGCGTTTTTCGGCTCGTTATAAATGTCCTCCGGAGTGCCGATCTGCTGGATGCGCCCGCCGTCCATCACCACCACGGTGTCGGACATGGCCAGCGCCTCCTCCTGGTCGTGGGTCACATAGATGAAGGTGATCTCCATCTCCTGCTGAATGCGCTTCAGCTCGTTCTGCATATCTTTGCGCAGGCGCATATCCAGCGCCCCCAGGGGTTCGTCCAGCAGCAGCACCTTGGGGCGGTTCACCAGGGCCCGGGCGATGGCCACCCGCTGCTGCTGCCCGCCGGACAGGGCGGACACTGGGCGCTTCTCAAAGCCCTTGAGGTTGACCACCTCCAGCATTTCCATCACCCGGTCGTGGATCTCCCGCTCGGGGAGCTTCACCTTCCGGCCGGAGGCGTCCGCCTTGGGGATGCGCAGGCCGAAAGCCACGTTTTCAAACACGTTGAGATGGGGGAACAGAGCGTACCGCTGGAACACCGTGTTCACCGTCCGCTGGTGGGGCGGGACATCATTAATCCTCACGCCGTCAAACAAAACGTCCCCGGCGGTTGGCGACAGAAACCCGCCGATAATACGAAGCGTGGTTGTCTTGCCGCACCCGCTGGGACCCAGCAGCGTGAGGAATTCCTTATCGTTGATATACAGATTGATGTGGTCGAGCACGACCTCGTCGCCGTAGGACATGACGCAGTCCCGCAGGCGGATCAGCTCCTTGGACATTTATCCTCCCCCATTTCTAATGATGAGTGTTTTGTCAGCTCCCTTTTTGTATTCCCTGAGAAACGTTCTCCTTGCCACGCTCGCGTTGGACACGCTTTCGCCTCGGCTTCCCAGGGTTTCACGGATAGCGAGTTGCATTATAGCGGGTCGGCTTCCATTTGTCAATCATTCTGGGCAATTTTACTGGTATTTTGTCGTGAATTTTTTGGAGCGTCGGGGAGGTTTGACAATGCCCGGGCGGGCTGGTATAGTAGAGTACGGCAGGGCATCTTGGCACCCTTGCCGCACTCTATGAGAGGGGGACGCGGGCCATGGTGAAGTTAAGGACTTCCTTCTGATCCGGTAGAAGGAAATATGATTTGATCCTTCTATCGCGTTTGGCAATAGGAGGTTCACAATGAGAGAATATGAACGGCAAAACCGCCCCTGGCTTGCGGGGGCGTTGGCTTGCACCCTCGTCAGCAGCCTGTTCGCGGTGACATTGCAGTTTTTCAAAGGCGAGGTGCTGGACCGCGCCATCGCCGAGGAGGGCGCGGCGGCGCTGGGATACGGCCTGACGCTGGGGACTTTCATTCTGGGCGAGGTGGGGCTTTTCTACCTCTACAAGCGGCTGAGCGACCGGTTTGCCGCGGGCTGTGTTACGGCACTGAAGCGGGATGTGTTCGAGAGCGCCCTGCGGCGGGACTACGTGGATTTCAAGCGCCGCGCCCAGGGGGAGTACGCGGCAAAGTACACCGGCGAGGCGGACGCCATCCGCGCCCGCAGGTTCTGTATGCTGCCCCTGTTCTGGGAGATCATCTTCAAAATCGTGCTGGCCGGCGGGGCGCTGTTTCTGCTGGACTGGCGGGTGGCCCTGCTCACCATCGCGCTGCTCACCACGCCGCTGTACGTCCCAAAGCTCATCGAAAAGCGGTCCCAGCGGGCGCAGGCGGCTTTTTTCCGGGCGTCGGAGGAGGCGCTGTCCGGGGTGACCGACTGGCTCCACGGCTTCGAGCTCATCAAGAATTTCGCCGTGGAGGACAAGATTGTCTCGAGATTCCGGCGGCTCAACGGGGATATGTCGAAAAAGCTGCTGGACGACCTGCGGCTGGGGGCGGCGGCCCAGCTTATCACCACGCTGATGTCTTACCTGTCCTATTTCATTGTGCTGGCCTGCTCGGCGTGGCTGGTGCTCCGGGGGGAGTTTTCCGCCGGGGACTTTTTCGTGGCCATCGGCATGATCGACCAGCTGTCCTACCCCATCATCTCGCTGGCGGGGATTGTGCGGCAGCTGTCGGCCATCCGGCCCGCCTGCCGGGAGATGGAGCGGTTTATCCGGGAGCCGCCCGGTTGGGAGGCCGGCGGGAGCGCCCCCGGGCTGCGCCGGGAGATCCGCTTCCGGGGGGTATGCTTCGGCTACGAGGGCCGGGGGACGGTGCTGGATGGGTTCGACCTCACCCTCAAAAAGGGCGGGCGGTATCTGCTGAAGGGGCCCAGCGGCTGCGGCAAGACCACGGCGGTGAATCTGCTGTTGGGCTACTACGACCCGGACGCGGGGGAGATCACCGTGGACGGCGTCCCCCTCCGG
Organism: uncultured Oscillospiraceae bacterium; assembly: GCA_910588135.1. Lineage (GTDB taxonomy): Bacteria > Bacillota > Clostridia > Oscillospirales > Oscillospiraceae > Enterenecus. The sequence continues at coordinate 3,936 of CAJUOT010000028.1, read as the reverse complement.
GCGGCGGGGAGTCCCTACGCCCGGGCCACGGTGGTGCGCCAGGAGGCGGTGCTGTTCCGGGACACCCTGCGCAATAATCTGACCATGTACCGGGATATCCCGGAGGAACGGCTGCTGGACGCCCTGCGCGGCGTGGGGCTGGGCCGCTTTGCCAATGTGGACGCCCTGGATCGGCTGGTGGAGGAGGGCGGCACCAATTTTTCCGGCGGGGAGAAGAAGCGCGTCTGTCTGGCCCGGGCGCTGCTGCGGGGCACGGACGTGCTCATTCTGGACGAGCCGCTGGCCAATCTGGACGAGGGGACGGCAGGGCGCATTGAAGATTTGCTGCTGTCCATCCGGGACAGGACGGTGCTGGTGGTGTCCCACCAGTTCAGCCCCGGGAAGCTGGGGGCCTTTGACGAAGTGAAGGAACTGGCGGCGGGCGGCTGAGGCCGCCGGAGGCCGCGGGGAGGGAGCGCTGTGAAAATCGCCTATCTGGGCATCGACCTGCTAAAGCCCGTGCTGGACGCCCTGCTGGACGAAGGGTGCCAGGTCTTGAAGCTGTTCACCTGCCCGGTGGACAACGTGACGGAGACCAACACCGCCGTAATTCAGACGGCAGAGGAGCGGGGGATTCCCTGTACGTTGAACCGGATCACCGCCACCGACTTGGACGAGCTGGCGGGAGAGGGCTGCGAGCTGCTGGTGTGCGCGGGGTACTACTACCGCGCCCCGGTGACGGACGCCTTCCCCATGGTGAATTTCCACCCCACCCCGCTGCCCGTGGGCCGGGGCTCCTGGCCCATGCCCCGGCTCATTCTGGAGGGGGCGGAGTGGGGCGGCGTCACCGCCCACAAAATGGCGGCGGACTTCGACACCGGGGACATTCTGCTGCAAGAGGGTTTTCTGCTGGACGGGCGGGAGGACCACCGGACCTACATGGAGAAGGTGTATGAGAAAATTCCCGCCATGGTTCACAAGCTGGTGAACGATCTGCCCCGGGTGCTGGCGGGCGCCCAGCCCCAGGGGGAGGGGGCGTACTGGCCTTTGCCCCGGGAGGAGGACTGGACCGTCACCTCGGACATGACCGCCGCCCGGGCTGATTTGATCCTCCGGGCCTTTTACGGCTACGAGTGCGTCTACCGGGACGGGGGGCGGAAAACAGAGCTCATCGGGGGCCGCGTCATTCCCGGCGGCCCGGAGGGGCAGCCCTTCCCGGTGCGGGGCGGGTATATCGTGGCGGAAAAAGCGCGGCCGCTGGTATAAAAGCGGGGGCCTCGTTCGAGGAAGCGCGCCGCCGGAACGGGGACTCCCCCGCCGGAGGGGCGGCACACCATAAAAATGAGGGAAAGGCGAACCGCAATGGTTTGCCTTTCCCTTTGTGATGGTATAGCCCACCATGATATGTTGGGAGAGAGCGCCGTAGAGGAGAGCGGGAAACGGGAACTGGCGGCTAAGAGAAATCCGCTTTGTGTTTCAAGACATAAGCATAGTTCAGGGCATTCAAATCTTCCTCATACCGATAAAAGGCGTCGTCGCACGCACGGAGGATGCGGTCAATTTCATCACTCGCCAATTCGTCAAGCAATTCTTGCCGTTCCTCCCAGTCCGGCGGAAGCTCCTGTCCAAATCCATTCAAAGCCGCGCCGCATAGCTCTGCTGTTTTGACCGCGCCGATCTCTTGAAACGCGCGCGCCAATTCGTTGGCATAGTTACCGCTGGAGTTATAAAAAAACTGCGCAAATCCGCCGTTATTTACCTCCATCTCACAAATCTGCGTGACAAAGAAAGTCCGCTCGGGACCGCTTAGGCGGCCCATGTTATCGCCGTACTCACATTTCTGCATCACGTGATCTGCCAAAGAGACAATAAAACTGTTTGTATCGGCTATTTCCCAAATCTCATTTATTGTCATTGCAAGCTCCTCCTTTGGGGCGGCTTCCGTCTTATGAGGCGGGTTTAGAACGCCCGCCCGATGTCGCGGCGGAAGTGCATATCGGTGAAGGAGATGGGTCTGGCTGCGGCGTAGGCGTTGGCAATGGCCTCGTCCAGGGTTTTGCCCAGGGCAGTGACCCCCAGCACCCGGCCGCCGTTGGTCAGATACTGGCCAGCCTCGCCCAATTTGGTGCCCGCGTGGAACACCACGGCAGACTGGCCCGCCTCCTCCAGCCCGGAGATGGGGTAGCCTTTCTTGTAGTCCAGCGGGTAGCCCCCGGAGGCCAGAACCAGGCAGCAGGCGGCGTCTTCCTTCCAGCAGATGTCCAGCTGGTCCAGCGTACCCTCCCGGCAGGCGGTGAAGATGTCCATCAGATCGCTGTCCAGCAGGGACAGCACCGCCTGACACTCCGGGTCGCCAAACCGGGCGTTGTATTCCACCACCTTCGGGCCGTCCGGGGTGAGCATCAGGCCAAAGTAGATGACCCCCTGGAAGGGCCGTCCCTCTTCCTTCAGCGCCTGAATGGTGGGCAGAAAGATCTCGCCCATGCACCGCGCCGCGATGTCCGGGGTGTACTGGGGCGGGCGGGAAATGGCCCCCATGCCGCCGGTGTTGGGACCCCGGTTTCCGTCGTAGGCCCGCTTGTGGTCCTGACTGGAGGGCATGGGGCGCACGTGCTCCCCGTCGGCAAAGGCCAGCACAGTCACCTCCGGGCCGGTCATGCACTCCTCGATGACCACGGTGGAGCCGCTCTCGCCGAACTTCTTGTCCTCCATCATCTCCCGGGCGGCGGTCTTGGCCTCATCCACGGTGGCGGCCACCACCACTCCCTTGCCCAGGGCCAGCCCGTCCGCCTTCACCACGATGGGGGCGCCCTGCTCTTCGATATAAGCTAGCGCCTGGTCCAGCTCGGTGAAGGTCTCGTATCTGGCGGTGGGGATATGGTGCTTCTTCATCAGTTCCTTGGAGAACGCCTTGCTGGCCTCAATGACGGCGGCGTTGGCCCGGGGGCCGAAGGCGGGAATGCCTGCCTCCTCCAGGGCGTCCACCATCCCCAGGGCCAGGGGATCGTCCGGGGCCACCACCACGAAGTCCATGGCGTTGTCACGGGCCCACTTCACCATGCCGTCCACGTCTGTGGCCTTCACGTCCACGCATTTGGCGACCTGGGCGATGCCCCCGTTGCCGGGGGCGCAGAACAATTCAGTGACCTTGGGGGACTGGGCCAGCTTCCAGCAGATGGCATGCTCCCGTCCGCCGGAGCCCACAACTAACACTTTCATACGGTTTTATCCCTGCTTTCCGGGGCCGGTTGTTCCATCAGCCCGTATTGTTGATACATGGACAGCATATACTGGCAGGTCATTTTATTGCTCCAATACTGCCGGAAGGTGGCGGTTTTCTCCTTCTTTTCTGCCCGCAGCTTGTCCATCCGGGCATTCAGCTCGGCATAGTTCGCCTGCACGTCCGCCAGCATTTTCTCAAAGGCGGCCAGCCGCGCCTGATCGTCCGTCCTCAATGGTGGAATAACCGCATCCCGGTGAACGCCATGACCATATCGTGGCTGTCGGCGGTGGCGATTACCTGATCGTCCCGGATAGAGCCGCCGGGCTGGGCGATGTACTTCACGCCGGACTTGAAGGCCCGCTCCACGTTGTCCCCGAAGGGGAAGAAGGCGTCGGAGCCCACCGTCACCCCGGACAGCTGGGCGATCCACTCCTTTTTCTCCGCCTCGGTGAGCACGTCCGGCTTCACTTTGAAGGTGTTCTGCCACGTGCCCTCGGCCAGCACGTCGTCGTGCTCGTCGGAGATATACAGGTCGATGGCGTTGTCCCGGTCCGGGCGGCGGATGCCGTCCACAAAGGGGAGGGCCAGCACCTTGGGGTGCTGCCGCAGCCACCAGATATCCGCTTTGTTTCCCGCCAGACGGGTGCAGTGGATGCGGCTCTGCTGGCCCGCGCCTACCCCGATGGTCATGCCGTCCTTCACGTAGCACACCGAGTTGGACTGGGTGTACTTCA
>CAJUOT010000027.1 GCA_910588135.1 uncultured Oscillospiraceae bacterium | reverse complement strand
CCAGACCGGCTTCGCCATGCTGGCCGAGGGCAACGTGCAGGAGGTCATGGACCTGGCCGCCGTGGCCCATCTGGCCGCCATTGAGGGCCGCGTCCCCTTCCTGAACTTCTTCGACGGCTTCCGCACCTCCCACGAGATCCAGAAGGTGGCCATCTGGGATTACGACGATCTGGCCGAGATGGTGGACTGGAAGGCCATCGAGGACTTCCGCGCCCGCGCCCTCAACCCCGAGCGCCCCGTGATGCGCGGCTCCCACGAGAACGGCGACATCTTCTTCCAGCACCGCGAGGCCTGCAACAAGTACTACGACGCCATCCCCGACATCGTCGAGGAGTACATGGGCAAGGTCAACGCCAAGCTGGGCACCAACTACCAGCTGTTCAACTACTACGGCGCGCCCGACGCCGACCGGGTCATTATCGCCATGGGCTCCATCTGCGACGTGGCCGAGGAGGTCATCGACTACCTGAACGCCCACGGCGAGAAGGTGGGCCTCATCAAGGTGCGCCTGTACCGCCCCTTCCGCGCGGACAAGCTGCTCTCCGCCATCCCCGCCACCTGCAAGAAGATCGCCGTGCTGGACCGGACCAAGGAGCCCGGCGCTCAGGGCGAGCCTCTGTACCTGGACGTGGTCACCGCCCTGGCCAACGCGGGGAGGACCGACATCTCCGTCATCGGCGGCCGCTACGGCCTGGGCTCCAAGGACACTCCCCCCGCCAGCGTGTTCGCGGTGTATGAGGAACTGACCAAGGCCGCCCCCAAGCGCCAGTTCACCATCGGCATCGTGGACGACGTGACCAACATGTCCCTGGAGGAGAAGCCCTCCCCCAACACCGCGGCCGAGGGCACCATCGAGGTCAAGTTCTGGGGCCTGGGCGGCGACGGCACCGTGGGCGCCAACAAGAACTCCATCAAGATCATCGGCGACCACACCGACAAGTATATCCAGGCGTACTTCCAGTACGACTCCAAGAAGACCGGCGGCGTGACCATCAGCCACCTGCGCTTCGGCGACCAGCCCATCCGCGCCCCCTATTACATCAACAAGGCCGACTTTGTGGCCTGCCACGTGCCTGCCTACATCGTCAAGGGCTTCCCCATGGTGCGCGACGTGAAGGACGGCGGCACCTTCCTCATCAACTGCCAGTGGAGCGACGAGGAGCTTGACAAGCATATGCCCGCCGCGGCCAAGCGCTACATCGCCGAGCACAACATCCAGGTCTACACCATCAACGCCATCGACCTGGCCATCGAGATCGGCATGGGCAAGCGCACCAACACCATCCTCCAGTCCGCCTTCTTCAAGCTGGCCAAGGTCATGCCCGAGGAGGAGGCCATCGGCTACATGAAGGACGCCGCCACCCACTCCTACCTGAAGAAGGGCCAGGACATTGTGGACATGAACCACAAGGCCATTGACATCGGCGCCACCGCCTTCAAGAAGTTCGACGTGCCCGCCTCCTGGGCCTCCGCCGAGGACAAGGCCGGCGGCGAGAAGCTGGAGGGCCGCCCCGAGCTGGTGGAGATGGTGAAGGACATCATGGAGCCCGTGGGCCGCATGGACGGCGACAGCCTGCCCGTGTCCGCCTTCGTGCCCCACGTGGACGGCACCTTCCAGCAGGGCGCCTCCGCCTATGAGAAGCGCGGCGTGGCCGTGTCCGTCCCCGCCTGGAACCCCGACACCTGCGTGCAGTGCAATATGTGCGCCTACGTCTGCCCCCACGCCACCATCCGTCCCTTCGCGCTCACCGAGGAGGAGGCCAAGGCCGCGCCCGAGTGCGCCCAGATCGTGGACGTGAAGGCCGGCAAGGGCAAGGGCGTGTACAAGTACTCCCTGGCCGTGTCCGCCATGGACTGCATGGGCTGCTCCGTCTGCGTGGGCGTGTGCCCCACCAAGAGCCTGAAGATGGTTCCCATGGAGCAGGAGGCCGTGCGCCAGCCCGCCTTCGACTACATGGTGGCCAAGGTGGCCCCCAAGGCCGACATGGAGGGCACCGCCTCCGTCAAGGACAGCCAGTTCAAGCAACCCCTGCTGGAGTTCTCCGGCTCCTGCGCCGGCTGTGCCGAGACCGCTTACGCCCGCCTGGTCACCCAGGTGTGCGGCGACCGGATGTATGTGTCCAACGCCACCGGCTGCTCCTCCATCTGGGGCGGTCCCGCCGCCACCTCCCCCTACACCGTCAATAAGGACGGCAAGGGCGTGGCCTGGGCCAACTCCCTGTTCGAGGACAACGCCGAGCACGGCCTGGGCCTGCACCTGGGCCAGAAGGCCATCCGCAACGCCCTGGCCGACAAGACCCGCGCCCTGCTGGCCATCGACTGGACCTACGCCCCCCTGAAGGAGGCCGCCCAGAAGTGGCTGGACACCATGGACGACGGCGAGGCCAACCAGGAGGCCACAAAGGCTTATATCGCCGCGCTGAACGACGGGCTGTGCACCATCGACGAGGTCACCGAGTTTGCCAACAGCCCCGCCGCCAAGGACGCCTTTGGCGACAAGCTGGCCGAGATGCAGGCTCACGCCAAGCAGCTCAAGGACTCCGGCGCCCAGTTCTGCGACTGCGACGCCTGCAAGCTGATCCAGGAGATCCTGGCCCAGAAGGAGTACCTGAACAAGAAGTCCGTGTGGATCTTCGGCGGCGACGGCTGGGCCTACGACATCGGGTACGGCGGCCTGGATCACGTGCTGGCCTCCGGCGAGGACGTGAACATCTTCGTGTTTGACACCGAGGTGTACTCCAACACCGGCGGACAGGCGTCCAAGTCCTCCAACATCGGTCAGGTGGCGCAGTTTGCCGCCGCCGGCAAGGCCATCAGCAAGAAGTCCCTGGCCGAGATCGTCATGCAGTACGGTTACGTCTACGTGGCCCAGGTGGCCATGGGCGCCAACCCCAACCAGACGCTGGCCGCCATCCGGGAGGCCGAGGCCTATCACGGCCCGTCCCTGGTCATCGGCTACAGCCCCTGCGAGATGCACTCCATCAAGGGCGGCATGGCCAACTGCCAGAGCGAGATGAAGAAGGCCGTGGCCTGCGGCTACTGGAACCTGTTCCGGTACAACCCCGCCAACAAGGCCGAGGGCAAGAACCCCTTCACCCTGGACTCCAAGGCCCCCGCCGGCGGCTACCAGGAGTTCCTGCTCAACGAGGCCCGCTACTCCTCCCTGACCCGGTCCTTCCCGGAGCGCGCCACCGAGCTCTTCAAGGAGAACGAGGCGGCCGCCATGGAGCGCTGGGAGCACCTGCAGAAGCTGATTGAGCTGTACGCGTAAGGCGGCGGCCGACCCCGCCGAAGGCGGGCGGCGCGAGTGCGCCGTAAATTCGGCCCGCAGGGTCGAATTTGCGCAGGGCGGATTCACTCCGCCCGAGCATTGAAATCCAAGGGGGCTCCCGGCGCGTCCGCAGGACGCGTTGGGGCAGCCGCCATGGAGCGCTGGGAGCACCTGCAGAAGCTCATCGAGCTGTACAAGTAACTGCCCGGCATATCAACAGCAAAAAGCGGCCTCCCTCGAAAGAGGGAGGCCGCTTTTCTCACTTTTTATTGCGCACAAATACCTGGGTGCCCTGGTATTTGGCGTTGTGCCGCTCGTCGATCTCGAAGCCGTCCAGGGCGGCGATAAATCGGGACAGCTTGGCGTAGCCGTAATTGCGGGAGTCGAAGTCGGGCTGCTTTTTGATCAGCAGGGTGCCCAGGTCGCCCAGGTAGGCGTAGCCGTCCTCGTCCGCCAGATCCTCCACCGACTGGGCGATGAGCTCCTTGACGGACAGGGCGGGGGACTCGGCCTCCGCCGGGGCGGGGGCTTTTTTCTTCGCGCTCTTCCCGGAGGGCGCGGAGGCCTGCTGTTCGGCGGCCTTCAGCGACTCGATGTATACGAACTTGTCGCAGGCCACGATGAAGGGCTTCGGGGTTTTCTTCTCCCCCATGCCGTACACCTTCATCCCCGCCTCCCGCAGCCGGGTGGCCAGCCGGGTGAAGTCGCTGTCGCTGCTCACCAGCACGAAGCCGCCGCAGTTGCCGGTGTAGAGGATGTCCATGGCGTCGATAATCATGGCGGAGTCGGTGGCGTTTTTGCCGGTGGTGTAGCTGTACTGCTGGAAGGGGGAGATGGCGTGCTCCAGCAGCAGGGGCTTCCAGCTGCCCATGTTGGGGGCGGTCCAGTCGCCGTAAATGCGCTTGATGGTGGCCGAGCCGTACACCGCCACCTCCGCCATGATCTCCCGCAGGGCGGTGCGGGGGGCGTTGTCCGCGTCGATGAGGACGGCGAGCCTCAGTTCGTTTTCCATGATGGGTTCTCCTTTCGCGGCGTTGCGCCGGCGGTAAGGACAGTATACCATATGAGGCGGGGAAAGGCCAGAACAAAAAATTTTCCCCGGCTGCAACGATTTGCGGCCCTGGGGCGTGTTATAGATAGAAGGGGCCCCCGCAAAGCCGCCCTTCCGGGGCCGCCGCAAAAGCGCCCTTCAGCGTTTGCGGCGGCGATGTGGGGAGAAGAGAAGCAAGGGAGCCGAGCGGACCTTGCGACGATGAAAGGAGGGTTCCGTGTGAACCGCTCCAACCGGTTGGAAGAATTGATCGACAAGCATGAACACGCCCTGTTCCGGGCGGCGCTGGCCATTTTGGGCGACGTCCAGGAGGCGGAGGACGCGGTGCAGGACACCTTCCTGCGCTATCTGGAAAAGCGCCCGCAGCTCCGGGACGGGGAGCACGAGAAGGCGTGGCTGCTGAAGGTGACGGCCAACCGCTGCAAGAGTGTGCTGCGCCTGCGCCGCCGCCACCCGGCGGTGGAGCTGCTGGACGTGTATCCCGCCCCGGACGACGGCTGCCGGGAACTGGTGGAGGCCATTTTGACCCTGCCCGCCAACCAGCGCGCGGCGGTGCACCTGCACTACTACGAGGGCTACACCTCAGAGGAGATCGGGGCGATCCTGGGCCAGCGGCCGGGGACGGTGCGCTCCCACCTGAGCCGGGCGAGGGACGCCCTGCGGCGGTACTTACTGGAAGACGAAGGAGAGTGAGCGATAACATGAGACGGTATAAAACGTTTATGGACGGCGTACGGGTGTCCGACACCCTGGACCGGCGGCTGAAAGAGCTGAAGGAGCCGGGGAAGCGGCCGGTCCCGTGGGCAAAGTACGGCTCTATGGCCGCGGCGCTGCTGCTGGTGGTGGGTCTGGGGACGTGGTGGCTGAGCCGGGAGGAGGTCTATGATCACCTCGTGGACTACGACCCAGCCGCTCCGGAAAACGCGGGTGTGGGCGAGCCCGACATCGCCATCGTGGAGCCCGGCGATGTGACGGAGGCGGGGGAAAAGACCATCGGCGGCTACGAGGTGGTGAGCGGCGGAATCGCCGCCTATTATATCCTGCCCTATATCGACTACGGCGGGATGAAGTCCAGCGCGGCCGGCCAGGTTGCGGCGGATTGGGACATCCCTTCCGGCGCGGTGAAGCGCGATCTGACCCGGGAAGAGATCGCCGCCCTGCTGGGCGGGGAGGACGCGTTGTCCACCCACCTGGATTGGGACGGTTACGAGCTGTCCGGCTGGGCGGCATGGTATGAGGACGGTTCCTTCTGGGGGGCGTATATCTATGGCGCCGTGGGGCCGCTGGACCACTTTGAGTTCGCCGTGACGGCAAACCAGCTGCCCCCCACCTGCTTTGACTATCCCGGGAGCGTGACACAGGAGATTCGGGGCCTGACAGTCACCGCCAACGGATTTGACTCCGTGGCTACCCCCCAGGGCGGCGTGGACGGCAGCGACCGTCGGGTGAGCTTTATGAAGGACGGCTATGGCTACCGTTTCGAACTGACGGGAACCAGCAAGGCCGTGACCGAGGAGCGGGTGAGCCGCCTGGTGTGCCGCATCGCCGGCCAGGGCGTGACCTGCCCGGACTGGGACGGGAGCTATACCTGCGCCAACTGCGGACAGACCGTCCCCGCGGGCACGAAGCACAGCCACCCCCACGTGGGCGTGGGCGAGCCCAACTGGAACGACAGCGCCCCCGACCAGGACACCTCCGGCTATGACCCCAACGGGGCCATTGAGACCTGCCCCGGCTGCGGCGCGTCCTATCCGGCGGGGACGGAACACGACTGCGCGATGTGCGACGGCTATCCGCTGCCTCACACCTGTGAGCGCTGCGGCGCGGTCTACCCGGAGGGCACAGCCCACGACTGCCAGCTCTGCGGCTATCCCCTGGCCCCGGACACCCGCACCTGCCCGGACTGCGGGGTGAGCTATCCGGCGGGAGAAACGCACTATCATGTCCACACCTGCGGTATTTGCGGTGAGACCTACGTGGGGGGCACCGCCCACACCCACAGCAGTATCTGCGGCGAGACCCTTACGCCGGAGGTGGAGCACAGCCACCAGCAGCACCACCAGGAGGAGCACCACGGGAGCCACCACTGACCCCAGCCCGCTCCGGCAAAGCCGGGGCGGGCTTTTTTCCCCTTGCGCCGCGGCCGGGAGCCTGCTATAATATCCCTGAATATCGGACTTTGTTCCTGATAGGATTGGGGACGGAAAGGGGGGGACGGCCGTGTCAAAGACCGCCAACTACAAGCGTAAGCTGCCCATTCTGGCCAAGCTGCTGCTGGAGCGCAGCGACGAGGACCACCCGGTCTCCCGGCAGGAGATGCAGGAGGAGCTGGAGCGCTGGGGGCTGAGCGCCGAGCGCAAGAGCATTTATGACGACATGGAGCAGCTGCGGGAGCTGGGGCTGGACGTGCAGGCCCGCCGGGGCCGGGGCGGGGGCTGGTATATCGGCCAGCGGGATTTTGAGCTGGCAGAGCTGAAGCTGCTGGTGGACGCGGTGCAGTCCAGCCGGTTTCTCACCGGGCGCAAGAGCGAGGCCCTGATCCGCAAGCTGGAGGGGCTCACCAGCGTCCATCAGGCCCGGCAGCTCCAGCGGCAGGTGTATGTGGACCGGCGGGTCAAGACCATGAACGAGAGCATTTTCTACAATGTGGACAGGCTCCAGGGGGCCATTGCCGCCAACCGGGTGGTCACCTTCCGCTACTTTGAGTACAACGCCCGGCGGGAGCGGGTGTTCCGCCGGGAGGGCGCCAGGTACCGGCTCACCCCCTATGGCCTAATCTGGGACAGCGAGAACTACTATCTGGCCGGATGGGACGAGCTGCGCCGGGAGGTGCGCCACTACCGGGTGGACAAGATGGAGGGCATCACCGTCACCGGGATGAAGGGTCACCCCCGGGGGGAGTGGACAGCGGAGGGCTACACCCGCAGGCACTTCGGGATGTTTTCCGGCACCCCCTGCCAGCTGCGGCTGCGGTGTGAGGACCGGCTGGCGGGGGTGGTGACCGACCGCTTCGGGCTGGAGGCGGCCCTTGTCCCCGACGGGGAGGGATACTTCACCGTCACCCTGGAGCTGGTGGCCAGCCCGCCCCTGTGGGGGTGGCTGTTCGGCCTGGGACCGGGGGTGGAGGTGCTCTCGCCGGACTGGGCGGTGGACGAGTTCGCGGCGCGGCTGGAGGCGGCGGCGTCCATGTACCGCCGCCGCAGGGAGGGGCGGGAGGAATAACCTGGGCATAAACTGGGGAGACTGTTGCCAAACAGGGCCGGAGGGCCAAACTTGGAGGGACTTCCCATGGAGCGCACACAACTGGGGCGGGAATTTTACGAGCTGGGGCTGCGGCTGGGCGCCCTGGGTACGGTGGCCATCGGCAGCGGGGGCGGCCCCCTGGCCCGGGCGCTGGCCCGGGCGGCGGGGTGCGGAGCGGCCCTGGCCGGGGGCGAGGTCCGCTTTCATGACGGGGCCTGCGCCGCCTGCGGCGCGTGGCTGGCCCGGTACTACGGCTTTGCCGCCGCTCTTTTCGTCCGGCAGGAGGGCGGGGAGGTGGAGACCTTTCTCACGGATGGAGAGGGGCGGCGCTTCACGCCCCCCCGGGCCGGGGAACCCGGCCCTGCCAGCACGGGGGAGTGGGACCTGCTGGCCGGGGCGGACTGCGCCTGGGCGGCCCACCGGGCGGGAGGCTGCCGGGGGGAGCTGGGCATAGCCTGGGCCCGGGGCCCCGCCGCCCTCACCCTGGCGCTGGAGCGGCTGGGGTACGAGGTGTCCGACCGCCCCGCCCCCGGCGCGGCCATGTTTGAGGCCGACCAGGAGGGCTTTTCCCTCCGGGTGACGGAGGCGGGGGGCGCGCCGTTCCGTCCCCAGGGGGAGGACGCGCTGGACGCCCTGGCAGGTTTTGCCCGCGCGCCCCGCTCAGTGCCCGCGTTCCAGCGGTCACCGGGCGGGGGCGGCACAGCTTGACAGTGCCGCCGGGACTGTGATAGAATAAACGCCGGGTCCGTTGTCGGACCCGGTTTTTTTCATCGTCAAGGAGAACAATACCATGGAGATAAACCAACCGAAGCAGAGCCTGTGGACCCGTGATTTCACCATCATCACCCTGGGCAGCGTGGTGTCCATGGTCGGCAACTCCCTGTCCGGCTTCGCGCTGAGCATGATGGTGCTGGACTACACCGGCTCCACCTTTCTCTATTCGCTGTTTATCGTGTGTTTCCAGCTGCCCATGCTGGTGTGCCCCATCCTGGCTGGGCCGTACCTGGACCGCATGAGCCGGAAAAAGGTGATCTACCGGCTGGATTTTCTGTCGGCGGGGCTGTATTTCGGGCTGTTCTGGCTGCTGCGGGGCGGGTGGTTCAGCTATCCGCTGCTGCTGGGGGGATGCGTGGTGGTGGGGGCCATCAACGCGGTGTATCTGGTGGCCTATGACAGCTTTTACCCCAACCTCATCACCGAGGGGAACTTTTCCAAGGCCTACTCCATCTCCAGCATGCTCTGGCCGCTGGCCGCCATGTCCACCCCCATCGCCGCGCTGGTGTACGACAAGCTGGGCAGCGCCACGCCGCTGTTTGCGTTCAACGCCCTGTGTTTCCTCATCGCCGCCTGCTTCGAGCGCACCATCCGCTACCAGGAGACCCATATGGACAAGGCCCCCCCGGCGGACGGCATGGGGGCGGCCAAGCGGTTCGGCCGGGACTTGAAGGAGGGGCTGGACTACATACGGGGGGAGCGGGGCCTGCTGGTCATCACGCTGTACTTCATGGTGTCCGGCTTCTCCGGCAACGGGGCGGGCAGCCTCCACCTGCCCTTCTTCCGGAACAACGCCGCCCTCTTTGCCGCCTGGCCCCTGGCGGCGGTGACGCTGTACACCATTGTGTCCAATTTCTCGGTGGCGGGGCGGTTCCTGGGCGGGTTGATCCACTATCGGATCAAATTCCCCACCCAGAAGAAGTTTGCCATCGCCTTCACGGTGTACCTGACCGTGACCCTGCTGGAGGGCGCCCTGCTGTACCTGCCCATCCCCCTCATGGCCATCGCCTTTTTCTTCTACGGCCTGCTGGGGGTGACCTCCTACAACATCCGCATCGCCGCCACCCAGTCCTATATTCCCGACACCAAGCGGGCCCGGTTCAACGGCACCTTTCAGATGCTCTGTTCCCTGGGGGGCGTCCTGGGCACCCTGCTGGCGGGTAGCCTGGCCGAGGTGATGCCCGAGCGGCAGGTGGTGCTGACGCTCAGCGCCATCACCCTGTGCGCGGCGTGGCTGTTCATGTTCCGGGGGCGGAGGGACGTGGCCGCCATCTACAACCGGGAGGTGTGAGCGCTCCCTTTTCCTTTACAATATCCACCACCCGATCAATCCGGAGCGCTTCCAGGGGACGGCCCACGACTATATCGGCATCGTCAAAAAGATACGGGATTACGCCGAGTATTGAGCGCCGCGGGCCCCGCTTGACACGGCGCCCAAACCCTGCTATACTGATTGACAGATGTAATTTGTTCCCCGCCCGGGGGCGGGGAACATGGACATTCAGAAAAAACCGAAAAGGGTGAAAGGATGCGCAACAAGTAAGTTGAACTTCAAGCTGTGAACACGGAGCTGGGGCCCATATTTGGATGGGCCTGGGCTTTCATGGCGCGAAGGGCGGCTTGCTTGACCGGGGGCGTACTCTGCGCCCTTGCCTTTTCGTCATGTGATCCGTCTTTCCGCCATGGAAGGACGGATTTTTTATGTCGAGGAGGAATGCGTATGTTTCAGGTGAAAAACCTCACTGTCACCCATAAGAAGGACCTGACTACCCTGGTGGAGGGGCTGTCCTTCACCCTGGCCCCCGGCGACCGGGCCGCCCTCATCGGGGAGGAGGGCAACGGCAAGTCCACCGTTTTGAAGCTGCTGTACGACCCCCAGCTTGTGGAGCCCTACGCCGAGTGGACGGGGGAGATTGTGGACAAGGGGCTGCGGAAGGGGTATCTGGCCCAGGAGCTGGCCCCGGCCGAGCTGGAACTGCCGGTGTGGGAATTCTGCCAGTGCGCCCAGGCCTTTCTGGACGCCGACCCCAAGGCGCTGGACCGCGCCGCCCGGCAGGTGGGGCTGGACGCCGGCCTGTTCTGGGACGCCCGCCCCTTGTCCACCCTGTCCGGCGGGGAGCGGGTGAAGCTGCGGCTGGCCCTGCTGCTGCTGGACGGCCCCGACCTGCTGCTGCTGGACGAGCCGTCCAACGATTTGGATTTGGCCACCCTGGAGTGGCTGGAGGGGTTCCTGCGGGGATGTAAAGCGCCGGTGCTGTACATCTCTCACGACGAGACCCTTTTGGAGCGCACCGCAAATATGGTCATCCACCTGGAGCGGCTGCGGCGGCGCACCCTGCCCCGGTGCACCGTGGCCCGGACGGGCTATAAGCAGTATGTGGAGGAGCGCGCCTCCGGCTTTGCCCACCAGGAGCAGGTGGCCCGGAAGGAGCGGGCGGAATTTGACGCCAAACAGGAAAAATTCCGGCAGATTCGGGACAAAGTAGACCATCAGCAGGCGACCATCACCCGCCAGGACCCCCACGGCGGGCGGCTGCTGAAAAAGAAAATGCATTCGGTGCTGTCCATGGGCCGCCGGTTTGAGCGGGAGAAGGAGGACATGACCGCCCTGCCCGAGTGGGAGGAGGCCATTTTGACCGCCTTTGACGGGGGCAAGTCCGCCTTCCCGGCGGGCAAGACGGCCTTGCGTCTGGATTTACCCGAGCTGCGGGCCGGAGAGCGGCTGCTGGCCCGAAACGTGCGGCTGTGGGTCACGGGGCCTGAGAAGGTCGGCATCGTGGGGCCCAACGGGGCGGGCAAGTCCACCCTGCTGAAGCTGGTGGCGGACGCGCTGCTGCCCCGCACCGACCTGCGGGCGGCCTATATGCCCCAGGACTATGGCGATTTGCTGCTGGGGGAGCGCACCCCGGTGGAGATACTGGCCCCCGGCGGCCATCGGGAGGACGTGACAAGGGCCCGCACCTTACTGGGGAACATGAAATACAAGGCGGAGGAGATGGAGCACCCGGCGGCGGGGCTGTCCGGGGGGCAGCGGGCCAAGCTGCTGTTTTTGTCCATGGTGCTGAACGGGGCCAACGCGCTGGTGCTGGACGAGCCCACCCGGAACTTTTCCCCCCTGTCCGCCCCGGTGATCCGGCGGGTGCTGGCGGATTTCCCCGGCGTTATCATCAGCGTATCCCATGACCGGCTGTATTTGGAGCAGGTGTGCACCCGGGTGCTGGAGCTGGGCGAAACAGGCCTGAAAGAGCGAGTGTAAACCTGTAGTTTACAGAAAAATAACTTTGAAGTGGTGGCGTGGATGGAAAAACCTGTGGTATCATAGGGGTCAAAGAGGAGGTGAGGCCCATGACGGTGGGACAACGGATCGCCCAGAAACGCAAAGAGCTGGGGCTGTCCCAGGAGGCGCTGGGGGAGCGGCTGGGAGTGTCCCGGCAGGCCATCTATAAGTGGGAGTCGGACGCCGCCCTGCCCGAGATCGAGAAGCTGGTGAACCTGAGCCGGGAGTTCTCGGTGTCCATCGACTGGCTGCTGGGAGAGGAGGACGCGCGGCCCGAGCTGACGGCGGAGCAGCTGCGGATGGTGGAGGAGATCGTGGGGCGCTACCTGGACGCGCGGCCCCCGGAGCACACCGTCATCCTGCGGGAGACGGTGGGGCCGGAGGCCGGCGGGGAAAAAGCGCCGGAGACCAAGCCGCCCAAACGCCGCCGCTGGCCCAAGGTGCTGGCGGCGCTGGGGGCCGCGGCGCTGGCGGCGGTGCTGGTGAACCTGTTCGCCCAGCTGGAACAGACCCGGCAGGATTACCAGAACCTGCAGTACGCCATCAGCAACGTCACCCAAAACGTGAATAACCAGATCGGCGGCATCGCCGGCCGGGTGGAGAGCATCCTGCAGAGCCAGAACACCCTGACGGCGGAGCAGAGCGCCCAGGTGGTATCCACCGACTACCGGGCGAATACCGTGACCATTGAGGTTCGGGCCCTGCCCCGGACCTACGTGGAGGGCATGGCGGCGGAGTTCCTGCTGGACAGCGGCGGCCGGACTGTCGCCGTCCCCGGCGCATTGGGGGAGGACCACGCCTTTACCGCCCGGGCCACCGTGCCCCTCACCGACGAGATCACGGTGTCGGCGGCGCTGCTCACCGGGGACCAGCGGCAGACCCAGATGGTGGAGCGGTTCGATGGTATGTATACCCAGAGCTTTCCCGGCCTGAACATCGGGAACGGGCTGTGGGGATGGGGCGGCAAGGTGGAGGAATACGTCTGGGTTGACTCGGTGGGCGGATTCGGCGAAGCGTGCGCCGCCGCTTCCAGCATCAAGGTGGGGTTATTCCGGGATCAGAAGCTGCTGGTCTGGTACGAGCCGGTGGAGGGGATTCCGCCCAACTATAACGGATTCGACCAGCGGGACACCCGGTTTTTCCGTCTGGAGGGGGATTGGGTTCTGGAACCTGACCACGTGTACTGCATCGTGGCGCTGGTCACCGACGAGTACGGCAGGGAGAGGATGTACCCGGATACCGCGGTGAAATACGACCCGGAGCAGGATCTGGCTGAGCAGTATGCGGAAAACGGGGTGGTGACGTTCCCCAGCACCGACCCCGCGGACTGGGACTATTGAGCAGAATAAGGGAGCGCACACCGCCGGCACAAAGTCCGCCCCACTGCGTTCGCTCCCCTGTGCCTCCCCTCCCCACGAAACCCGCCCGCTTCGCGGGGCTGGGCTCTCACGGGGACCCCTGGGGACGCGAAAAGGCGCACACGCCATGCGTGTGCGCCTTGGTTCGTCTGGGGTGCCCGGTCAGGGCCGCAGGCCCATGCCGCCCTCCAGGGTGAGGGTCTCGCCGGTGAGGTACTTGAAATCGGGGTGGGTGAGCTGGACGCAGACCCGGCCGATCTCGGTCTCGGGGTCGCCGTAGTGGCCCATGGGGGGCATCTTCACATTGGCCTTGAAGGCGTCGGGATAGGCGTTCTGGAAGTTCTCCAGCTGGGCGGTCCAGGCGATGGGGCAGATCACGTTCACGTTGATGCCGTCGGGGCCCCACTCGGTGGCGGCCACCCGGGAGAGGCCCCGGATGCCCTCCTTGGCGGCGGCGTAGGCGCACTGGCCGTAGTTGCCGAAGAGGCCGGCGCCCGAGGCGAAGTTGATGACGGAGCCCTTGGTCTCCTTCAGATGGGGGTAGCAGGCCTGCATATAGTAGAAGGCGGCGTACAGGCCGGAGTAGACGGCCAGATCAAACTGCTCGGTGGAGTGATCCGCCAGGGTCACGCCGGAGGCGGAAGCCTGGGCGTTGTTGATGAGCGCGTCAATGCGGCCGAAGGCCTTGATGGTCTCATCCACCACGTGCTGAACCACGGCCTTGTTGTCCGACCCCGCGGACACGTCGGCCTGGACGGGGAGCACCTTCACGCCGTACAGCCGCTCCAGCTCCTCCTTGGCCTCCTCCAGCTTCTTCACGTTCCGCCCGGTGATGACCAGATTGGCCCCCTCCTTGGCAAAGGCGGTGGCAATGCCGTAGCCGATGGAGCCGCAGCTGGCGCCATCGCTGAGGACGGCCCGACCGCCGCCGGTGATGATGACAGTTTTGCCGTTCATAGTGCCCATATTCGTGTTCCTCCTTAGTAAATGGTTCCGGGGGCGCGGGCCCGCCGGATGAAAATTGACCTGTTTTTAATTTAACATACTTTGGGGGGAATTTCCACCCTTTTCTTTGGGCGGGCCGGAGAAATTTGCGATGAGGCGGCGCTCCCCTTGACTTGTCCCCCCGGGGAGCGTAAAATAAACCGTTAAATGGAAGCGGACGGAATGCCCGGCGCTGAGAGGCCCCGCCCGTTCAGGGGAGGAATCCATATGACCACAGGCACGAAATTCATTTTTGTCACCGGCGGCGTGGTGTCCGGGCTGGGCAAGGGCATCACGGCCGCGTCCCTGGGGCGGCTTTTGAAGCAGCGGGGGCTGCGGGTGCGGGTGCAGAAGCTGGACCCCTATCTCAACGTGGACCCGGGCACCATGTCCCCCTACCAGCACGGGGAGGTGTTCGTCACCGACGACGGGGCGGAGACCGATCTGGACCTGGGCCACTACGAGCGGTTCATCGACGAGAACCTGACTTTCAACTCCTCCGTGTCCGCCGGAAAGATATACTGGAACGTGCTCAACCGGGAGCGGGCGGGAGACTACCTGGGGGGCACGGTGCAGATCATCCCCCACATCACCGACGAGATCAAGCGCCACATCTACTCCCTGGAGGGCCCCGGCGTGGACGCGGCCATTGTGGAGATCGGCGGCACCGTGGGCGACATCGAGAGCCAGCCCTTCCTGGAGGCCATCCGGCAGGTGGCCGCCGAGCGGGGGCGGCAGAACGTGATGTTTATCCACGTGTCCCTCATCGTGGCCATCCCCGGCTCCGGGGAGCTGAAGTCCAAGCCCACGCAGCACTCGGCCAAAGAGTTATTGTCCCTTGGAATTCAACCAGATGTTATCATGTGCCGCAGCGATGACCCCATCCCCCAGGACATCCTGGACAAGATTTCCCTGTTCTGCAATATCCCGAAGGACCACGCCATCCCCAACCTGACGGCGGACCTCCTTTACGAGGTGCCCCTCATGCTGG
This sequence comes from uncultured Oscillospiraceae bacterium, assembly GCA_910588135.1. GTDB lineage: Bacteria > Bacillota > Clostridia > Oscillospirales > Oscillospiraceae > Enterenecus. Next base: position 22,750 of record CAJUOT010000027.1, on the reverse strand, counting down.
AGCGGGAGGGGCTGGGCGACGTGGTGGTGCGGCGGCTGGGGCTGATCTGCCACGCCCCCGACCTCACCGAGTGGGCCACCATGGTCCACCGGGCCAAGCATCCCACGGGCTCGGTGACCATCGCCCTGGTGGGCAAGTACGTGGGGCTCCACGACGCGTACCTGTCGGTGGTGGAGGCCCTCACCCATGGAGGGATTGAAAACGGCGTGTCGGTGGACATCCGCTGGGTCAACTCCGAGGAGGTCACCCCGGACACGGCGGACGGCCTGCTGGGGGATGTCCAGGGCATTCTGGTGCCCGGCGGCTTTGGCGACCGGGGCATTGAGGGCAAAATCGAGGCCATCCGCTACGCCCGGGAGAAGAAAATCCCCTTCCTGGGCATCTGCCTGGGGATGCAGCTGGCGGTGGTGGAGTACGCCCGGAACGTGTGCGGCCTGACAGGGGCCCACTCCTCCGAGCTGAATCCCAACACCCCTTATCCTGTCATCGACCTCATGCCCGACCAGGTGGGGGTGACGGCGAAAGGCGGCACCATGCGGCTGGGCAGCTACCCCTGCCGGCTGGCGGTGGGCTCCCTGGCGGCGGCCATTTACGGGACGGATGAGATTGACGAGCGCCACCGCCACCGCTACGAGTTCAACAACGACTACCGGGAGGCGCTGACAAAGGCGGGGCTGGTGCTGTCCGGCCTGTCCCCCGACGGGCGGCTGGTGGAGATGATTGAGCTTCCGGGCCACCCCTGGTTTGTGGCGGGGCAGTTCCACCCGGAGCTGAAGTCCCGGCCCAACCGGGCGCACCCGCTGTTCCGGGAGTTCATCCGGGCGGCGAAGGGCAGGTAGCCCCCGGCGGGGGGGTGGCAGGGGGCGCCCTGCCGGGGGCGGTACTTTCTCTCACATGAGAGAAAGTACCCAAAGAGAATGCTCAGGGGGAAGCCCGCCGGTTCGACTTCGGGAGCGAAGGGCGCTCCCTCGCTCACAGGCGGGCCTCCCCCTAAGGACCCACTGTTTACGGGGGAGACAAAACGGGGCGCATGGGGATACCCTTCCGGCGCGGAGCGGGTCGGGACGCGGGGGCCCCTATTTCTGTTGCCGCTCAGGCGCGGTCACTGTTTGTGGGCGGCGTCCACGTCAGATGCGCCTGGGTGGCGGGTGGTGCTGGCGGGGCAGTTGAGGGGGAACGTCTACCGCCCCGGCGGGGGAGCCTGAGAAAGTTAGGCGCGCTAAAGAGAACCCTCGCCTATCAGTGCCAGAGAAACACAGGCCCGGTGTGGGCCGAAAAAAGAAGCGGGGCTCATTCGTAACCCGCAATAGCCGGTCACTCTCCCGCCCCTCGAAAGCGGCGGGTCTTGACCTTAATGGGGGGGTCTTAGGGGGTGGCCGACTGTGGAGCTGGCCCGTCCTTTGGGCCTGCTCCATCGGAGGCCGCCCCCTAAGCGCGCTCTTTGGTTACTTTCTCTCGCGAGAGAGAAAGTAACGCCCTCCACAGGGGCGCTGAGCGGCGGATGCGAAAATCAAAGCCCCGGCCAATTGGCCGGGGCTTCGTTTTGCGTTATTCCACGGGGACGATCCAGCTGTGGGTGTCGGCCACGGTGCCCCACTGGATGCCGGTGAGGGTGTCGTACAGCTTCTGGGTCAGGGGGCCGATGTTCCCGCCGCTGACCACCTCTTTCCGGCCCTCCCAGGCCAGCAGGCCGATGGGGGACACCACGGCCGCGGTGCCGGTGCCCCACGCCTCTTCAAGCGTGCCCGCCTGGGCGGCGTCGAACAGCTCCTGGGCAGAGATGAGCCGCTCCTCCACGGGGATGCCCCAGGAGCGGATCAGCTCCAGGCAGCTCTTGCGGGTGATGCCGGGGAGCACCGAGCCGGTAAGCTCCGGGGTGACGACGGCGCCGTTGATCTTGAACATCACGTTCATGGAGCCCACTTCCTCAATGTACTTGCGGTGGACGCCGTCCAGCCACAGCACCTGGGAGAAGCCCTGCTCCTCCGCCCGCTCCCCGGCGCGGATGGAGGCGGCGTAGTTGCCGCCGCACTTGGTGAAGCCGGTGCCGCCCTTGACGGCCCGCACGTCCTCGTCCTCCACGTAGATTTTCACCGGGTTGATGCCCTCGGGGTAGTAGGCCCCCACCGGGCAGCAGATGACGGCGAACAGGTAGCTGTGGGAGGCGTGGACGCCCAGGCCGTTGTCGGTGGCGATGATGAAGGGGCGGATATAGAGGGACGTGCCCACCTTGTGGGGCACCCAGGCCTGGTCAACGCCCACTACGGCCTTGACGGCCTGAACGAAATCCTCCTCGGGGATTTCGGGGATGCACAGGCGGCGGCAGGAGGAGTTCAGCCGCTTCGCGTTCTCATAGGGCCGGAAGAGCTGTACCTGCCCGGCAGGGGTGCGGTAGGCCTTCATGCCCTCAAAGATCTCCTGGGCGTAGTGGAACACCATGCAGGACAGCTCAAAGGGCAGGGGGCCGTAGGGGACGACCCGGGGGTCGTGCCAGCCCTGGCCGGCGTCGTAATTCATCAGGAACATATGGTCGGTGAAGGTGCGGCCGAACACCAGGGTGTCCGGGTCGGGCTGAGGCTTGAGGGTTTGGGCGCGGGTGATTTTAATATCCAGCATAAGGATCGCTCCTTTGACGGTGTAAAGTAGTGATATTATACCAGCGTTGCGGCCGGGGCGCAATGGGGATTTTGCCGAAATGTGTGCGGCCCGCCCCCTAAGGACCCCCGGTTCACGGGAGAGCCCTATGCGCAGGGCTTGACTTGACCCTTCTGGGCCGCGCCGCGGGTGCGGCGTGGATTCGGAGCCGCACAGCGGCGGAGAATTGCGCAGGGCCGGCTTTGCCGGCCCGAGCATGGAAATCTCCGAAGGGTGGAGCGCCGCCATGCGGCGCGGAACCCAAAAAGGAAGGCGTCCCGGAATGTGCGGAGCTTGGAGGGAACCACCCCAACGGCCCTTCTGGGCCGCGCCGCGGGTGCGGCGTGAATTCGGAGCCGCATAGCGGCGGAGAATTGCGCAGGGCTGGCTTTGCCGGCCCGAGCAAGGAAATCTCCGAAGGGTGGAGCGCCGCCGTGCGGCGCGGAACCCAAAAAGGAAAGCGCCTGCAACGCAGGCGCTTTCCTTTTTGGAGCGAGTGACGAGGCTCGAACTCGCTACCTCCACCTTGGCAAGGTGGCGCTCTACCAGATGAGCTACACTCGCAGCGAACAAAAAGGATTGTAGCAGGAATCGCCGCCCCTGTCAAGGGGAAATTGAAAAATTTTCTGGCCGGGGGCGCGTGGGGCGCCCCGCCCCGGGAGGAGGTCCGCCAGAGCCCGTTCCGGGGGGCTGTTCTGGAAGGGATTTCCGTTCCGAACCTGTTTTTTTGGAGATTCTCAACGAAGAATGGGGGAGCGCGGGCGATATTCCTGACTACATTTCTCAAACATATCTTTGACGCACCGCTTGACTAAAGCGATAAAGGTGTAGTATAATTCAATATAAATATTTTGCAGTTGAATGTCCGTCCGGTTGCAAAACGGGCGGGACATCCCCGCCCGTCCGCGCCCGCCGGGCGGGCGCGGCCACTATGGTGAACACAGGGAAACCTGTTTGTTCCAATATATTTTTAGGAGGATAAGCGAAAAATGAAGAACACAAAGAAATTGCTGGCTTTGCTGCTTGCTCTTGCGATGTGCTTCGGTATGCTCTCCGGCTGCAGCAAGCCCAACGCCGACGCTACCGACGCCCCCCAAAACAGCGACAGCCAGCCCACCGACAGCCAGCCCGCGTCGACCAACGACACCCTGGTGGTCTCCTGCGAGCAGGGCCTGGAGGGCAAGTTCTCTCCCTTCTTCGCCCTTTCCGCCGGCGACCAGGACGTGGTGGATATGTTCACCATCGGCGCCATGGGCCTGGACCGCGTGTCCAACCCCGTTCTGCAGGGCATCGCGGGTGAGACCCGGCCCTATAACGGCACCGACTACACTTACAAGACCACCAGCGACGTGAAGATCACCGAGAACGCCGACGGCACCGTCAGCTATGATCTGACCATCCGCGACGACATGAAGTTCTCCGACGGAAAGCCCGTCACCATCGACGACCTGATTTTCAGCATGTACGTGGTTCTGGACCCCACCTATGACGGAAACGCCACCTTCTACTCCGTGCCCATCCAGGGCCTGGAGGAGTACCGCGCCGGCATGAGCATCCTCTCCGACCTGCTGGTCGCCGCCGGCCCTGACAACACTGACTTCTCCCTGTGGGACGAGGCCATCCAGAAGGAGTTCTGGGAGACCGGCATCAACGAGGCCGGCGTGGCTTTCATTGAGAGCATCCTGAATTATGTTGTGAACGCGGGCAACGCCTCCGCTGATGACGACATCGCCACCAAGGCCGCCCAGTGGGGCTTCGAGGGCAGCACCCTGGAGGAAGTGTGGCAGTATGCCGTCGAGATGTACGAGGGCGATTACAGCGTCCTGTCCGACACCGAGCAGGCGGACCGCACCCTGTGGGCCTGCCTGGACCCGAAGTACTCCGTGGGCGTGGCCACCGGTGAATCTGCCGACTACGTCTCCGGCATCGAGAAGACCGGCGATTACTCCCTGCGTGTGACCACCACTGAGCTGGACGCCACCGCCATCTACCAGATGGGCCAGGTCATCGCCCCCCTGCACCACTACGGCGACGCCAGCCAGTATGACTATGACGCCCACAAGTTCGGCTTCCCCAAGGGCGACCTGTCCATGGTGAAGGCCCAGACCCAGAACCCCCTGGGCGCCGGCCCCTTCGTGTTCAACACCTACGCCAACGGCGTGGTGACCATGGACGCCAACCCCAACTACTGGCAGGGCGAGCCCATTGTCAAGCACCTGAGCTTCAAGGAGTCCTCTGAGGACGTGAAGGTCACCGGCATCGAGACCGGCACCCTGGACATCGCCGATCCCAGCTACGACACCAACACCGCCAAGCAGATCGCCACCGTCAACGGCTTCTCCGAGGACGACTGGCAGAACTTTGACGGCCCCGTCCTCACCACCAAGCTGATCGACTACCGCGGCTACGGCTATGTGGGCATGAACCCCAACCTGGTCAAGGTGGGCGACGATCCCTACTCCGAGCAGTCCAAGGACCTGCGCAAGGCCCTGGCCACCATGATCGCCGTGTACCGTGACGAGGGCATCGACTCCTACTACGGCAACACCGCCTCCGTCATCAACTACCCCATCTCCAACACCTCCTGGGCCGCCCCCCAGACCACTGACGACGGCTACAAGGTCGCCTACTCCGTGGACGTGAACGGCGAGCCTATCTACACCGCCGATATGTCCACCGAGGACAAGTACGCCGCCGCTCTGGAGGCCGCCCTGGGCTATCTGGAGGCCGCCGGCTACACCGTGGAGAACGGCAAGGTCACCGCGGCTCCCGAGGGCGCCAAGCTGGCCTATCAGGTGGAGATCGGCGCCAGCGGCAGCGGCGACCATCCCTCCTTCCTGCTGCTGAAGAACGCCAGCGAGGCGCTGGCCACCGTGGGCATCACCCTGACCGTCCGCGACCATGCCGACGCCAACGCCCTGTATGAGACCTATCAGACCGGCGTGGCCGAGCTGTGGGTCGCCGCCTGGCGTGCCGGTTCCGATCCCGACATGTTCCAGCTGTACCACTCCCAGGGTTCCACCAACTACTACCACATCGCTGAAGACGAGCTGGACGACACCATCATGCTGGCCCGTAAGAGCGCCGACCAGGCCTACCGCAAGGCTCTGTACCAGGGCGCCATGGAGATCGTCATGGACTACGCCGTGGAGGTCCCCGTCTATCAGCGTTCCGACTGCCTGCTGATCTCCTCCGAGCGCGTTGTGGTCGACTCCCTGCCCACCGACATGACCCCGTACTGGGGCTGGGCGGGCAATGTTGAGACCGTGGCCGTGAAGTAAGCTGCACCAGATCCATAGGTTGATCGAATAAGGGCCGGCCCCTTCGTATCCCCGCCCAAAAAGAGGGGGCGGAGGGGCCGGCTGCCTTTTATGTTGGAAGATACTGCTTCGGCCGCTTTGCCGGGCCCAAGGAGGAGCCCGGGACACCATCTGCTTGCGTTTGGCAAAACGCGCCGAGGGAACAGGAGGGACCCACTTTGAGAAATTACATTATCAAGCGTATTTTGATCTCCATTCTCATTTTGATTTTTGTGACCTTCGCCATCTATCTGCTCATGCGGTGCCTGCCCACCTCTTACGTGCAGACCATGGCCATGCAGCTGTCCGCGGGGCCCAACGCCAAGCCCTATGAGGAGTGGCTGGCGCAGCTCACCGCGGCCTATGGCCTGGACCTGCCCATACCTCTGGGCTGGCTCAAGTGGCTGAAGGAGTTTATCACCGGGAACTTCGGGGACAGCTGGCGGTACGCCATGCCCGTGGCGGACAAGTTCAAGGAGGTCATCGGCCTGTCCTTTGTCATGGGCCTGATTTCCCTGATTCTGCAGCTGATTATCGCCATCCCGCTGGGCATTGTGGCCGCCACCCGCCAGTACTCCCGCCTGGACTACGGCATTTCCGCCGGCGCCCTGGTGGGCATCTCGCTGCCGACGTTTTTCTTCGCCTCCCTGCTGCGGCTGGTCTTCGCCGTGCATCTGGGGTGGTTTGAGACCCACGGACTGGTGGGGCGCAACTTCAATCAATTGTCCCCCATGGGGCAGCTGGGGGACATGGCCATGCACCTGGTGCTGCCCATTGTGACGCTGACGATCATCTCCATCGGCGGACTGATGCGCTATACCCGCACCAATATGCTGGAGGTGCTCAACGCCGACTATATCCGCACGGCCCGCGCCAAAGGCCTGGACGAGAAGAAGGTCATCTATCACCACGCCTTCCGCAACACCCTGATCCCCCTGGTGACCATTGTGGGCGGCTCCCTGCCCGGCCTGTTTTCCGGCGCGCTGATTACGGAGACCCTGTTCTCCATCCCCGGCATCGGCTTTACCAGCTATACGGCCATGCGGGCGGGGGACATCCCCTTTACCATGTTCTACCTGACCTTCCTGGCCATTCTGACCCTGGCCGGAAACCTGCTGTCCGACATTTTGTACGCCGTGGTTGACCCGCGGGTACGGCTGGCTTGAGAGGAGGCGTGACAAATGCGTGAAGAAGAGAAAAACGTGAATGCCGCGCCGGAGAGAGAGGAAAACTATACGCTCAACGACGACCGCCGCGTCAAAGTTCTGTCGCCCGGCCGCCTGGTGGCCCAGCGCTTTTTCCGCAACCGTCTGGCGATTGTGGGCCTGGTGATGCTGGTCGCCATGTTCGCGTTTTCCTTTGTCGGGGGGCTGGTCGTCCCCTATGGGCAGGCGGAGCAGTTTTACACCACCGAGGTGCTGAAGAAGGAGTACGTGGGCGTGACCCGCAACGACAACATCCGCTATTCCGTGCCCGACGGGCAGAGCTTTGGCGCCCTGGAGCAGGCCGAGTTCATCCTGGCCCTGAATAAGGGCGAGACGGAGTTCTCCCGCAAGGACGTTCAGTACCGCTACGTGGACGAGGGCGGGGACTTCTACTCCATTTATATGGGCGATACCCTGGTCGCCATGGGTTACAAGGACATTGTCAACACGGCGGACGGGAAGCCGGAGCTGTCCTTCCCGGTAAAATATGAGGCGCTGAAGGCCATGGCGGGAGGCCAGGGGAGCTTTACCGCGGACGGCGGCTCCTATACGCTGGACGGGGAGCACAACATCCTCCTCAACGGGGAGGAAGTGGGCTATATCAGCCGCTTTGTGGTGCAGCCCAAGGAGAATGGCGTGGTGATCACCCGCCACTTCAAGGAGGCGCTGGAAGAGGCCCTGGAGGAGCATATCGACGAGTTTGTCTACACGGACACCGACGGCGTGGAGTATACCTACACGGTCAGCTATGACGCCAGCGCTATGGTCTGGTCGGTGATGCAGGGGAAAGAGACCCGCGTGTGGGATAAGTACGGCAGCCCCTCTCCGGCCCACCCGCTGGGCACCGACGGGAACGGAATGGATATGCTGGTCCGCCTGATGTACGGCGGCCGGGTGTCCCTGATTATCGGCTTTATCGTCGTGGGCATCGAGGTGGTCCTGGGCGTCATCATGGGCGGCATTTCCGGCTATTTCGGCGGCTGGGTGGATAACCTCATCATGCGTATTGTGGATGTGTTCTACTGCATCCCCTCCACGCCGATCCTGATTATCCTGGGCGCGGCCATGGACGCGATGCAGGTGGACCCCATGATTCGAATGCTGTATCTGATGCTGCTGCTGGGCTTCCTGGGCTGGCCGGGCACCGCGCGGATGATCCGCGGCCTGATCCTCTCCCTGCGCGAGCAGGAGTTCATGACCGCCACCGAGGCCACCGGCATCAGCGTGCCCCGGCGGATCTTCAAGCACCTGATCCCCAACGTGATCCCGCAGCTGATCGTCACCAGCACCATGGGCCTGGGCTCCGTGATCCTCATGGAGGCGACGCTGTCCTTCCTGGGCCTGGGCGTGAAGTTCCCCTTCGCGTCCTGGGGCAATATCATCAGCGACGTGAACAACTCCTACGTCATGACGACCTATTGGTTTATCTGGATACCCGCCGGTATCTGCCTGCTCATCACGGTCCTTGGCTTCAACTTCGTGGGCGACGGCCTGCGGGACGCCTTCGACCCGAAGATGAAGCGCTGAGAAGGGGGGAAGAACGATGTCTAAGAAGACCCATGAGGGTTACCTTTCCGGCAAAGAGGCGCGGCGCATCTCCAAGGAGAACCGGCGCGTCACCAACGAGATGGAAAAGCTGCGCAAGCGTAAGAACGTCCCTGAGAGCGAATACCTTACCACCATGCGCGACCCGGGCAACGCGGTGGAGTTTGACAACCTGCACACCTATTTCTTCACCGACGCGGGCACCGTCCGCTCGGTGGACGGTGTGAGCTTTGACGTGCCCATCGGCAAGACCGTGGGCGTGGTGGGCGAATCCGGCTGCGGCAAATCGGTGACCAGCCTGTCCCTGATGCAGCTGCTCCAGCGGCCCCAGGGCCAGATTGTGGAGGGCGAGATCCGCCTGAACATCGGGGATGGAAAAGCCTACAGCATTGGGAAGGTGCCCAATGAGAAAATGCAGGAGCTGCGCGGAAACTACGTCTCCATGATCTTCCAGGAGCCGATGACCGCCCTGAACCCGGTGTTCCGGATCGGCGATCAGGTAAACGAGGTCATTGAGCTCCACGACGGCGAGGGCAAGAGCAAGGAGGACGTGAAGGCCCGCACCATTGAGCTGCTGGAGATGGTGGGCATCGCCAACTCCGAGGGCGTCTATCAGATGTACCCCCACGAACTGTCCGGCGGTATGCGCCAACGGGTGATGATCGCCATGGCGCTGGCCTGCAACCCGCGGATCATCATTGCCGACGAGCCCACCACCGCGCTGGACGTGACCATTCAGGCCCAGATTCTGGACCTGCTGCGCCAGCTGAAGGACCGGATCAACTCCTCTATCATGTTCATCACCCATGACCTGGGGGTCATTGCTGAAATGGCGGACTATGTGGTGGTCATGTACGCCGGGCGCGTTGTGGAGAAGGGGACGGCGGAGGAGATTTTCGCCCATCCCGCCCACCCCTACACCATCGGGCTGATGGCGTCCAAGCCTGTGGTGGGCAAGAAGATCGACAAGCTCTACTCCATTCCCGGCAAGGTGCCCAACCCCATTGATATGCCCGACTACTGCTACTTCAAGGACCGCTGCGAAATGCAGTGCGACAAGTGCTCCGGGGAGTATCCCCATGAGGTGAGCATCTCCCCCACCCATACGGTGAGCTGCTACCGCTACAATGAGGACAAGAAGGGAGGGGATGGAAAGTGAGCCTGCAAAAAGGAGTGGCCGACGGCGCCGGCCGTTACAATCCCAACAACCCGAACGATGAGGAGCAGACAAAGCACGCGCAGGAGAAGCGGGAAAAGCGCGTCAAGGAGGGGGTCAATCCCCCGAAGAAGGCTGACCTGACCATCTCCAACGAGTTTGACCCCGTGACCTACGACCCCCAGTATATCCTCATGGTCAACAGCCTGAAGAAATACTTCCCCATCAAGGGCGGCTTCATGTCCAAGACCGTGGGCTATGTGAAGGCGGTGGACGGCGTCACCTTCAACCTGAAGCGGGGCACCACCATGGGCCTTGTGGGCGAGTCCGGCTGCGGCAAGACCACCACCGGCCGCACCATCCTGCGCCTGTCCGGCGAAAAGACCGGCGGGCAGGTGCTCTTCAACGGCCAGGAGATCTACGACCTCCCTTCCAAGGAGCTGCGCGCCCTGCGCACCAAGATGCAGATCATTTTCCAGGACCCCTTCTCCTCCCTCTCCCCCCGCCTGCCGGTGGGGGAGATCATCGGCGAGGCCGTCCGGGAGCACAACCTGGTTTCCCCGGAGGAGTTCAGCGACTATCTGGATAAGGTGATGAACAGCTGCGGCCTCCAGCCCTTCCACAAGGACCGCTATCCCCATGAATTCTCCGGCGGGCAGCGCCAGCGCATCTGCATTGCCCGGGCCCTCGCGCTCAATCCGGAGTTCGTGGTCTGCGACGAGCCAGTGTCCGCGCTGGACGTGTCGATTCAGGCCCAGATCATCAACCTGCTCAAAGAGCTGCAGGAAAAGCTCTCCCTGACGTACCTGTTCATCTCCCACGACCTGTCGGTGGTGGAGCACATCTCTGACACGGTGGGCGTCATGTACCTGGGCAATCTGGTGGAATACGGCTCCACGGAGGACATTTTTGCCCATCCGCTCCACCCCTACACTGAGGCGCTGTTCTCCGCCATCCCGGTGCCCGACCCCACGGCAAAGATGAACCGGATTGTGCTGGAGGGCTCCATTCCCTCCCCGGCCAACCCGCCCTCGGGCTGTAAATTCCACACCCGCTGCACCCACTGCACCAAGCGCTGCATGGAGGAGGCCCCCAGGCAGGTGGAGGTGGAGCCGGGCCACTATGTGGTCTGCCACCTGTACGACAGATGAGGGGGAAAAAGCGCGTCTACGAGGACGACGACGGCCGCACCATCGCCGACATGAGCGGGGTCTCCCGGCCTAATCTGTTTCTGCCCCGGCTCCCGCCCCGGCAGCGGGATTCCCGGCCCGCGGTCCAGCCGGAACCGCTGGAGCGGAACGCGCCGGGAGGACAGCCGGAGCTGAGCCGGGAGGAGCGCCGGTGGTATATTTTAGGGGCCTTGAAGGCATCCCTGCTCATCGCGCTGGTGTTCGGCGCGGGGCTGGGGCTGGTGGTCCTGCTGTTCTACCTGTTCGCGTGAAAATGCCGCCTGACTTTTGTCAGGCGGCATTTTGCTGTTTCACCCGCTGCGTGGCCCTTGATTTTACAGAAGCAGAAGGGGAGGCGCCTTTTGATGGGAGCAAAGTTTTTTTATAGAATTCGAAAGAATTTTCTATAGTCTTTCGAAATAGAAAAAAATACAATAGAATCGCCGTGGAACCCTTCCCGGCAAATTTCAACCTGCGCCTGCGGTTCTCTTGCAAGCCGCCGGTGCACCAAAATTTAGGAGGAATATCAGAATGAAGAAGATCATTGCGCTCCTGCTCTCCGCCATGATGGTCATGGCTCTGTTCGCGGGCTGCGGCAGCAAGCCCACCGACGACAAGAAGGGCGGCGACGGCGATGGCGACAAGGGCACCATCGGCGTGTGCATCTACAAGTTCGACGACGCGTTCATGACCACCTACCGGAACAACCTGGAAGAGATCCTGAAGTCCAAGGGCTACAAGGTCTCCGTGGTGGACGGCAACAACGACCAGAACAAGCAGAACGAGCAGATCGACACCTTTATCACCCAGGGCGTGAAGGCCCTCATCATCAACCCCGTCATGACCTCTGCGGCCGACTCCATCATTGAGAAGGTGAAGAACGCCGACATCCCTACCGTGCTCATCAACCGTGAGCCCACCGCCGACCAGATGGCCGCTTACGACAAGCTGGTCTACGTGGGCTGCGACGCCGCCCAGTCCGGCACCTTCCAGGGCGAGCTGATCCTGGACACCCCCAATAAGGGCGACATCAACGGCGACGGCAAGGTCTCCTACATCATGATCCAGGGCGACCCCGAGAACATCGACGCCCAGCTGCGCACCGAGTACTCCGTCAAGGCCCTGAAGGACGCCGGCGTTACCGTGGAGGAGCTTGACCTCCAGCGCGGCGACTGGGACCGCAACAAGGGCCAGGAGATCGCCCAGAACGATCTGGCCAAATTCGGCGACCAGATCGAGGTCGTGTTCTGCAACAACGACGACATGGCCATCGGCGCCCTGCAGTCCATCCAGGCCGCGGGCCGCACCGTGAATGAGGACATCTATCTGGTGGGCGTGGACGCTCTGGACGCCGCCCTCAACGAGGTGGAGCAGGGCAACATGACCGGCACCGTGCTGAACGACGCCAAGGGTCAGGCCACCAAGGCTGTGGAGTGCATGGAAGAGCTGCTGGGCGGCAAGACTTACGCCTCCGGCGAGCAGAGCGTGTACGTGGACTACGTGAAGGTCACGCCTGACAACGTGAAGGATTTCAAGTGATCTGACAAGACAGGACAACCACAGAGCTTCAGATGGGTGCGTGCGCGTGTGCGCACGCACCCATTCTTTTTATCAAAGGGGGGGACCGGAAATTGTCTGAATATCGTTTGGAAATGCGCGATGTGGTCAAGAGCTTCCCGGGAGTGAAGGCGCTGGACCACGCCCAGCTCAAGCTCCGCCCGGGCACCGTCCATGCCCTGATGGGGGAGAACGGCGCGGGCAAATCCACGCTGATGAAGTGTATGTTCGGCATCTACCACATGGACGAGGGGGAGATGTTCTATGAGGGGGAGCCGGTGAAGGTCAACGGCCCGCTGGACGCCCTGAACAAAGGCATCGCCATGGTCCATCAGGAGCTGCAGCCCATTCCGGAGCGCAGCATCGGCGAAAACATCTACGTGGGCCGCTACCCTGTCAAACGCTTCGGTCCCGTGGTGACCATCGATCATGAGAAGATGTACGAGGACGCGGCCAAGGTGTTGGAGGAGGTCCATCTGAACTTTGACCCCAGGGCCAAGCTGGGGACGCTCAGCGTGTCCCAGATGCAGCTGGTGGAGATCGCCAAGGCGGTGTCCGCCGACTGCCGGGTGCTCATCCTGGACGAGCCCACCTCCTCCCTCACCGCGGCGGAGGTGGAGGCGCTGTTCACCATTGTGAACGAGCTGCGCAGCAAGGGCGTGTCCATCGTGTACATCTCCCACAAGATGGACGAGATTCTGCGCATCAGCGACGAGGTCACCATCATGCGGGACGGCCAGTACATCGGCACGTGGGACGCCAAGAAGCTGACCACCGACTTCATTATCACCAAGATGGTGGGCCGGGAGCTGTCCAACCTCTACCCCCAGCGGCAGAACGTGCCCGGCGAGGTGGTGTTCGAGGTGGAGGACTTCACCTCCATCAACCCCAAGAGTTTCCGCCATGTGAGCTTCAATGTGCGCAAGGGGGAGATTCTGGGGGTGGCCGGTCTGGTGGGCGCCCAGCGCACGGAGCTGATGGAGGGCCTGTTCGGCCTGCGGTGCCACAGCGCGGGGAAGATCACCTACAAGGGCAAGGAGCTGAAGATCAACCAGCCCAAACAGGCCATTGACAACGGCATCGCCATGCTCACCGAGGACCGCCGGGCCACCGGCATCCTGGGGGTGCTGTCCATCGCGGACAATGTGTCCGTCGCCTCGCTGAAGCAGTACCTCATCGGCGGCATCATGCTGGACGACAAGAAGATTGAGCAGCTGGTGCAGGACAACGTGGCCAAGCTGTCCATCAAGACACCCTCCTCCAAGACGCTGATCCAGTCCCTCTCCGGCGGCAACCAGCAGAAGGTGCTCATCAGCCGCTGGCTGGCCAACGACCCGGATGTGTTCATCCTGGACGAGCCCACCCGGGGCATCGACGTGGGCGCCAAGTACGAGATCTACTGCATCATCGCGGAGCTGGCCAAGCAGGGCAAGAGCGTCATCATGATCTCCTCTGAAATGGGCGAGCTGATCGGTATGTCCGACCGTGTGATGGTCATGTGCGACGGCCGGGTCACCGGGTTCATCGACGGCGCGGAAGCCAACCAGGAGAACATCATGGCCCTGGCCACCCAATTTGAATAAGCGAGAGGAGAGAGAAAACCATGGATAAAAAACTGGGCGTCAAGAGTGTGACAAAATTCCTTTCCAACAACGCCATCATCATCCTGATTTTTCTGCTGGCCATGTTCACCGCGTGGTGGACCCGGGAGCAGAACACCTTCCTGACCTTCGGCAATTTCAGCAACCTGGTGGTCAATATGTCCCCCCGGTTCATCATCGCCTGCGGCGTGTCCGGCTGCCTGATCACCAAGGGCACCGACCTGTCCGCGGGGCGCCAGGTGGGCCTGGCCGCCTGTCTGGCCGCCATGCTGCTCCAGCAGATGGACTACTCCGCCCGGATGCTGACCTGGCTGCCCGACATCCCCTGGGGCATCGCGATGGTGATCGTCATGGCCATCATGGCGCTGTTCGGCGCGGTGAACGGCTGTGTGGTGGCCTTCCTGAAAGTCCCGCCCTTCATCGCCACCCTGGGTATGCAGACCATCGTGTACGGCCTGTGCTCCATCATCACCAAAAACCAGCCCATGGGCGGCTATAAGGACACCTACCGCGGCGTGGCCAGCGGCCGGCTGCGCGACTTTTCCATCGGGGGCGTGAAGCCCTTCGACCCCATCCCCGGCATCCGGGAGATTCCCTACCTGCTGATTTTCGCGGTGATTGTGGGCGTGTTCTTCTGGTTCCTGTACAACAAGACCCGCCACGGCAAGTATATGTACGCCATCGGCGGCAATGAGAGCGCCGCCCAGGTGGCGGGCGTCAACGTGGCCGCCACCCTCATCCGCATCTACATCCTGGCCGCCGTCATGTACGGCCTGGGCGGCTTCCTGGTGGGCGCCAAGGCGGGCGGCGCGTCCACGGCCACGGGCTTCGGCTACGAGCTGGAGGCCATCGCGGCCTGTACCATCGGCGGCGTGTCCACCAACGGCGGCGTGGGCAAGGTGTCCGGCATTCTGGTGGGCGTGCTGGTGTTCGAGGCACTGAAAATCTGCCTGCAGTTCCTGGGCGTGGACCCGGCCTACACCTTCGTGGCCCAGGGCCTGGTCATCATCGTCGCCGTGGCCCTCGACCTGCGCAAGTATCTGGCGAAGAAGTAAGATGGACGGCCGGCAGGACAACCAAGAGCCGCGGCTGGAACAGGACCCGGAGCGGGAGGGACGTCCCGACCCCAGCCAGCTCAGCGCCATTGAGCGGCTGTATGAGCACTTCCGCCGGGTGCCGCTGCGGTATTTGGACATTTTTATCTGGGTGTGCGTCGCCGCCCTGGTGTTTGTGGTGGCCATGGGCGTCGTCAAGGCCAGAAGCGGTTAAAAAACAGAGGGGGCCGGCAGGCAATGCCGGCCCCCTTTCCCTGCCGCAAGCCCGCCCGCGGACATACATTTTTTGTTTTCAAGGGGCGGATGATGTGATATAATGTCCCATCATCCCCCATGGGGGATGGCGTTTTGCGCGGCAAAACGCCATCCTGGCTGTGGGCGGGGAAGGGGGCGCGCCGAATGGAACAGTACCGGGTTCTGCTGGTGGACGACGAAGAGGAGATCCGGGAGGGCATCCGGGTAAAGATCAATTGGGGTGGGCTGGGGTTTGAGCTGGCCGGTTCGGCGGCCAACGGCATGGACGCGCTGGAGCTGGCGGAGCAGCTCCGGCCGGATGTGGTGCTCACCGACATCAAAATGCCCTATATGGACGGCTTGGAGCTGTGCCGCAGGCTGAAGCCCCTCCTGCCCGCCTCCAAGCTGGTGATGTTCTCCGGCTTTGACGAATTTGAGTACGCCCGGCAGGCGGTGGGGATGAACGTATCGGAGTACATCCTGAAGCCCATCAACGCCCCGGAGCTCAGCGCGGTGCTGATCCGGCTGCGGGAACAGCTGGACCACGAGCGGCTGGAGCGCCGGGACATTGAGACGCTGCGCCTGCGCTACGCGGAGAGCCTGCCCATCCTGCGGGAGCTGTTCTACACCCGGCTGCTGGACGGGCGGATTCCGCCGGAACAGGTGCGGGAGCGGGCGGGCCGGTATGAAATCGAGCTGCCCGGCGGCTGGTGGGCGGCGGCGCTGGTGGCGTCCGCCCCCTCCCAGGGGGAGGGCGGGGGCGAACTGATGCTGCCCGCCATCCAATCCTTCTTCCAGGGCCACTTTGCCCTGGAGGGGTGCGAGCTGCGCACGGTGCTCTACAACGACATGGTGGCGCTGCTGGTGCGGCTGGACAGCGAGGAGCGGATCTACCCGCTCACCCAGGAGCTGGGGCGGCTGTGCCTGATGGCGGGCACGCTGCTGGGGCTGCCGCTGTTCGCGGGGGTGGGCTGGCCCTGCCCGGGCCCGGAGCAGCTGCACCGCTCGGCGGAGGGCGCGGCCGCAGCCGCGGACTACCGGGTGCTCCTGGAGGCGGAGCAGGTATTTTACATCGGCGACCTGGAACCGGGGCGCTCCGCCTGCCTGACGCTGGACGAGGCGGAGCAGCGCGCGCTGTCCGCCGCCGTCAAGCTGGGGGAGCGGGAGCAGGTGGCCGGGCTTGTCCACCGGCAGGTGGAGCGGGTGCGGGAGGCGCGGCTGTCCCTCCCCCAGAGCCATATGTTCTTCCTGGAGATTCTCACCGCCCTCATCCGGCTGGCCCGGGCCGGCGAGGGGGAGATTGAGGAGATTTTCGGCCCGGACTTCAACGGCATGGTGTCCATCACCGACTTCCGTTCGCTGGACGAGCTGGAGCAGTGGCTGCTGGGGTGCGCCCTGCGGCTGTGGGAGCGGCTCAACCGCCAGCGCACCGACTCGGCCTGGAAAACAGTGGAGCGGGCCAAGCGCTTTATCGCCCAGCACTACGCGGAAAAGGAGCTGAGCGTGGAGACGCTGTGCGCCCACCTCCACCTGTCTCCGGCGTACTTCTCCACCCTGTTCAAGCGGGAGACCCAGAAGAGCTTCACGGCCTATGTCACCGACCTGCGTATGGAGCAGGCGGCCCGGATGCTCCGGGACACCGAGGAAAAGACCTATCTCATCGCGGAGCGCGTGGGGTATGCCGACCCGAATTATTTCAGCTATGTATTCAAAAAGCATTTCGGAATATCCCCCTCCAAGTTCCGGGCGGGGGAACAGCCGTGACCGGCGCAATGGAGAGGGGAGGGGAGTGCGTGTGAGGGGAAAAGAGCTGACAGGGGGCTGGGCGCGCTGGCGCCGGGGCCTGTCCATCCGGACGGTGCTCACCCTGTCGTCCTCCGCCGTGGCCCTGGCGGTGGCGGTTCTCATGGGGGGCGGGCTGCTGCTGTGGCTGTCCCGCTCCGGGCGGCTGAACGGGACGGCGGCGGACTGGCTGTGCGCATTTGGGGTTCTGCTGCTGTGCTCCGCCCTGCTGGCGGGCGTGCTCAGCTTCCGGGCGTCCGCCCGGATCGCAGGGCCGATCCGGCGGCTGGAACAGGCAGTGAAGGAGCTGGAGGCCGGGGGCGAGCCGGTGGAGCTGGACGAAGAGGCGGGCTGCCTGGAGCTCCGGCAGCTGAACCACTCCATCCGCTCCATGGTGTCCACCATGCGCCATTTGATGGAGGACATCATTGAACAGGAGGGGCAGAAGCGCCGCAGCGAGCTGGAGGTGCTCCACTCCCAGATCAACCCCCATTTCCTCTACAACACCCTGGACTCGGTGGTGTGGATGACCGAGTCAGGCCGGACTCAGGAGGCGGTGCAGATGGTCACCTCCCTGGCCCGGCTGTTCCGCATCTCCCTGAGCGGCGGGGAGCGGGTGATCCGCCTGGAGAGCGAGCTGGAGCACGCCCGCCACTATCTGAACATCCAGCAGATCCGCTACAAGGATAAATTCCGCGCGCAGGTCACCGCCCACCCGGGGGCCGAAGGGCTGTACGCCCTGAAGCTCACCATCCAGCCCCTGTTGGAAAACGCCATCTACCACGGTCTGGCGGGGCCGGAGGAGGACGGGCTTATCACGGTGGACGCCTGCCGGGAGGGGGACGCGCTGGTGATCGACGTGGCGGACAACGGCGTGGGGATGCGGCGGGAGCAGGTGGAGACCCTGCTGGACGCCCCGGCCCGCCGGGCCCGGGGCAGCGGCTCGGGCATCGGGCTGTACAA
The DNA here is from genome assembly GCA_910588135.1 of uncultured Oscillospiraceae bacterium. GTDB lineage: Bacteria > Bacillota > Clostridia > Oscillospirales > Oscillospiraceae > Enterenecus. The sequence continues at coordinate 4,550 of CAJUOT010000027.1, read as the reverse complement.
TGTCCACCGGCGCATCCAGCTCACCTTTGGAGAGGAGTGGGGGCTGGCCGTAACCAGCGAGCCGGACGAGGGCACCCGCGTCCGGGTGCGGCTGCCCATTCTGGACGGGGAGGAGGCCGCCCGGTACAATCAGGCGGACGGACGGTAAAAAACAGAAGCCCCCCAGGCCCTGCGGGCCCGGGGGGCTTCTTTGCGCGCTGGGGAGGGGATGCGCCTTTACAGGCCGTACAGCGCGCCGTACTTCTTCTCCAGATAGTCGGCGAACACGGTGGGGTCAAACTGGCCGCAGGCGTTCTTTACCACGTCGGCGGGTTCCATCAGGCCGCCGTACTTGTGGATTTTCTCGCCCAGCCAGGCGGACACGCCGGACAGGTCGCCCCGGGACACGGGGCCCCACACGTCGATATCCCGCTCCATGTTTTTCAGCATTTGGGCGCCGTAGGCGCTGCCCAGGGCGTAGGAGGGGAAGTAGCCGAAGGAGCCGCCGGACCAGTGGCTGTCCTGGAGGCAGCCCCGCTTGTCGTCGGGCACATCCACCCCCAGGTATTCCTTGTACAGCCGGTTCCAGGTCTCCGGCACGTCCTTGACGGCCAGCGTGCCGCCGATGAGCTGCTTTTCAATCTCGTAGCGCACCATGACGTGGAGGCAGTAGGTCAGCTCGTCGGCCTCGGTGCGGATGAGGGAGGGCTGGGCCTTGTTGACCGCCCGGTAGAACTGCTCCGCAGTCACATCGGCAAGCTGCTCCGGGAAAAATTCCTTCATCTTGGGGAAGATGGCCTGGATGAAGGGCAGGGAGCGGCCGATCAGGTTTTCATAGAACCGGGACTGGCTCTCGTGGACGCCCATGGACACGCCCCCCGCCAGACAGGTATACTGAAGGTCGTCCGCAATGCCAAGCTCGTACTTGGCGTGTCCCCCCTCGTGGATGACGGAGTACATGGAGAAGTCCACGTTGTCCTCGTAATAGTGGGTGGTGATGCGCACGTCCTTGTTGTTGAAGTCCAGGGTATAGGGGTGCTCCGTCTCCCCGATGGTGCAGTGGGCCCGGTCCAGCCCCAGGACTTCCATCAGGTAGTCGGAAAATTTCCGCTGGGCTCCGGCGGGGTAGTGCCGCCGCAGGAAGCTGTCGTCGGGGGGCTCCTTCTCCATGACCGCGTGGAGCAGGGGGATGATGCGCTCCCGGAGGGTGGCGAAGAATTTGTCCAGATACGCCATGTCCACCCCGCGCTCGTACTCATTGAGCAGGGCGTCGTAGGGGGCTTTGGAGGCGTCGTAGTACCCGGCGAATTTGATATTGAAGGCCACCAGCTTTTCCAGAACCGGGCGGAACAGCTCAAAATCGCTGGCCTCCTTGGCCCGGTGCCATACGTCGTCGGCCTCGTTGGTCAGTATGGCGTACTCCATGTACTCGTCCGCCGGGATGCGCTTGAGCTGGGCATAGGAGCGGCGCAGCTCCTCCACCTGACGGCGCACGCAGTGCTCCAGCTCATCCCTCCGTGACCACAAAAAGTCCAGCAGCTCCCCCACCTCGGGGGCGGAGAACAGCTTGTGCTCCTCCCCGGCCAGGACGCCGAGGGCGACCCCCCGCCCCTCGGCGGTGCCTTTTGGGGCGGTGGTGGTGGCGTCCAGGTACAGGGAGGAGGACGCCGCGCGGTAGGCATACCGCTTTTTTTGCAGCTCAGCCAATCTGGCCAGTGCTTCCTTCAATTCCATTGTACATTCCTCATTTCTTTTGTGATATTGTTAGAACCGGTATTTACAGTGAAATAACGCTAAACACGATCCGGGTCATCCCCGGAGAAGCGCACGCCGCTGCGCTCCGCCAGGGTGCGGGCCAGCGCCGCGCCGTCCCCGTCCAGGCCGCGGTCTTCAATGACCACCTCGCCCCACCACAGCCCGGTGCGCCGCAGCCACAGCAGGGCCTTGACGGTCTGCTCCAGCCCGCCGCCGTCCCCCTTGGCGTCCACCACCATCCGGGCGGGGCACACCCCCGGCAGCAGCAGAGCCCCCACCGCCAGCCACCAAAGGCTCACCAGCCCGAAGGCCGCCAGCAGCGCCGCCAGAAATTGAACTACCTGTGTCATTTCCGCCGCCTCCTCATGAAAACTAAGGCATTCTATGAAAGGAGGCGGCTTTTTGTCACCGGTTGAAGCATACAAGCTCTGCCGCGTCCTGCTCCAGCCGGACGGCGGAGTAACAGCCGTGGCGGAAGAACCAGTCCCGCTGGAGCAGCTGCCGCTCCTCCACCAGCCCCAGGTAAAACAGGATGAGGGACAAGGAGCCGTTATGGGCCACGGCCAGAGTGTCCTCTCCCCGGTCCAGGAGCGCGTCCACGCAGCCCGCCACCCGCCGCAGCATCTGGGAGGGGGACTCTCCCTCCGGCGGGGTGGTGTGGAACCAGTCGCCCAGGAGCTGGCCGATCCGGTCGCCGAAGCGGGCCTCTGCCGCCCCCCAGGTGAGGCCCTCCAGGGCGCCCATGTCCTGCTCCCGCAGGGCGGGGCAGGCTTCCGGGGCCGCGGTCCGGCCTTCGGTGCAGATCACGGCGGTGTCCCAGGCCCGGGAGAGGGGGCTGGCGAGGCAGCGGGTGAACTCCACCTCCCGCCGCAGCTTGTCCGCCGCCTGTCTTGCCTGCTCCCGGCCCAATTCGGTGAGGGGGTAGTCCTGCGTGCCGAAAAAGAGCTGCCGCTCGTTTCCTGTAGACTGTCCGTGCCGGACCAGATAGAGGTACATGAGACCGCCTCCCGTTCAGAATAAGTTTGCTACGCCATAGGTCAGGATGCTGATGGCCATGCCCGCGACCAGCACCCCGGCCACCACTGAGGGAATGGCGCGGCGCAGGGGCATATCCAGGAACGCCGCCGCCAGCGAGCCCGTCCACGCCCCGGTGCCGGGGAGGGGAACGGCCACAAACAGCATCAGGCCCAGGTACTTGTATTTCGTCACCTTCTGCCCCTTGAGGTGGGCCTTGCGCTCCAGCTTGTCCACCAGACTGTTCAGCCGGGGCAGCCTCCGGCGCATCCACTGAAAGATCCGGCGGATGTAGACGATGATGAAGGGGACGGGAATCAGGTTGCCGATGACGGCGGCCAGGAACGCCGCCCACACCGGCAGCCCCAGGTTGGCGTGGCCGAAGGGGATGCCAAAGCGCAGCTCTACCACCGGCACCATGGACACCAGCATGGTGAGCAGAAATTTTCCGGCGAAGGTCTCCGTCAGCCATTGCAAGGTCAGTTCCATTGGGATATCAGCTCGTTTCCAAAACAGTTTTCAGGTATTTGCCCGTATAGCTTTCCGGGTGGCGGGCCACGTCCTCCGGCGTACCCGTGCAGACGACGGTTCCGCCGCCGGAGCCCCCCTCGGGGCCCAGGTCGATGAGATAGTCCGCCGTCTTGATCACGTCCAGGTTGTGCTCGATCACCACCACCGTGTTTCCCTTGTCCACGAACCGCTGCAAGACCTCCACCAGCTGGTGCACGTCGGCGGTGTGGAGACCGGTGGTGGGCTCGTCCAGGATATACATGGTGGAGCCGGTGGACTGCTTGGACAGCTCGGTGGCCAGCTTCACCCGCTGGGCCTCGCCGCCGGACAGGGTGGTGGAGGGCTGGCCCAGCTTCACGTAGCCCAGGCCCACGTCCTTCAGGGTCTTGACCCGGTTATAAAGCCGGGGCAGGTTCTCGAAGAAGGGCAGGGCCTCGTCCACCGTCATCTCCAGCACCTCGTGGATGTTCTTGCCCTTGTAGCGCACCTCCAGGGTCTCCCGGTTGTACCGCTTGCCCTTGCACACCTCGCAGGGGACGTAGATGTCGGGGAGGAAGTGCATCTCAATTTTCAGCAGGCCGTCCCCGGAGCAGGCCTCGCACCGCCCGCCCCGGACGTTGAAGGAGAACCGGCCCGGGCCGTAGCCCCGGGCTTTCGCGTCCTGGGTGGAGGCGAACAGCTCCCGGATGTCGTTGAACAGTCCCGTGTAGGTGGCGGGGTTGGAGCGGGGGGTGCGCCCGATGGGGGACTGGTCGATGGCGATGACCTTGTCCAGATACTCCACGCCCTCCATGCCGTCGTGTTTGCCGGGGCGGGCCTTGGTGCGGTTGAGCTCCGCCCCCAGCCGCTTATAGAGAATCTCGTTCACCAGGGAGGACTTGCCCGACCCGGACACGCCGGTGACGGCGATGAACGTTCCCAACGGGAAGTCCACGTCGATGTGCCGCAGGTTGTTCTCCGCCGCGCCCCGGACGGTGAGGGTGCGGCCGCTGCCGGCCCTGCGTTCAGTTGGGACGGGAACCTTCTTCCGCCCCGCCAGGTAGTCCCCGGTGATGGAGCCGGGGGTGTTCATCACCTCTTCGGCGGTGCCGCAGGCCACCACCTGCCCCCCGTGCACCCCCGCGCCGGGGCCGATGTCCACGATATAGTCTGCGGCCCGCATGGTGTCCTCGTCGTGCTCCACCACGATGAGGGTGTTGCCCAAGTCCCGCAGATGCTTCAGCGTGCCCAGCAGCAGGTCGTTGTCCCGCTGGTGCAGGCCGATGGAGGGCTCGTCCAGGATATACAGCACC
>CAJUOT010000026.1 GCA_910588135.1 uncultured Oscillospiraceae bacterium | reverse complement strand
AAGCGTCATATCGCTTGCGGCGGCTTTTTCAAAGTCACCGCTCGCTCATTCTGCTACGGCTCCTTTCCCCACGAAAGCTGACGGGCGCTTTCGCGGGGGCCCCTTTTTACCTGGGGCGGAAAAGGCAATTTTGCCACGTTGGGCCAAACTGTCAAAATCCGAACCCATTGGGTTCGGATTTTGCTTGTACGTCTCCACCAGCTCAGAAATTCTCACCACCGCTCCGTTTCCGCTTTTGGCGAAAACTGCACGCTGGTGGGAATTTCTTTGCTTCAGCGCCCCGGCCCGCCCCGGCGGCCCTTGCGGAAGCAGCCGTCGCACAGCCGCCCCCGGTGGTGCAGGGGCAGGGCCTTGCCGCAGCGGGCGCAGAAGCGGATGTTGTTTTTAAGGCGGTGGAGCAGGATCTCGTTGATCTCATCCGCCACCCGCTCCCGGGTGTCATAGAGCTTGTCCTCGTCCACCGGGCAGCCGAAGGCTTTTGCAAAGGAAAAGTAGAGGTCCAGCTTGCGGTAGTACTGCTCCAGCTCGGGCAGAGTAGGCGCGCCGTCCGGCAGGCCGGGCTGCTCGATGGCCTCCCCCCGCTGCCAGCGGTGGAGAAACTGGAAGAACAGCTCCCGCAGGGGGTCCTCCGTTTCGTCGAAGGGGATGTTGGCCGCCCGCAGCTCCTGTTCCTTGGTGAGAAGGAAGCCCATCTCCCGCATTTTGGAGATGATGGCGATATACCTTGTGATGTCCAGCCTGCGGTAGGGCTCCGCCGTGGGCATCTGGTTCCACTGGGTGAGCACCTCCAGCAGGTCGAAGTCCACCTGGAGCACCAGGTCGGAGAAGCCGGCCACGGCGTATTCCAGCGGCGGGACCACGGCCTCCAGCCCCGCCCGGATGGCGCCCAGATTCTGGGTGGCCCCCACGTAGCCCTTGCTGTACATCCCGAAGCGGCCTGCCCGTCCGGCGATCTGCTTGATCTCCTCCGGGCGCAGCTCCCGGCGCTCCACGCCGTCGAATTTTTCCGTCTCCATGAAAATGATCCGCCGTATGGGCAGGTTCAGGCCCATGCCGATGGCGTCGGTGGAGACGACATACTCCATTTCTCCCGCCAGAAAGCCCTCCATCTGCTTGCGCCGGGTGGAATAGGGCAGGGCGCCGTAGATGATGGCGGGCTCCTTCCCGCTCTGGCGCAGGTCCTCCGCCACGCTGAGCACCCCCACCTTGGAGAACGTGATCAGCGCGTCCCCGGGCTGTATGCGCTGGTAGTCCACCGGGCGGGACATACAGACCAGGGGGGTGGAGCGCCGGTGCTCCTCCACCTCCACGCTGTCGCCGCAGCTCTCAATGAGGCGGATGAGCAGCTGTTTGGCCTCGGGGGCGGCGCACAGGTGGACTTCGGGGGCCAGTACGCCCAGAATGGCCCGGGTCCATGCGTACCCCCGCTGCTTGTCCGCAATCATCTGGCACTCGTCGATCACCGCCACGTCGTAGCGCCGCTGAAGGTCCAGCTTTTCGGCGGTGGCGGACAGGTGGGTGTCCCCCTCCCTGAGATCCTCCTCCTCGCCGGTGGACAGGGAGCAGTCCACCCCGGCGTCCAGCAGGGTCTCCTGGGCTTCCAGGGCCAGCAGGCGCAGGGGGGCCAGATAGACTCCCGTCTTTGCCCGGATCAGCCGCTGGAACCCGGCGTAGGTCTTGCCGGTGTTGGTGCCCCCCAGGTGGAGGACAAAGCGGCGGCGCATGGCCCGGGCCTCGGGGTACTCGTCTTTGGGGTTGAGGGCGGTGAGCAGGGTCAGGCTGGTGCGGATGGCCTGGGGGACATACCAGACCGACCACACGGCGCCAAGGCCGTCCAGGAGCAGCTGGGCCGCTGGAAAGCCCTTGGCCCGCAGCAGGGCTTCCAAATCCGCCTCGGGCTGGGCGGCGGAAAAGACGGCGGCGGCCTGCCGGGCGGCGCTGTGCAGCACCGCGGGGTACCGGGCGTACACCTGGGCGGCCAGGGGGTGGCCGGGGTGGCCGCCCAGCCATCCGCCCGCCCGGAGGAAATTCTTCAGCAGCGGCGGCAGGCGCCCGGGGTCGCACCGCTGTTCCAGGGCGAGAAATTCGCCGATCCAGGCCGCGGCCTGGGAGGCGCGCAGGCGGCCCTTCGCCGCGTCGGGCATACGGGCGAGGATGGCGCTGTGGTAGTGCCCGGCCAGAAGCCAGGGCGCGGAGCCGTCCCGATCCGCCCCGTCCCAGGCGCGGGCCAGGGCGGCGCAGGCGCGCCGGGCCTGGGAGGCGGCTTCGGCGGAGGGGCGCTCCGGGGCGGGGGCCTCCTTGTCCCGGCGGACAAACCGGGGGTCGCGCTCGGCCAGCAGCACGTCCTCTTTCTCCCAGACGCGGACGGTGAATTGGCCCCGGGGGAGATAGCGGGGCTTGGGGAGGAGGGCGCGGATCAGCCCGTCGTCCCAGCCCCGCCGCTTCAGCAGGGAGGCGGTCAGGTATTTTCCACGGCTGCGTCCGGACATGGGAGATTCCCCTTTCTAAAACGGGCGGTAACGATCACAACGATAGTATAGCCCGGAACGGGAAAATCTTCAACGGCATATTTTGCGCGGCCATGGCTGGGACGCCGTTTTTTGACGGGGCTATGGCCCTGTCTGGAGCTGGGCGCCGGTGTAGTAGTGGGCCAGGATGTCCCGCCAGCCCACGCCCTCCCGGGCCATGGCGTTGGCGCCGTACTGGCTCATCCCTACGCCGTGGCCGTACCCGGTGACGGTGAAGGTGAAAACGCCGTCCTTTTCGCTCACGTCAAAGCAGGCGGAACGCAGGGCGAACAGGCTCCTGGCCGCGCCGCCGGAGAGCTCCGCGCCCCCCAGCTCCACGGACGCCACCCGGCCGGAGGCGGTGCGGGTGAGGTTCTGGAACCACTCCCCCGGCTCCCCGGACAGGTCCGTCCCCAGCCCGGCTTCCCCCGCCAGCTTTTTCACCTGCTCTGCGGTGAGGGTGACGGTGGAGCGGTAGTTGGGCACCTCGTCCCCCTCGGGGCTGTCCACCGACACCAGATAGGGCAGGGACTTGCCCCACACCGCCGCGGCGTCCTCGGTGGAGCCGGAGGCGGAGGAAAAGAATACCGCCTGGATCAGCTCCCCGCCGTAGGTGAGCACCTGACCGTCGGTGTCCGCCACGGCGGCGGCGATTTTTGCGGTATACGCCCCTGCGGCCGCTTCTCCCCAGCGCTGGGCGGCCTCCTCGGGGGAGATGTAGGCCTGGCAGCAGGAGGAGTCGGCGCAGACATCCGCTTCCTGCCCGCTGTGGCTGCCGGCCTGGAGCTTCCACAGGGAGTAGGTCCGGGCGCACACCGCCTGGGCCCGGAGGGCCTCCGGCTCAAAGGAGGCGGGCATCTCCGCCGCCACCACCCCCCACAGGTAATCGGCCATGGACATCTCCGCCGTCTGGCCGTCCCGGCCCAGGACGCGCAGGGTCCGCGCCCCGTCCCACTGGCCGGGGGAGGGGACGGGCTCCGCCGCCGGGGAGGGGATGGCGGGGAGGGTGAGCAGGCCGGAGGTGGGGACCGGCTCGTCCCCCGCCCCGGGGGCGCTGCCCAGGGCGGCCAGGGGGAGGAGCAGCGCCGCCGCCCCCAGGGCAAGTCCGGAGAGGAAGGGGGCCCTCAGCGCCCGCCAGATATCCGCGTTTCGCAAGTCAAACACCTCGACAATTCAAAAAATAGGGGAACGGATGGGGAAAGACCGGGCTTTGCACCGATATGCCGCGACAAATTTGCATTGACTGGAAAATAAAATTGCGTTATAATATTCTTTATAGCAATTGAGAGGAAGTTACACGCACATCCCAAAGGAGGCGGGCTATGTTAAACATGAATGTCATTGACAACCTGATTGAGGCGCGGAAGAAGGCGGTGGAGCAGTACAACACCTCGGTGGATTTCATCCAAGGGATATGCGGGGAATTCGAGAGATATACCCAGATCAGCCCCCGTTATTATGAGAAATACGATGTGAAACGGGGCCTGCGCAACCAGGACGGCACCGGCGTCATGGCCGGGGTCACCCTCATCGGCAACGTGAAGGGCTACATTGTGGAGGACGGCGAGAAGGTGCCCGCGCCCGGCCGCCTGTACTACCGGGGCATCAACGTGGAGGAGCTGATCGACGGCTTCACCGCGGCGGGCCGGTTCGGCTATGAGGAGACGGCATACCTGCTGATGTTCGGCGGCCTGCCCACGGCGGAGGAGCTGGAGCAGTTTAAAAACATCCTCTCCTTTTTCCGGGAGCTGCCCCCCAATTTCACGGAGGACATGATCCTCACCGCCCCCAGCCACGACGTGATGAACAAGCTGGCCCGGTCGGTGCTGGCGCTGTACTCCTATGACCCGGACCCGGACAACAACACCCTGCCCATCGAGATGCTCCAGGCGCTGCGGCTCATCGCCCGGTTCCCAGTGATTGTGGCCCACGCCTTTGCCGCCAAGAAGCACTATTTCGACCGGGACTCCCTGTATCTGCACCGGCCCCAGCCCGAGCTGTCGGTGGCGGAGAATTTTCTCTACTCCGTGCGCCACGACAACCAGTTTACCGAGGAGGAGGCCCATCTGCTGGACCTGTGCCTGGTGCTCCACATGGAGCACGGCGGCGGCAACAACTCCGCCTTCGCCTGCCGGGTGCTGTCCTCCTCCGGCACGGACATCTACTCCGCCATTGCCGCGGCGGTGGGCTCGCTGAAGGGGCCGCGCCACGGCGGGGCCAATATGCGGGTCATGTCCATGTTCGACGAGATTGAGGCCAACGTGAAGGATTGGAAAGACGACGCCGAGGTGTCCGCCTACCTGACCAGGATTTTGAAGAAGGAGGCGGGGGACGGTTCCGGCCTGATCTACGGCATGGGCCACGCCATCTATACCATGTCCGACCCCCGGGCGGTTATTTTGAAGAAGTTTGCCAGGAAAATGGCGGCGGACAAAGGGATGCTGGACGAGTTTGAGCTGTTCGAGCGGGTGGAGCGGCTCACCCCCGACCTGTTCCACGCCGTCACCGGGCAGGAGAAGGAAATATGCGCCAACGTGGATATGTACTCCGGGCTGGTGTACAAGATGATGGGCATCCCCCCGGAGCTGTTCACGCCGCTGTTTGCCATCGCCCGCATTGTGGGCTGGTGCGCCCACCGGGTGGAGGAGGTCTACAACCCCTACGGACGCATCATCCGTCCGGCCTACAAGGCGGTCATGCCCAAGCGCAGCTTTGTCCCGCTGGAGGAGCGGGGCTGAAACAAAGGGCCCGTCCGGGATTTCCCGGGCGGGCTTTTGCGCGCTTTGGCTCTTGCATTGACAGGAAGATGATGGTATAATCGACGTGAAAAACAAAAATGCGGCAGCTTGCGGGTGCTGGTAACACCCGTAAGCCTGCGCAGGTGCATACCCACCTACACAACGGCCGAAAGGCCGCACCGCATGGGGATATTATACGACATTCCTGCCCTTCACGCAAGGGGCGGGTTTTGCCGGTGTGTTTCTGTGCCTGTGTGCATGAGAACTTGTTTCTTGCGCTGTGTGGGCTTATCCTGCACGGCGTTTTTGTTTTTCACCCGGCGCCCGGGGGCTTGCGCCCCCGGGGCGGCTGCGGTGGAAGCATTTGTGACAAGCGGAGGAAGGAGGTGTTTGACATGGCAATGTATAAGGCCCGCTTTACCGTGTACAAGGATCCCGAGGGAAAAACCTTGAAAGGTCCCACGTTCGTGCATTTTATTGGGGATTTGGGCTCCGCGTTCGGCTTGATCGGGATTCTGTCTGCCATCCTGTGGTTTATGGAGGACTGGGGAACCGGGATGCTCATCGGCAGCATAGTCACGGCAGTTATGGGCTTCGCTCTGTGCGTGATCCTGCACAGGAAGGCCAAAAAAGACGCTGAACTGGCCATTTTGAATTCACTGGGACAGACAAGCAAAAAAGCTGACTGATTTGCGCAAAAAGGAAGGCCCTCCGCACAGCGGAGGGCCTTCCCCCTTTATGCCCGTCTCCACACCGCGCCGCCGGGCACGTCGGTGACCTCAATGCCCTGGGCCTTCAGCTCGTCCCGGATGCGGTCGGCCTCAGCAAAATTCTTGGCCTTTTTTGCCTTCGCCCTTTGCAGCACCAGGGCGTCGATGGCCGGGTCGCCCTCGCCCTGGATGGTGAAGCCGTCCGCGCCGGCGGTTTTGGCCTGGGCGGCCTCCTTCTCCCGGAGGGCCGCCGCCTTTTCCAGCAGGGAAAGAGACAGCACCCGGTCGAAATCGGCCAGCACCGAGCGCTTGGTGGCGTCGTTCACCGGGGCCTTGAGCACGTCGTACAGGCAGGTGATCCCCATGGAGGTGTTCAGGTCGTTCCCCACCTGGGTGAGAAATTTCTCCTTGAACCGGGCGGCGGCCTCCTGGTCCACCTCCCCATCCCCGTCCTTCAGGGCGGCGATCCGCTTGATCAGCTTGCCGTACGCCCCCGCTGCGTTGTCCAGGTTCTCCCAGGAGAACACCAGCCCCTTCCGGTAGTGGCTCTGGAGGCAGAAGAACCGGTAGGCCAGGGGGTCGTAGCCCTTCTCCTCCAGCAGGGACACGGTGAGAAACTCCCCCTTGGACTTGGACATCTTACCGCTGTTGGTGTTCAGGTGGTGGACGTGGAACCACTGGGCGCACCAAGGATGGCCCAGATACGCCTCCGACTGGGCGATCTCGTTGGTGTGGTGGGGAAAGGCGTTGTCCACCCCGCCGCAGTGCAAGTCAAGGTATTCCCCGTTGAACTTCATGGAGATGCAGGAGCACTCGATGTGCCAGCCGGGGTAGCCCACCCCCCAGGGGGAGTCCCATTTCAGGGCCTGATCTTCGAACTTGGACTTGGTGAACCAGAGGACAAAGTCGTTCTTGTTGCGCTTGTTCTGGTCCTCCTCCACGCCCTCCCGGACGCCCACCGCCAGATCCTCCTCGTCGTGGTCGTTGAACACGTAGTAGTGGTCCAGCTTGGAGGTGTCGAAGTACACGTTGCCCCCAGCGACGTAGGCGTACCCCTTGTCAATCAGCCCGGACACCACTCGGATGAACTCGTCGATGAGCCCGGTGGCGGGCTGCACCACGTCGGGGGTCTTGATGTTCAGCTTGGCGCAGTCATCGAAGAAAGCGTCGGTGTAGAACCTGGCGATGTCCATCACGGACTTGTTCTCCCGCTTGGCGCCCTTGAGCATCTTGTCCTCGCCGGTGTCCGCGTCGGAGGCCAGATGGCCTACGTCCGTGATGTTCATCACCCGGTTCACGTCGTAGCCCTCGTAGCGCAGGAACTTCTCCAGCACGTCCTCCATGATGTAGGAGCGCAGGTTGCCGATGTGGGCGAAGTGGTAGACGGTGGGGCCGCAGGTGTACATCTCCACCCGGCCGGGGGTGTGGGTCTGGAACGCTTCCTTCTTATGGGTGGCGGAATTGTAGAGATACATATTGATAACCCTCCTTATGGTTTCATTCGTGGAGCTCCAGGGGCAGGCCGTCGGGGTCGTGGAAGAAGGTGAACCGCCCGCCGCAGGGGTCGGTCCGTACGGGCTCGCATTGGATGCCCCGTCCCTCCAGCTCCCGGACGGCGGCCTCAATGTCGTCCACCCGGAAGGCCAGGTGACGCAGACCCCGGGCCTCCGGATAGCTGGGCCGGGGCGGGCGCTGGGGATGACGAACAGTTCCAGCTCCCCCTCCCCGAAGCTCAGGTCAATCTTCCAGTCCCCCCGCTCCTCCCGGTAGTGTTCCCGCAGGACGGGGAAGCCCAGGGCGTCCACGTAAAACGCCTTGGCCTCCCGGTAATCGGACGCGATGATGGCGATGTGGTGCAGCTGGTCGAATCGCATGGTATTCCTCCTTGGTAAAGCGGGGCCTCAGCCCTGGTACTGCTGATCCAGCAGCTTCTCCAGCGCCTCCACCCGGTCGGACAGCGCCGCCAGCTTTTCCAGCGTGGGGTTTTTCACGCTGGTCTGGTCCACCTCGTCGGCGTAGTGGGTGGAACGGCCTGCGATGCGCACCACCTGGGCGGGGATGCCCACGGCGGTGGCGTCGGCGGGCACCTCGCTGAGCACCACCGCGTTGGCGGCGATGCGGGCGTTGTCCCCCACCTTGAAGGGGCCAAGCACCTTGGCCCCGGTGGAGATGAGCACGTTGTTGCCGATGGTGGGGTGGCGTTTGCCCTGGTCCTTGCCGGTGCCCCCCAGGGTGACGCCGTGGTAGATGAGGCAGTCGTCCCCCACCTCGGCAGTCTCGCCGATGACGATGCCCATGCCGTGGTCAATCACCAGCCGGCGGCCGATTCTGGCGCCGGGGTGGATTTCGATGCCCGTCCAGCACCGGCTCCACTGGGACACGCACCGGGCCAGAAATTTCAGCCTGTGGCAGTACAGGAAATGCGCGATCCGATGGTAAATGGTGGCGTGGACCCCGGGGTACAGCAGGAAAATCTCCAGCCGGCTCCGGGCCGCCGGGTCCCGGGCCTGATAGGCCCGCAGCGTCTCGCCCAATCGGGTCATAAAAAAGGTTCCTCCTTAAAAAATAAAAAATCCCATGCCCTATCCGGGCATGAGAGGCGGCGTTGCCGCGGTTCCACTCTCGTTTGTCGCTTTCGGCCGTGACGTGGCCATGAGGAAGCACGGATTCAATGCGCCTGCGGCGCTCCTGCGGTTGAATCCGCCCTTCCTGAACGGAGGGCGTCCAGGTCCCCCTCGCTCCCGCGTGCATTTCATCCAAAGCTTCCCCGGGGGCCGCTTCCAGCCTGGGCGGCCCCTCTCTGGCGGTTTCCCTTCCGACTACTCCCCGCGTTCATCGCGATGTTCAGTTTTGCATCCTGTCCCAGTATATTATCACAGCCCCCAATGGGTGTCAAGCGGGGAACGGATTTTCGATTTGGCACTGGAATTTTCAGCCGGGGTGTGATAATATAGTATACTGACCGGATCGTGGATCTATGGCTTGCCGCTCCGGCGGCGCTGAATGAGGTGAACAAACTTGAAATTCTGGATGGCGGTTGTGCTGGGCGTGGTGCAGGGCGTGGCGGAGTTTCTGCCCATCTCCAGTTCGGGGCACCTGTCCCTGCTGCAGCATTTCTTTGGCATGCCGGAGCCGGATCAGCTGTATAACATCCTGCTCCACTTCGCCACGCTGATCGCGGTGTGCGTGGCGTACCGGAAGGACATCGCGGACATGGTTCTGGAGTTCTTCCGCTGGGTCTCCGCCCTGTGCACCGGGAAGGGCGGCGGGGAGCGGGGCAGCCCGCCGGAGGCCCGGCGGATGATCCTGCTGCTGATTCTGGGCACGCTGCCCCTGTTTCTGGTGCTGCCCATTGAGGACATGGTGGAGGCCATGGGGGCCAATCCCATGTTTGTGTCCCTGATGCTGCTGCTCACCGGGTGCATCCTGTTCCTGTCCGACCATTACGGCGGCGGCAGAAAGACCGCCCGCACCGCCACGGTGAAGGACGTGCTGCTGGTGGGGCTGGCCCAGGGCATGGCCACCGTCCCCGGCCTGTCCCGCTCGGGCACCACCATCTCCGCCGGCATGGCCCTGGGGTTTGAGCGGAACTTCGCTGTGCGCTTTTCCTTCCTGCTGTCCCTGCCCGCGGTGCTGGGCGCCACCCTGCTGAAGGTGGTCAAGGTGGCGGGCGCGGGCGGCGTGGACGTGAAGCTGCTGCCCATGTACCTGACCGGCATGGTCATCGCCGGGGTGGTGGGATACTTCTCCATCTCGCTGGTGAAGCTGCTGGCGGACAAGGGCAGGTTCGGCAGGTTCGCCTACTACTGCTGGATTGTGGGCGGCGCCGCCCTCATCGCCAGCTTTTTCTTCACCGGCCCCGTCCCCGGGGCATAAAAAGACAGGAGGATTCCTGAATGGCATCCACACAAAAGAAAACCTCATCATCCAACACAGGCGGCGGCTCCAGGGGGCGCGCCGCCTCCAGCAGCCCCAAAAGCGGCGGCAGCCGGGCCCAGGCCAAGCCCAGGACCAGGACCCAGGGCGGCAGCCGCTCCACATCCCGCAAGTCCGCCCCGCCGAAAAAGCCCTACCGCCGGGAGGTGGGGGGCGCGGCCTGCTTTTTGCTGGCCCTGTTCGGGGCCATCGGCTATTTCGACACCGGCGAGGGGGCGGTGGTGGCCCTGTTCTGCGACCTGCTCAAGGGCCTGTGCGGCTACGGCTTTTATATTGCCCCGCCCATGCTGCTCATGGCGGCGGGCATATTGATGTTCCACCGGGGCCGCCCCGTCCGGCTGCGGGTGGCGGGGACGCTGTCCCTGCCGGTGCTCGCCGGCGCGGTGATGCACCTGCTGCTGTGCAAAACGGAGTACGAGTGGGGAATGGCCTTGTTCGGGCAGCTGTGGGCGGACGGCAAAGCCATCGCCTCCGGCGGCGTGGTCAGCGGACTGCTGGCCATGGCGTTCCGCTTTGCCTTCACCAAGGTGGGGGCGGTGGTGATCCTGCTGCTGCTCACCGCGGCGGCGGCGCTGTGCGCCCTGCGCCTCACCCCGTCCGACATTCTGGACTACCTCCGGGAGCAGCGGGAGCGCCGCCCGGAATATGACCCGGAGGACTACCCCGAGCGGGAGCGGCCCCAGAAGCCGGCCCGCCGGGAGGCGGAGGCCGCTCCCCCCCAGCCCAAGCGCAGGGGGGCCATTGACATCCCGGTGGACGACGGCCCCCTGCTGGCCAAGCAGCCCACCACCCCGGTGACCACGGTGCGCAGGAAGTCCCTGTTTGACAAGGTGGCGGGGGTGGCCTTCCCCGGCCAGAAGGGGGACAAGCCCGCGCTGGAGGAGGAGCCGCCGGAGTACGAGGACGTGCCTGAGCTGCGCCCCATGAAGGAGCCCTCCCGCACCCCGAAGCCAGGCTCGGCCACCCCGCCCCCCGCGGCGGCGGATGAGCTGCCGCCCCCCGCGCCCACCCCCATCCGGGACGGCGTACCCCCCGCCCCTGCCCCGGAGGACCCGGTGCCTCCCCCCGTCATCCGGGAGCCAGCCCCCCCGAAGCTGTCCAGGGAGGAGGAGCAGGCCCAGGTCCGGGAGGAGATGGCCCGGGAGATCGAGGCGGGCATGGAGCAGGACGGCCCGGCCTACCGCTATCCCCCCATCACCCTGCTCAACGAGGGGAGAGGTGGCGGCGCGTCGGCGGCGGAGGACGAGCTCCACGCCAACCAGCAGCGCCTCCAGGACGCGCTGCAGTCCTTCGGGGTGAGCGCCCGTATCGTCAACGTGATCCGCGGCCCCGCCGTCACCCGGTATGAGCTGGAGCTGGACCAGGGCGTCAAGCTCAACAAGATCACCAACCTGTCCGGCGACATCGCCCTGGCCCTGGGGGCGTCCGCCGTCCGGGTGGCCCCCATCCCGGACAAGATCTCCACTGTGGGCATCGAGGTGCCCAACCGGCAGGTCAGCCCCGTGTGCATCCGGGATGTGCTGGGCTCCAGGGCGTTCACCGACAGCCCCTCCAAGGTGTCCTTCGCCGTGGGCAAGGACATCAGCGGCAGCCCCATCGTGGGCAACATCGCCCGCCTGCCCCATATGCTCATCGCGGGCACCACCGGCTCGGGCAAATCAGTGTGCACCAACTCCCTTATCATCTCTCTGCTGTACAAGGCCTCGCCGGAGGAGGTCCGCCTCATCATGGTGGACCCCAAGATGGTGGAGCTCAGCGTCTACAACGGCATCCCCCACCTGCTCATCCCGGTGGTCACCGACCCGAAAAAGGCGGCGGGGGCCCTGCAATGGGCGGTGAGCGAGATGATGAAGCGCTACCAGAAGTTCTCCGAGGTGGGGGCCAAGGACCTGGCCTCCTACAACAACCACGCCCAAAAACGGGACGACCTGGAGCCCATGCCCCAGATCGTGGTGGTCATCGACGAGCTGGCCGACCTGATGCTGGTGGCCGCCAAGGAGGTGGAGGAGTCCATCTGCCGGGTGGCCCAGATGGGCCGCGCCTCCGGGATGCACCTGGTCATCGCCACCCAGAGCCCCCGGGCCGACGTGATCACCGGCCTGATGAAGGCCAATATCCCCAGCCGCATCGCCTTCGCCGTGGCGTCCAGCCTGGAGTCCCGCATCATCCTGGACACCACCGGCGCGGAAAAGCTGGTGGGCAAGGGCGATATGCTCTACGCCCCTTTGGGCCAGGACAAGCTGCGGGTGCAGGGCTGCTTCATCACCGAGGAGGAGGTGGCCAACGTGGTGGACTTCATCAAGGAGGGCGCCACCGCCCAGTACGACGAGCAGGTGATGCACGAGATCGAAAAGCACGCCGAGGAAAAGGACAAGGCCGCCAAGGGCGTGGGCGGGGCCGACCCATCCTCCGGGGGCGGGGAGGACTACGACGAGCTGCTCCCCGCCGCCATCGACGTGGTGATGGAGGTGGGTCAGGCGTCGGTATCCATGCTCCAGCGGCGGCTGAAGCTGGGCTACGGCCGGGCCGCCCGGCTGGTGGACCAGATGGAGGAGAAGGGCGTGGTGGGGCCCTTCGAGGGCTCCAAGCCCCGGCAGCTGCTCATCACCAAGGAGCAGTGGGCGGAGATGCAGTACCGCCAGAACATGACCCCGGCCGTGCCCGAGGAGCTCCCCTTTGAGGGGGACGCCATGCCCCAGGGGCGGGAGGCGCCGCCCTTCGACGTGGACGAATGACGGAAGAAGGCCCCGGGAGCTTCGCGGGCCGGAGGGCCCGGAGACGCAAATGAGACAGAGGGACGGCGCGGCGGCAGCCGCGCCGTCCTTTTGTCCGCGCAGGGCCGACGGAAGGGCGGAAAAAAGCCCGGGCCAGAGGCCCGGGCAGGGGAGCTACGGTTTTTCAGCGGGGATGGGGTCGAGGTACTTGCCCTGGTAAAACGCCAGCCACCGGCGGAACTCCGGCTGGTCGCCCTGGCGCACCCCCCGGGCGTAGTCGTGGAACTGCAGGTCGGCGTAGCGCAGCTCCAGCACCGCCAGGGCCACGTTGGAGCAGTGGGCGGCCACGCGCTCGAAGTTGTTGACGCAGTCGTTGAGGATAAAGCCCAGCTCCAGGGTGCAGGCCCCGTTTTGCAGGCGGCGGATATGGCGCAGCTTCATCCGTTCCAGCATGGTGCTGATGACCTCCTCCAGCGGCTCCACCTGCCGGGCCACCGCCATGTCAGCATGGGCCAGGGACTGCTGGGCCAGGGAGACGATCTCCCGCACCGCGCCGCCCGCCCGGGATACGTCCTCCAGCCCGTCGGGGGAGAAGGCGAGCCCCTTCTCGTCCATCTCCAGGGCCAGCTCGGCCAGATTCACCGCATGGTCCGAGATTCGCTCCAGGTCGGTGAGGCAGTGGAGGTAATGGGAGCTGAGCAGGGTTTCCCGCTCGTTCAGGTCCCGGCTGTTCAGGTGGAACAGGTAGTTGCCCAGCCGGTCCTCATAGCGGTCCACCACGTTTTCCCGGCTCATGATCTTGTCAAACTTCTCCCTGCCGAACTGGGAGAGCAGGTCGATGGAGCGGTCGAGGTTTTTGAACGCGGCGGCGGCCATGCGCTCCATGGTGCGACCGCTCTGTTCCAGGGCCAGGGGCGGGTAGTCCAGAAAGCGCTCGTCCAGAAGGTTTTCCTGATCCGCTTCGTCCTCCTCGCCCCGTTCCTCTTTAATGGTGGCGCAGGCCAGCTTCACCAGCAGCCCGGTGACGGGCAGCTGCACCAGGGTGGCGGCGACCTTGAACACGGTGTTGAACACGGCGATGCCGAAGGCGGTGGCGGGCGCGGCCATGAAGGGCATTTCCACGAACGCGTGGATGAGGTAGAAGGGGAGCATGAACAGGACGGAGCCCACGATGTTGAAGTAGAGGTAGATCACGGCGGTGCGCTTGCCGTTGGCGTTGGCCCCGATGGCGGACAGCAGCACCGGCACGCACGCGCCGATGCACATACCCAGCACCATGGGGACGGCCACCTCATAGGTGATGGCTCCGGTGGCGGACAGGGCCTGCAAAATGCCGATGGAGGCGGAGGAGGACTGGATCACCGCCGTCACCAAGATGCCGATGAGCAGGGACACCGCCGGGTGGGAGGCGGCGGAGATAAACTGCAAAAAGGCCTCGTTGGACTTCAGGGGGTCCATGGCGGAGCTCATGGTCTGCATCCCGCTCATGAGCACGGAAAAGGCCAGCAGAATCAGGCCCACGTTTTTCTGCCCCTGCCTGCGGCAGAAGAAATACAGGATAATACCGGCAAAGGCGATGAAGGCGAACACCGTGGCGGAGGAAAAGCCGCCCTCCCCGGACACGCCGGCCAGGGTGAGCACCCAGCCGGTGGCGGTGGTGCCGATGTTGGCCCCCATGACGATGCCCACGGCGCTGCCCAGCTGCATCAGCCCCGAGTTGACGAAACCCACCACCATGACGGTGGTGGCGGAGGAGGACTGGATCACCGCCGTCACCAGCGCGCCCAGCAGCACCCCTTTGACGGGGTTGGAGGTGAGCTTGCCCAGGATGGTTTCCAGCCTGCTGCCGGCCACCCGTTTCAGCCCATCCCCCAGAAGGGTCATGCCGAAGAGGAAAAAGGCCAGGCCGCCCAGCAGTGAAATGATGTCCGCAATACCCATGCGCTTGGTTCTCCTCCCTGCGGGCGCGGCCCGCCGCCGTCGGCGCGAAGCCCGCGCCGCTGAAAACGGCCCCGGATATTCCCGCCCTGTTTTTTGAATACACACAAGCGGGCCTATTGTATCATACCTTGGCTGGGATTTCCCAGCTTTTTTTCAATTTCTCTAAAGTGGTGGAAAAAACGTCGCACCCGGGCCGAATTTTGGAGAAAACGGAAAAACGCGGGCAGACGGTCCGCCGTCTGCCCGCGTTTGTGATACCGTGTACAAGGAGCCCTGTGAAGCGCGGCCTACCGGCGGCCGCCGCCCCGCCCGCCGCCGAAGGAGCCGCCGCCGGGGCGCCCTCCTCCGCCGAAGGAGCGGCCCCCGCCAAAGGAGCCGCCGGGACGCCCGCCGCCCCCGAAGGAGCGCCCTCCCCCGAAGGAGCCGCCGGGACGGCTGCCAAAGGAACCGCCCGGGCGTCCGCCGCCCATGGGACGGCCCCCGCCGAAGGAGCCGCCGGGCCGGGGACCGGGATTGGGCCGCCCGCCGCCGAAGGGACCGCCGGGGCGCGGGCCCGCGCCAGGCCGGGGGCCGGGGCCAAAGCCCATGCCGAATCCGGGGCCCGGCCTATGGGGCGGCCTGGGCGGTCGGGGCCTGGGCGGCCTGGGTGGGAACAGGTAAAAGGGCCGGTACACATAAGTGGGCCCATACCACCCGCTGCGCCAGCGCCGCCGGTGGGAGCCCTCCATCACCAGCAGCAGGATCACCGCCAGCACGAGGATGGCGATCAGATCAGAAAAACCGTCCATCAAGCCGCCTCCTTTCCGGGGTCAGTCAAAGTAGCTGCCATACCAGTCCTCCAGCGCCTTGGTGAGCTCCAGCACCGCATCGTCATAGTCCCCGCGGGCGAAGCTGCGCTCCATATAGTCGTAGGCGTAATCGGAGCAGTCCTGGTCGGTGAAGTCCCGGCGGATGTCATTGCCCTGCACCAGCCAGTAGTTCTCGCCCGCGATGTCCAGGGCCACAATGAAGTCATAGCCGCCCAGCCCCATGTCCCCGGCGCACTGGAGGGCGTAGTTATACAGATCGTCCCCGCCGTAATTGCAGGTGACCACCGCCACGGTGACCTGATAGCGGTCGTACAGCCGCAGGTTGCGCTCATACAGCGCCCGCTCGGTCTGGGTGGACAGCACGCCGGCGTTGTCCCACACGTAGGAAGGGTATGCCCCCGGCCCCTGCTGGAGCCCTGGCTCGGGCACCGGGCCATTGACCGGGGCCCTGGCATAGCCGATGCCGATGGCGGCGATGACCATGACGATGGTGAACAGCCACGCCCCCGCCTGGGTTTTGAAGATGTTCACCCGCTTGTTTTTCACTCCAGCGGCAACGCCACCCATCGCAGCCCCCACCGCCGCGATGCACAGGACAAAAATCAGAATACCTCTCATGGGAAATCCTTTCTACTGCAATGTGATTGCGCTCGGATTGGGTGCATAGCCGGATTGCGGCGTTATCACGCTCCGATTGGCCGCGCGGCCGGGTCGCTTTCGCTGCGACTCAGGCAAAACCCAGTCCCACTACGTGGGTCTCGGGTTTTTGCCTTCGCTCCGCTCCAAGCTCCCCTGCGCGGCTATCGTCGCGCTTACCCCCGCAGCTCCAGCAGCTTCTGCTTCAGCTCGCCCTCGATGCGGCCCAGCTCCAGCTCGGCCTCCTTGCGCTTCTGGGCGCCGTCCTTCTGAATCTGCATCACCTCGTCGAGAGTGGAGATGAGCTGCTGGTTGGTGTGCTGCAAGGTCTCGATATCCACCACGGAGCGCTCCGCCTCCTTGGCGGTCTCGATGGTGCCCATCTTGAGCATCTCCGCGTTCTTGCGCAGCAGGTCGTTGGTCATGTTGGTGACGGCGGACTGGGCGGCGGTGGCCTGACGGGAGTGCTCCAGCCCCAGGGCCAGCACCATCTGGCTCTTCCACAGGGGGATGGTGTTCACCAGGGAGGACTGAATCTTCTCCAGCATCAGGGTGTCGTTATTCTGGATCAGCCGGGTCTGGGGGCCCATCTGGATGGAGATCATCCGGGTCAGCTCCAGGTCGTGGAGCTTCTTCTCGAACCGGCTGCACAGGTTGGCGTAGTCGTTGTACTTCTGGGCGTCCTCCTGGGCGCCGGTCTCGGCGGCCTTTCTGCGCAGCTCCTCCAGGGTCTCGCCCCGGGCCTTCATCAGCGCCTTCTTGCCCGCCAGGATATACATGGTCAGCTCCTTGTAATACTTGGTGTTCAAGTCGTACATCTGGTCCAGCATGGCGATGTCTTTCATCAGCGTGACCTGGTGCCCCTCCAGGATGGAGGCGATCTTGTCCACGTTGACCTCCGCCTTGTCGTAGCTGGCCTTCATGGCGGTGAGCTCGTTTTTTTTCTTCTGGAAGAACCCGGCGATGCCCTTCTTCTCCGGCTGGCCGAAGGTCTTGAGCTCCACCACCAGGGAGGACAGCGCCTCGCCCACCTCGCCCAGATCCTTGGTGCGCACGTTATTGAGGGCGTTTTCCGAGAAGCCCGCGATGTTCTTCTGGGCCGCCGCGCCGTACTGGAGCACCTGGGTGGAGTCGGATATGTCGATCTTCTCGGCAAAGTCGTTGACCACCTTGCGCTCCGCCTCGCTGAGCTGGCTCTCGTCCAGCTGGACGGCCTGGGCGTCCCGGGCGGCCTGGACCGCCGCTGCGTCGTCGGGGGTGATGGCGTTTTCCAGGGTAAGGGACGGCGCCTCGGGGGCGGCGGGGGCCGCAGCTTCGGCGGCGGCCTGGGCCGCGGCGGCGCCGGTGGGGTCTAAGGTCAGCTCGGGCATTGTGTTCAGCTCGTCACTCATGGGTTATTCTCCTCCGAATTTTTAGATTGGACTGGGTCGTCGGGAAACAGCACCGGGTTGCTGGAAAACCGGGGCGGATGGGCAAAGGGGTCGGACGAAGTTCCGGACTCGGTTCTGCGGAAGCTTTTCCAGAAGCTGGCGGCGGTGAGGATGCTCAGCGCCAAAAGCAGCAGCAGGGGCAGGCTGAACCCGGCGGACAGCCGCCGCACAAACGCCACCGCGATAGAGGCAGAGGCCAGGGTCCAGACGATGGCCAGCACCCGGTAGCCTTTTTTGGTAATCTTTTTTTCCATGACGGACCCCTCACGAGCCGCCCAGGGTCATGCCGCCCAGCCCCTCCTGGGCCAGCATCTGCTCCATGACGGTGATGTCGGCGGAGATGTCCAGGGCCTCCTCGCCGTACAGCGCGTCCAGCTGGCGGGTGAAGGCCACGCAGATGGTGTCCAGCATATCCTCAATTTTGTTTTTCGTGCCGTCGATGTTGGCGCCGGACACGCCGGTGGAATCCATGCGGTCATAGGCGTTGAGCAGCTTCAGGGTGGTGGGCAGGTAGTAGTTCATGAACTTGCGGATCTGGGGCAGCTTGACGGGCTTTTCCACCACGGCGTCGATGATCTTGCCGGTGGTGGATTCCAGGTGGGTGATCTGGGCGGAAATTTTCTCGTCTTTGATGGAGTCGTTGAGCCGTCGCATTTCGGACACCGCCCGGCCCCGCTCCTCCAGCAGGGCGTCGATCTCCGGGTTCCCGGTGGACTGGGGCTTGGCCTCCGGCCTGGGGGCGGCCTGGGCGGGGCCGGGGACAGACCCGCCGCTCAGCTCATAGCCCCGGTCGGGGAAGAGCATCTTGCCCAGGTTGTAGGCGATGAAGGAGGCCAGGGCGGCCATGATATAATGGGTTGGGCGGTACAGCGGCAGGAACAGCGCCCACAGCAGCCATGTCCCGCCGATGAAGTAGACGGGCAGAACGCTGCGCTTTTTCACATAGGCCATGGCCGTCGCTCCTCTCCACAATTCAAAGTATCGGCTTACATTTTACTCCTCCCCGCCCTCCCCTGTCAAGAAGAAGGGGGCCGGGGCGGTTGACTTTAACAATTTCTTCATGTAAAATAGGTCAATCCATTTTGAATATGCCAAGGGAGTCCTTCCACATGATGACGTTAGACGATTTCAAGGCGGCGCGCAGGGTGCTGGACGGCGTGCTTCACCGCACCGACCTGATGTACAGCCCCTTTTTCACCAGGGCCGCCGGCTGCCAGGTGTACATCAAGCCGGAGAATATGCAGGTCACCGGGGCGTACAAGATCCGGGGGGCCTACTTCAAGTGCTCCACCCTCACCGAGGCGGAGAAGGAGCGGGGGCTGGTGACGGCCTCGGCGGGCAACCACGCCCAGGGGGTGGCCTACGCCGCCCAGGCGGCGGGGGTGGCCGCCACCATCGTCATGCCCACCACCACCCCCCTGGTGAAGGTGAACAGCACCAAGGACTACGGGGCAAAGGTGGTGCTCCACGGTGAGACCTTTGACGACGCGGCGGCGCTGGCCGCGAAGCTCAGCGAAGAGGAGGGCCTCACCTACGTCCACCCCTTCAATGACCTGACCGTCTCCACCGGCCAGGGCACCATCGCCTACGAGATTTTCAAGGACCTGCCCGATGTGGACGTGATCCTGGTGCCCGTGGGGGGCGGCGGTCTGGCGGCGGGGGTGTCCACCCTGGCCAAGCTGCTCAACCCCTCCGTCAAGGTCATCGGCGTGGAGCCCTCCGGGGCGGCGTCCATGAAGGCAAGCCTGGAGGCGGGCCATGTGGTGACGCTGGACAGGGTCACCACCATCGCCGACGGCGTGGCGGTGAAAACCCCCGGGGATCAGGTGTTCCCCTATATTCAAAAGAACCTGGACGGCATCCTCACCATCGACGACGACGAGCTGGTGGACGCTTTCCTGGATGTGATGGAAAAGCACAAGATGGTGGTGGAGAACGCGGGGCTGCTCACCATCGCCGCCCTGAGGCACCTGGACTGCCCGGGCCAGAACGTGGTGAGCGTGCTGTCCGGAGGCAACATGGACGTGATCACCATCTCCTCCCTGGTGCAGCACGGGCTCATCAACCGGGGGCGCATTTTCACCTTCTCGGTGCAGCTGCCCGACCGGCCCGGCGAATTGCTGCGCATCGCCGACCTGGTGGCGGGGCTCAGCGGCAACATCATCAAGCTGGACCACAACCAGTTTGTCAATATCAACCGTCAGGCGGGGGTGGAGCTGAAGGTCACGCTGGAGGCCTTCGGCCTGGGCCACAAGGCGGAGATTCTGGACGCGCTGAAGCGGGAGGGCTACCAGGTCAGGGAGGTGGCCGCCAGCGGCACCATCACGGGGTAAAGCAGCTCCCCCCGCCGCCACATATTGCGGCGGCGGGGGGTATTCAGGTGCGGCGCGCCGCCCTGCGAAACAGCCGGGCGCGAGCGGGGACATGGGGAGCCGCCCGGCCGCCGTGGGCAGCGACCTCCGCGTGTTCCATCCTATGCGCTCCGGCGGCGGGTGCGCCGAGCCCCGGCGGGGAGGACGGCCCGTCCCCCGGAGGGATATTGAAGAAAGCGGGGAAAAAACATGGTCAAAGTGGCTCCTTCCATTCTCTCGGCGGATTTTTGCAATCTGGAGCGGGACATAGGCCGGGTGTCCGCCGCGGACTGGCTCCACGTGGATGTGATGGACGGGATGTTTGTCCCCAACCTCACCGTGGGCGTGCCGGTGGTGGCCTCCATCCGAAAACACACGGATATGTTCCTGGATGTCCACTTGATGATTGACAAGCCCGCCCGGTATATCGACGCCTTCTGCAAAGCGGGGGCGGACCTGCTGTCCGTCCACCTGGAGGCCGACCACCCCACCCGCATCGCGGACGCCCTGCGGGCCATGGCAGCCAACGGGGTGAAGAAAGCCGTGGCCCTGCGGCCCATCACCTCCGCAAAAGCCATTCTGCCCTACATTGAGGAGCTGGACATGGTGCTGGTGATGACGGTGGAGCCGGGGTTTGGCGGGCAGAAATTCATGGAAGGGCAGCTGGACACCATCCGGGAGGTGCGGGCCCTGATCGACCGGTACAACCCCGCCTGTGAGCTGGAGGTGGACGGCGGCGTCAATGCCAGAACCGCCCCCCTGGTCATAGAAGCCGGGGCCACGGTGCTGGTGGCGGGCAGTGCGGTGTACGGTGCGGACGATCCGGCAAAGGCCATTGAGGCCCTGCGGAGGTAGGGGAATGACCTATCGGTTGAAGGAACAGCGGTCGGACAGCGGCCTGCTGGAGCGAATCCTGACCTACGAGGAACAGGCCGTCCAAACGCTGACCCGGCAGATTCAGGATGCTTTCGCTCTGCCTGCCATTCCCGGCCTCAGCTTTCAGGCGGGGCTGCGGCAGACCAGAAGCGCCCGCGTCGGCCCCAGCACCCTTATCCGGCTGGTGGAGCTGAAAAAGGTGCCCCGGTATTATCTCAGCACCTTTGAACTGCTGGTCCTCCGGGACGGAAAGCCGCTGACGGAGGCCTGCCCCGGCGGGTTCATGAGCCTGTTTGCCGCCTTTGTCCCGCTGGTGTGTGCCAACCGGGACGAGGTGCTCTGGTACGACTACGAGGCCGACTTTCCCCCGGCGTTGGCCGAGCTGTCCCGGCGGCTGGCCGGCGCGTTCCCAGACGGGCGCGGCTGATTTTACAATGATGTTTGCTTTGGAGGATTTCCCATGGACTATTTCCCCGCCGCCCTGGAAAACTTAGTGGAGCAGTTCGCCAAGCTCCCCGGCGTGGGCCGCAAGAGCGCCCAGCGCCTGGCCTTCTACATCCTGGACCAGCCGGAGCAGGCCGCCCAGGACTTCGCCGCCGCCCTGCTGGACGCGAAAACCTCCATCGGCTGCTGCCCCGCCTGCCAGAACCTCACCGACGGGGACGGGGCGTGCGCCATCTGCGCCTCCTCCAAGCGGGACCACAGCGTGGTGTGCGTGGTGGCCGACCCCAAGGACGTGGTGGCCATGGAGCGCTCCCGGGAGTACCGGGGGGTGTACCATGTGCTCCACGGGGTGATCTCCCCCATGAACCATGTGGGCCCCGACGACCTGCGCATCGCCCAGCTGGTGGAGCGGGTGTCCGCCGGGGGGATCGAGGAGGTTATCATGGCCACCAACCCGGACACCGAGGGGGAGACCACCGCCATGTACCTGTCCCGGCTGCTCAAGCCCTTCGGGGTGCGCACCACCCGGCTGGCCTACGGCATCCCGGTGGGCAGCCACTTAGAGTTTGCCGACGACGCCACTTTAATGCGGGCGCTGGAGGGCAGACGCGAAATTTGATATTGTTTTAACGAAAACGGGGGCGCAAAAACGGAGATTTTTCCGTTTTTGCGCTTTCCCTCTTTTCTTTTGAGCCGGTCTATGGCATAATAGGGCCAGACAAAAATATCCATCAAAAGGAGGACGCCCCATGAAGCCTGCCGTCACGTTTTCCCCCCAGCGGCTGGAGTACCTGAAGCTGCTGTCCCGGCAGTATCCCAACGTCCAGTCCGCCTGTACCGAGATCATCAACCTGCGGGCCATCCAGAACCTGCCCAAGGGCACCGAGCACTTCCTGAGCGATGTCCACGGGGAGTTTGAGGCCTTTCAGCATATCCTCAACTCCGCCTCCGGCGTGGTGCGGGTGAAGATCGACGAGCTGCTGGGCTCCACCGTGCCCCGGGCGGACCGGGACCAGCTGGCCACCCTCATCTACTACCCCGAGGAGAAGCTGGAGGAGATCGAGCGGGAGACGGAGGATATGCGGGAATGGTACCGGATCACCTTCCACCGGCTCATCGACCTGTGCTGCCTGGTGAGCGCCAAGTACACCCGCTCCAAGGTCCGCAAGGCCATGCCCCCGGAGTACACCTATATCCTGGACGAGCTGATCCACACCCATTACGAAAAGAACGAGGCGGACAAGCGGGACTATTACGAAAACATCATCAATACCATCATCGACCTGGACCGGGCGTCCAATTTCCTCATCCAGCTGTGCGAGCTCATCAAGCGCCTGGCGGTGGACCACCTCCACCTGGTGGGGGATATCTTCGACCGGGGCCCCGGGGCCGACATCATCATGGACAGCCTGATGAAATACCACAGCGTGGATATCCAGTGGGGCAACCACGACATCCTCTGGATGGGGGCGGCCTCCGGCTCCCGCACCCTGGTGGCCACCGTGCTGGCCAACTCCCTGCGCTACAACAACCTGGAGGTCATTGAGACGGGCTACGGCATTTCCCTGCGGCCCCTGTCCGTGTTTGCCGACGAGTTTTACCGCAAGCGCGACATCAGCTGCTTCGAGGTGAAGATCACCAAGGAGGACGAGGACAGCGTCACCGACCGGGACAAGCTGCTGTGCGCCCGGATGAACAAGGCCATCTCCATGATCCTGTTCAAGCTGGAGGGGCAGAAGATCAAGCGCAACCCCTCCTTCGGCATGGACGACCGGCTGCTGCTGGACAAGATCGACTATGGGAACAAGACCGTGTCCATCGGCGGCGTGAGCTACCCCATGCTGGACACCGACTTTCCCACCGTGGACCCGGCGGACCCCTATGCCCTCACCCCGGAGGAGGACGCCCTCATCAACACCCTCACCCGGTCCTTCCGCCACAGCGAGAAGCTTCAGCGCCATGTCCGCTTCCTCTACTCCAAGGGCAGCCTGTACCGCATCTGCAACGGCAACCTCCTCTTCCACGGCTGCATCCCCATGCGGGAGGACGGCTCGTTCATGGAGTTCTCCATCGGCCACGGCTGCGACGGGCTGAGCGGCAAGAGGTTCCTGGACTACGCCGACCGGGTGGCCCGCCGGGCCTACTACAACAGGCCCGGCTCCCCGGAGCGCCAGCAGGGGATGGACTTCCTGTGGTGGCTGTGGGCGGGGCGCAACTCCCCCATTTTCGGCCGGGACCGGATGACCACCTTCGAGCGCCGGTTCATCGCCGACGCCTCCACCCATGCCGAGCCGAAAAACGCCTACTACACCCTGTACAACGACCCCGCAGTGTGCGAGGGCATTTTGAAGGAGTTCGGCCTGGAGGGTCCCCACTGCCACATCATCAACGGCCACGTCCCCGTCAAGTCCAAGAAGGGGGAGAGCCCGGTGAAGGGGGGCGGCCGGCTGGTGGTCATCGACGGCGGGTTCTGCAAGGCCTATCAGAAGACCACCGGCATCGCCGGGTACACCCTGATCTACAACTCCTCCTGCTTCCGGCTGGTGGCCCACGAACCCTTTGTGGGCAGGGCCGCCGCCATCCGCAAGAACTACGACATCGCCTCCACCACCCAGGTGTTCGAACGGCTGGAGAGCCGGGCCATGATCCTCCAGACGGACATTGGCCGGAAGCTCCAAGGGCAGATTGACGAGCTCATCGACCTGGTGGCCGCCTTCCGTTCCGGCGCCATTGTGGAGAGCCACAAGGCCTGAGGTGCGTCCGCCAGAGCCGCCCGCCGCTTATGCGGCGGGCGGCTTTTTGCGGGAATCTGCCCCGATCCGCCGGAACTGATACCGGATTGTAATCTTTTTCCACACACTTTTTCTTGCCCGGGCCGGCCGGATGTGGTACAATACTCTTACTTGTGTTCGCAGGAGGTTTATTTCACATGGAAGGTTCCACTCCCAAGAAAAAGATTCCGGCGGGACTGATTGTGGGCCTCGCCTTTGCCGCGCTGGCCGTAGCGCTGACGGCCGGCTATTTTGGGCTGTGCACCTGGGTTCGGGACAACGGCCGGCTGCTGCCCGGCGCGGTGGCCCGGGACGACAGGGGCGCCACGGTGGACCTGGGCCGCCTCAGCCGGGAGGAGGCGCTGGCCGAGGTCACCCGGGAAATGGACCAGCGGCTGGACAGCCGCAAGCTCACCCTGCTGTATGGCGACGGGAAAAAGACGGAGCTGTCCGGCGATCTGATGGCCTGTTCCCCCGAGGGGGCCGTGGACGTGGGCTTCTCCGCCAAGGAGAACACCCCCCTGTGGAAGCTGGGGGCGCTGTGGCTGGGCATGGCCGAAGAGCCCCACGACCTGCCCCTGTCCGCCGCCGCCTTCACCGACGAGGGCAGGGAGCGGGCGAGGGACGCGGTGCGCTCCATCGCCAACGAGCTCTACCTGCCCCCGGAGGATTTCACCTATGAGATGGGGGAGGAGTCGGTCACCGTGATTCCCGGCTCCGACGGCCGGATGGTGGACGCGGAGGCCCTGCTCACCGCCGCGGAGGAAGCGCTGTCCCAGGGCGCCATGGAGCTGACGGTGGAGCCCGAGGTCATTCCCAGCGCGGAGCTCAGCGGCGAGGTGCTCAACAAGCTGGTATACGTGGAGCCCAAGCCCGCCGGAGTGGACGAGAAGGGGAAGCTCTCCCCGGCGGTGATCGGCCTGTCCGTCAACGCGGAGGAGGCCCAGTCCCTCCTGGAGGGCGCCGTTCCCGGCGAGCCGGTCACCATCCCCCTGGAGTACACCCCGCCGGGGACCTCCGCCGACGAGGCCCTGTTTTACAAAGATCTGCTGGCCACGGTCACCACCACGGTCAGCGGCACCGCCGACCGGTTCCACAATGTGGCCCTGGCGGCCTCCTTCTGCGACGGGAAGGTGCTCCAGCCCGGAGAGGTGTTCTCCTACCTGGGCGCCGTCAGCCCCATCTCCGTGGCCCACGGCTTCCATGTGGGCACCGGCTACCAGGGCGGCCAGACGGTGGACATGGTGGGCGGAGGCGTGTGCCAGATGTCTTCCTCCCTGTACTACTGCGCAGTGTACGCCAATCTGGAGATTGTCAAGCGGGCGTGCCACGCCTTTGCCACCGGCTATATCGCCAACGGGCTGGACGCCACGGTGTACGCCCCCAGCCTGGACTTCAAGTTCCGCAACAACACCGGATTTCCCATCAAGATCATGGCCTCCATGTCGGGCAAGAAGCTCACCGTGCAGTTCTACGGCAGCAACCCGGACGAAATCAAGGTGGAGACCGAGCGCTACACCCGCTCCACCACCCCCTGGACCACGGTGTACAAGCCGGACGAGACCATCCCCCGGGGCACCACCAAGGTGGATGTCACCCCCTACACCGGGTATGAGGTGGATGTGTACCGCTGTGTGTACGACGCCAGCGGCAAGCGGATCTCCCGCACCTTTGAAAATCACAGCCGCTACGCCAAGCGGGACAAGGTGATCCTCTACAACCCCGCCGACGAGGGCCCCTGGGGTCCGGCGGTCACCGAGCCGCTCCCGCCCGCCACCCAGGAGCCTGTGCCCACCGAGCCCCTCCCCACCCAGGAGCCCTGGACGGAACCAACCCCGGAGCTGCCGGTGGACCCGACCCCCGAGCCCACGCCCACGCCCACGCAGTATGTGGAGCTGCCCCTGCCCACGCCGGACCTCCCGGCGGAGCCCAGCCCGGGCCCGGAGGGCGGAGACTGGGGCGGCGGCCAGCCGTCCGGATGGGAGTGACGCGCCATGTTTGAAGGGTTTTCCCAGGAGACGGTGGACTTCATGTGGGGCATCCGCTTCAACAACGAGCGGCCCTGGTTCGAGGCCCACAAGTCCGACTACCAGACCTATTTCCTTAACCCCATGAAGGAACTGGGCGGGCAGGTGCAAAGCGCCCTGCTGGACCGCTTCCCAAAGAGCGGCCTGAATTTGAAGGTCTCCCGCATCTACCGGGACGCCCGGCGGCTGTTCGGCCGGGGCCCGTATAAGGACCACCTGTGGCTGTCCCTGTTCCGCTTTGGCAGCGAGTCGGGGGGCGACCACCCGGTGTTCTGGTTCGAGCTGGCCCCGGAGGGCTGGAGCTATGGGATGGGCTTCTGGTGCGCCCAGGCGGCGGTGATGGAGAAGCACCGCGCCCGCATTGACCGCGACCCCAGACCCCTGCTCAAGCTGCAAAACAAGCTGGCGAAGCAGGGGGAGTTCACCCTGGACGGCCCGGAGTACAGCCGGAAAAAGCCCTGTGCCGAGCCCAGGCTCTCGGAGTGGTACAACAAGAAGTCCCTGTCCGTGGGCCACGAGGAGCCGCTGGGCGAGCTGATTTATACCCCCGCCCTGGCGGACCGGCTGGTGGAGGGCTTCTCCTTCCTTATGCCGTACTACGACTATTTCTCCACGTTGTGGGCGGACGGAGGAAGCGCGGAGCAGGCGGCTGCGAGGGAGCTTGGAGCGGAGTGAGGGCGGTGCTTGCCGGTGGCAAGCGTCCACCGCCGACTGAGCCGAAGGCGAGACACGAGCGGAGGGGCGCGGAGCGCCCCGCAGACCAGGCCGAATCGGAGTGAAAGCGACCGAGCGGTCAGGCGCCTGCGCAGCGTGACATCGTCGGGGCAAGCTTCATATCTTCACTTCCACCTGTGGTGGAAGCTCACTCATTTTGCTGCCCCTCCTCTCCCCACCGAACCCGCTTCGCTGGGCTTCGGCGGGGCCCCGATAGAAGCGCGGAGCCGTTGTGAGCAGGCGCACCTGACAATGCAGACCCCATATGAGGCGAAGCCCCCCGGAGTTCCGGGGGGCTTTTTTTGATCCCGCGCCCAATTTTCCTCTTGCATTTTCCGACAGAACTTGCT
The DNA here is from genome assembly GCA_910588135.1 of uncultured Oscillospiraceae bacterium. Classification (GTDB taxonomy): domain Bacteria; phylum Bacillota; class Clostridia; order Oscillospirales; family Oscillospiraceae; genus Enterenecus. Next base: position 12,174 of record CAJUOT010000026.1, on the reverse strand, counting down.
ATAATACAATATAACATATAATATTATGGAAAAAAGTTTTAAAGGGAAGGCCAACCTCAAACCCCTGGAAAACCCATAAAAAATATGAAAGAAAGGTGATTCTCATGCTGAAACGCAGACTGCTGCCCCTGCTCCTGGCCCTGGCCCTGCTGGCGGGCTGCGCCCCGGCGGCAGAGGTGAACCCGGCCGCCTCCCACCCCACGGCCACATCCACCCCCGCGCCGGAACCCACCCCCGAGCCAACGCCCGCCCCGCTCCCGAAGGCGGTGGACTTCCGCGAATTTCTGGACGGGGTGAACGCCGCCCGGAGGGCGACGGCCAGCCAGGAGGAGCCCATTGAGCTCCCTGCCGAATACACCCCGGACTTCCACGAGCAGAACCACACCTTCACCGAAGAGGAGATGGAGCTGCTCACCACCGCCCACGATCCGGAGGAAAACCTGACAAAAGACGACCTGTTGGCCGACGTGGATACCTTCTTCACCCTCCTCCAGACCACCTACGGGGCCTATTACTACTTCGGCGGGGACGAGGTGTTCCTCCCCATCCGGGACGCGGTGAAAGCGGAGCTGGCCGCCATTGAAAAACCCTCTGTCCGGGATATGGGCATCCTCTGCCGACACCTCGCCCCGGTGCTGGTGGACGGGCATTTTAGCCTGGGGGGTTATCCCATGCGGACAGATCATGCCAAGTATATGTACTATGTGCCCGGCCTCTACCTGGACAGCCCGGAGGGCACGGAAGCCCCCGATTACATCAAGCCCACCATCGGCCCGGACGGCCGCATCTGCTACTGGTACGCCGCCCTCAGCCACGACGGCAGCGACCTGCCGGACGCCCTGGACGGCCACCCCCTCAAGTGGCGGAAGGCCCTGCGGACAAGCAACAGCGGCGATGCCCCGGCCTTCTCCGAATCGGAGTGGGAGGGTGTCCCCATCCTCACCTCCCGGAGCATGAGCGCCCAGGGGGAGAACGCCGACGCGAACGAGGAGACCCTCCAGCGCCTGTCCGAGTGCGGCAAAGAATACGCCGACAGCCCCCTGCTCATCTTCGACGCGCGGGGCAACGGCGGCGGCAGCGACCGGTATATTATGGGTTGGTTCCAGGACTGGGCAGGGACGAGCAATCCCACCCGGGGCACCACTGCCCACCGATACAGCCAGCTCTCCTGCCGAATAGTGGGCAATGATTACTATCCTGCCGAACGTATGGGCACATGGCGCGGGTTTCACCGGGGAGGGACGTGGGCAGAGCGCTCCGGGCCCGCCTTTTTCCTCCAGGACAAGGGGGTGGCCTCCTCGGGAGAGACAGCGGTACGATTTTTCCGCTGCGCGGCGGACACCCTCATGGTGGGCGGGCCCACCCTGGGCTGCGCCCTCACGCCCAATAACCTCAGTCTCTATCTTCCCCACTCCGGCCTGGGCTGTTACTTTGGCACCGGCCTCTCCTTCTGCGAAACGGATGAAAACCGGGACGGCGTGGGATACCTCCCCGACCTGTGGGTGGAGCCCACCCAGGCCATGGCGCTGACGAAAAAACTCATCGCATATTACGGGCTGAATGCGGAGCAGTAATAGGCGAGCCCCCCGGAACCTCCGGGGGGCCTGTTTTAGTTCTTTAAACTATGCAGCGGCGCGGGTATCCGCCCGCCCCGGGCCACGAACTCCTCCGCGCTCCCGGTGTGGCAGGGCATCACCGGGGCGGAGCCCAGCAGCCCGCCGAACTCCACCACGTCCCCGACTTTTTTGCCGGGGGCGGGGATGAGGCGGACGGCGGTGGTCTTTTGGTTCACCATGCCGATGGCGGCCTCGTCGGCGATAATGGCGGACAGGGTGGCGGCGGAGGTGTCGCCGGGGACGGCGATCATGTCCAGCCCCACCGAACACACGCAGGTCATGGCCTCCAGCTTGTCCAGGGTGAGCGCCCCGGACTGGGCGGCGGCGATCATGCCCTCGTCCTCGCTCACCGGGATGAAGGCCCCGGACAGCCCGCCCACGGAGGAGGACGCCATCACGCCGCCCTTCTTCACCGCGTCGTTCAAGAGCGCCAGGGCGGCGGTGGTGCCGTGGGTGCCGCACACCTCCAGACCCATCTCCTCCAGGATACGGGCGACGGAATCCCCAATCGCCGGGGTGGGGGCGAGGCTCAAATCCACGATGCCAAAGGGCACGCCCAGGCGGGCGCTGGCCTCCCGGGCCACCAGCTGGCCCATCCGGGTCACCTGGAAGGCGGTTTTTTTGATGGTCTCGGCCACCACGTGGAAGGGCTGCCCCTTCACGCTCTGGAGGGCGTGGTGCACCACGCCGGGGCCGGACACCCCCACGTTGATCACCCGCTCGGCCTCGCCCACGCCGTGGAACGCCCCGGCCATGAAGGGGTTGTCCTCCACCGCGTTGCAGAACACCACCAGCTTGGCGCAGCCGAAGCCGCCCTGACCGGCGGTGCGCTGGGCGCACGCCTTGATGGTCTGGCCCATGAGGGCCACCGCGTCCATGTTGATGCCCGCCTTGGTGGAGCCCACGTTGACGGAGGAGCACACCACATCGGTGGCGGCCAGGGCCTCCGGGATGGCGGCAATGAGCTTTTTGTCCCCCCCGGTCATGCCCTTCTGGACCAGGGCGGAGAAGCCGCCGATGAAGTTGACCCCCACGGCCTTGGCCGCTTTGTCCATGGCGGCGGCGAAGGGGACATAGTCATTGGTGCGGGACGCCCCGGCCACCAGCGCCATGGGGGTGACGGAGATGCGCTTGTTGACGATGGGAATGCCGAACTCGGTCTCAATGTCCTCCCCGGTTTTCACCAGCTTGTCCGCCGAGGTGGTGATCTTGTCGTAAATCTTCCGGCAGGCGGCGTGGGGGTCCGGGTCGCAGCAGTCCAGCAGGCTGATGCCCATGGTGATGGTGCGCACGTCCAGGTGCTGGTGGTCGATCATCTGGATGGTCTGTAGGATGTCGTTGGTGTTGATCACGGTTTCACCTTCCCAATATGGTTCTGGCTTCCCCCCTCCGGGGGGAAGCTGGCGCGGCGAAGCCGCGACTGATGAGGGGCAATGGTATGGTGCACCCCCTCATCCGCCCCAGCCTGCGGGCTGGGGCACCTTCCCCCGGAGGGGGGAAGGCTTTTAGATGCGGTGCATCGCGTCAAAGATATCCTCCCGCTGGATGCGGATGTCCAGGCTGCGCTCCTTGCCCGCTTCGACCAAATCCTCCCGCAGCCGGGCGAAGGGCACTGTGGCCTGGGAGGCGTCCACCAGCATAATCATGGTGAAATACTCCTGGAGGACGGTCTGGCTGATGTCCAGCACGTTGACGTTCTTCTCGCTGAGCAGGGCGCACACGGCGGCGATGATGCCCACCTGATCCCTGCCGATGACGGTGACGATGGCTCTCATGAGACACTCTCCTTTTCCTTCCGGCTTTTGATATAGACCCAAACCGCGCTGAACACGTCGGCGCAGAATATAAACTGCAAAATTCCGTGGACTACGGCGGCTTTCCGGGTCAGTTTTTCTTCCTTCCGGCACCGCAGCACCGCCGTCAGCCCCGCAAGGCCGCTGAGGAGAATAGCCAGCGCGTCCACGAAAAAGGCCAGCACAAAGCCCGCGAACAGGAAAAACGCCGCGCCCACGATGAACCAGATCACATAGGCGGGGATCTGGGCCAGCTTGACTGCCATGCTCCCCAGGGCCAGCTGTCTCGCACTCCAGGTCCCCCGGCGGCCCAGAACGAACAAGGCAACGGCACAGACCAGCCCAACCACAAAGGATACCTCCACAATGGGAGTGAATCGGGTCAGCCCCAGCAGGACGGCGTAGGGGAATGCTCCCACACCAAGCAGCAAAACCACAAGCAGCGCCCTTTTCACGGCCTCGCCCCCTCAAAACTTCAGCTCATACAGCAGCATGACAGGCCTGCCGCTGCGTTCTATGGTTTTGACAATCTCAAATCCGGCGGACAGGTAGACGTCCCGCACCGCGGTTTCCTCCGCCCCGGTGTCCAGCCGGAGGCGGCGGACGCCCCGGCGGGCGCACTCGGTCTTGACGGCTTCCACCACCCGGGCCGTCATGCCCCGGTGGGCGAATCTGCGCCGGACGCACAGCTTGTGGAGATACCCGGCCTCAAAGGGGGGCGCGTCCGGCCACCACGCCCGGTCGCTCCACTGGAGGAGGAAGGCGCAGGCCGCCTCCCCGTCCGCCTTGCCCACGTAGAAGTTTTCCGGCCCCGCCTCGTCCGTCAAGAGCTCCTCCGGGGTGAGCCACTCGTCGGGCCACACCCGCAGCCCCCGTTCCCGGCCCCAGGCGGCCACCTCCCGCATGACGGCCATGGCCTGTTCCGGCTGGCCGGGGATCAGCGTCAGCTCCACGGCCTCACCCCAGCTCGTCCAGGGTGAGCTGGAACGCCCCGCCCAGATGCTCCATGAACCACTCCAGCTCCTCCATGTCCATCTCCTTCAGCGCCGCCAGGGTTTGCTCCGCCGCCTTTTTGAACTCGGCGTTGCCCGCCTTCAGCTCTTCCACGCACTTGATATAGGCGGACAGCTTGTCCGCCGCCTTCACATAGCGGGCCACGGCGGGGTCGCTCTCCCGCACCAGCGGCTCGTAGGCCGGGACCAGCTCGGGGGGCAGCATGGACAGCAGCTTGTCCTGGGCCGCGGCCTCCACCTGCCGGTAGGCGTTTTTCAGGGAGGGGTTGTAGTATTTGATGGGGGTGGGCATATCGCCGGTGATGATCTCCGGCGCGTCGTGGAACAGGGCGGCGGCGGCGATTTTGTCCGGGTCCAGCTCCTTGTGGAACACGTCCCGGCCGATCACCGCCAGGGCATGGGAGAGCACCGCCGCCTCGTAGGAGTGCTCCTGCACGTTTTCCGTCCGGGTGTTGCGCATCAGCGCCCACCGGGCGATGTACCGCATCCGGAAGATATAGGCGAAAAAGCTGTGGTTCATGGGATCAGGCCGCCTTTCTATGTCTGCCCCGGTATTGTACCATGGCGGGAGGGAAATGTACAGCCCAAGGCGCAAAAAAGACCCGCCCCGCACGGGAGCGCACCATCAACGAAGCCGTCAGCAGCGCCGGCGGAGTGGAGGCCGCCGGCGGCGAGAAGAAGCCACGCGGCCATATCGGCGCATATGAAAGAGGGCCGCCCGGATGTTCCGGACGGCCCTCTTTGGATTCCCCGGCGCTTGCCCTATCTCAAAACTACGGTAATTAAGACCAGGATGACCGCGATCACAATGCCCTTGCACAAGATGGACAGGCCCAGCGGCAGCTTATCCCGCACGCACGCCATCATCCACGCGTCTATCCCGGCCAGAAGGAAGCCCATGATGATCAAAACAGGGTAGTACATATTTTTCATGACTGAAAAGCAAACCGCCCTTTCTTTTTGTGTGGGCACATATACCTCAATACTCCACAAACCCGACCGCACGCACAGTCTGTGAAGAATGATCCAACCTACCCTCGCTCCGGGGAGCGGGGGCGGGTCTCACTCGCTATAGTGAAAGCACTGCCTGCCGGAGAAGCACTATTTCAAGGGTCAGGCACACAATCTTTAATACACCTTCTGACATTTCCATCCACTGAGGCAGTTTACGATCCGGGAGATAGGCGCGGTACTGCCACTCCCCGTACCACAAGATCAGGACAAGTACCAGACCCAGTACAGCCAGTGGGATCTTCCTCTGAAAGATCCACATGAACAGGGGGTATTCCTGTCCCAGCAGCAGGGCGGCCAGAACGACCACCCCGTAAAGGCCCGCAAACACAAACCCGCAGATATATAACGCTTTTGCCCAGGTTTTACTCAGTTTCATAGTTTAAGGCACCCTTTCAAACACCCGCCACGCCTTGGGATATTCCGTAAGGCTTTGCACAACGGTATATCTTACGGCTGAAATTTCTCCATTCATAATAAGCATATATGATTCGAACCACCATTTTTCTTACTTCTGCAGGGCTGAATTAAGTGTTGATGCAAGAATAGATACGGCTATAACAACTGCGGACTTTTCCTTTGTATAATTTTTGATTAAACCAGCAACATCCGCAATTGAACCTACATTGCCAAGAGCTCCAAGCCAACTGAGGAAAGTACCGACACCCGAATCAGTGTCAACCACCCGGTTGATATCACCTTTATATAAATAGAATCTGCCATTGGAATCAATCACGCCGAAGTCCACGCTGGCGGGCGATGGCCAGCAGGGTAATTTTATTTTACCCCAAGGATGGTAAACTGTCAATACAAATTTTATCTTCCTCGGCAGCGGTTGCCATCAGGCCTTTGAGGTGGTATAATGGCGGAAACCTGTGAACAGGGGGGAGCCGCCGTGAATGTGGCCATCTATACCCTGGGCTGCAAAGTGAACCAGGTGGAGACCCAGGCCATGGAGCGGGAGCTGCTGCGCCGGGGCCACGCCCTGGCGGATTTTGACGGCCCTGCGGACGCCTACATCGTCAACACCTGCACCGTCACCGCCGTCAGCGACAAGAAGTGCCGCAATGTCATCCGCCGCGCCCGGAAGCGCGCCCCCGGGGCGGTGGTGGCGGTGTGCGGCTGCTACGCCCAGACCGGCCCGGAGGCGGTGGCGGCGCTGGGGGTGGATCTGGTGTCCGGCTCGGCGGGGCGCATGGCGTTTCTGGACGAGCTGGAAAAGCTCTTTCAGGCCAGGGACAGGCAAGTGGTGACCGTTGACAGCGCTATGGCCCGGCGGGACTTCGAACGCCTCCCCGCCGGGGGGGCGGCGGGGCGGACCCGGGCCATGCTCAAGGTGGAGGACGGCTGCGCCAACTTCTGCTCCTACTGCGTCATCCCCTACGCCCGGGGGCCGGTGCGCTCCCTGCCGCCGGCGGAGGCGGCGGGGGAGGCCCGGAGGCTGGCCGGGGAGGGATACCGGGAGGTGGTGCTCACCGGGATTGAAATCTCCTCCTGGGGCCGGGACCTGAAAACAGGCCGGTCCCTCATCGACCTTGTGGAGGCCGTCTGCGCCGCCGCGCCGGGGCTGCGGGTGCGGCTGGGCTCGTTAGAACCCAGAACGGTGACGGAGGACTTCTGCCGCCGCGCCGCCGCCCTGCCCAGCCTGTGCCCCCACTTCCACCTGTCCCTCCAGTCGGGCTGCGACGCCACCCTGGCCCGGATGAACCGGAAATATGATACCGTCCGGTATTATAAGAGCGTGAAATTACTGCGGGAATACTTCCCAAACCCCGGCATCACCACCGACCTTATCACCGGCTTTCCCGGCGAGACGGAGGAGGAGTTTGCCCAGACCCTGGAGTTTGTCAAGCGCTGCGCCTTTACCGCCATGCACGTGTTTCCCTACTCCCGCCGCCCCGGCACCCCGGCGGCGGATATGCCCGGGCAGGTGCCCCGGGAGGAGCGGGAGCAGCGGGCCCGCCGGGCCATCGCCCTGGGGCTGGACATGGAGCGGGACTGGCTGGAGGGGCAGGCGGGCCGGGTTCTGCCCGTGCTCTTTGAGGAGGAAAAGGGCGGGCTGTGGCAGGGCCACGCCCCCAACTATGCCCTGGTGCGGGCGCAGGGGGAGGCCCTTCACAACCGGCTGGCGGACGTGAGAATCACCGGCGCGGAGGGGGGCGCCCTGACGGGGACGGTGCTGGCCGCAGACGGGTGAGCCTTGCGCCCGGGGCCGGTTCATGGTAAGATATCTCCCATACACATAGAGAGGAGGCGGGCCCATGCCCATCATTCTGGCTGCCCTCGTGCCGGACGGGGAGACAGCGGAAAGCCTGTGGAGCAGCATTGAGAGCATAACCGCCAGTAATATTTTCAGCGCGGTTTTGTCCGCTGTAATCAGCCTGGTGGCGGTCAAGGTGCTGACAAAGGTGCTGGACCGGGCCCTGGGCCGCTCCAGGCTGGACGCGCCCCTTCAGCGGCTGATCCGGAGCCTGCTTCGGGGCGTGCTGTGGGCGGTGGCGGCCATCATCGTGCTGGGCTGCCTGGACATTGAGGTCACGTCGCTGGTGGCGCTGCTGTCGGTGGCCGGGCTGGCCTTCTCGCTGGCGCTGCAGAATTTCCTGTCCAACGTGGCGGGGGGGATGCAGATTCTGGCCTCCCACCCCTTCTCGGTGGGGGACTTCGTGGACGCCGGGGGCTGCTCGGGCACGGTGGAGGAGATCGGGGTGTTTTACACCAAGCTCACCACCCCGGACAACAAGCTGGTGCAGCTGCCCAACAGCACCATTGTGTCCGCCAACATCACCAATTTCTCCGCCCAGCCCACCCGCCGGGTGGAGCTGAAGGTGTCCGCCGGCTATGACGCGCCCCCCGGGCAGGTCATAGCCCTGCTGAAAACAATGGCGGCAGACCATCCCCTGGCGCTGGCCGAGCCTGAGCCCGCCGTCCACGTGGACAGCTACGGCGACAGCGCCGTCGGGTACGTCCTTCGGGTGTGGTGCGCCAACGCCGACTACTGGACGGTGTACTTCGACCTGATGGACGGCATGAAGGCCGCCTTCGACCAGGCGGGCATCGAGATGACCTATCCCCATGTGAACGTACATATGGTAAAGGAATAACTGTGTGCCCACAGACGGGCGGGAGGAGCGCTGCGCCATGGAAAAGGGAAAATTCATTGTGCTGGAGGGCATCGACGGCTCGGGCAAGAGCAGCCAGATGGGCCCGCTGATGGAGCGGCTGCGGGCTCTGGGCATCCCCTGCCGGGACACGCGGGAGCCCACCGGCGGCCCGGTGGGCTCACTGATCCGCCAGATTTTTACGGGGCGGGTCACCGCCGACAACCGGGTGATCGCCGCGCTCTACGCCGCCGACCGCATTGACCATCTGGTCAACGGGGTGGACGGCCTGTGCGCCGCCATCGACCAGGGGATCACCGTGGTGTCCGACCGGTACTATTTCTCCTCCTACGCCTATCACAGCGTGGACATGGACATGGACTGGGTCATTCAGGCCAACGCCGTCAGCGCGGGGCTGCTGCGGCCCACCCTCACCGTGTTCCTGGACGTGCCGGTGGAGACCGCGCTGGAGCGCATCCATAAAAACCGCGTGGTGGAAGAAATTTTCGACCGGGAGGACCGGCTGCGCAAAACCAGGGAGCTGTATTTCCGGGCCTTTGAGCGGCTGGAGGGTGTGGAAAGGGTGGCCGTGGTGGACGGCACCGGTTCCGAGGACGAGGTGGCCCGGCGAATCTGGGCGGCAGTGGAGCCCTGTTTTTCCTGAAAATGGGAGAATCGGCTGGCGATTTGCACAAAAGCAAAATGAAAAATTTGGAGGTCTTTGAGATTTTTAGTATTTCTTCTGAAAACTCTTTTCATTTGGCAAAAAGTGTGTTAACATACTGTTAACAAGAGCTCGATCCCCGGACCAGCGGGGATCGAATCCTCTTTAGAAATTCAATTTTATGAGAGGGAGGAATTTGAGTTATGTATAAGTTCCTGCAAAAGCTGGGCAAGTCTCTGATGCTGCCCGTAGCGGCCCTTCCCATCTGCGGTATTTTGATGGGCCTGGGCTACGCCCTGGCCCCCGGCGTCATGGGCGTGCCTGACGCGCCCACTTCCGGCGCGGCGTACATCGTGGGCTTCCTGCTGGTCAAGGCCGGCGGCGCGCTCATCGACAACATGCACTGGCTGTTCGTCATCGGCGTGGCCGTTGGCATGGCCGACGATAAGGACGGGACCTCCGCCCTGGCCGGCCTGGTCAGCTTCCTGATGATGAAGACCCTGCTGTCCCCCGGCGTGGTCACCACCATCATGCCCTCCATCGCGGACGACCGCGTCAAGCTGCTGGCCTTTGAGAAGTTCGAGAACGTGTTCCCCGCCATCATCGCGGGTCTCATCGGCGCCACCTGCTACAACAAGTTCAAGAACACCAAGCTGCCCGACTTCCTGGCCTTCTTCAGCGGCAAGCGCTGCGTGGCCATTGTCACCGCCGTGGCGTCCATCGCGGCCTCTGTCGTCCTGCTGTTCGTGTGGCCCATCATCTTCGGCGCCCTGGTTGCCGTGGGCAATGCCATCAAGAGCCTGAGCTTTGTCGGCGTTGGCCTGTACACCTTCCTGAACCGTCTGCTCATCCCCACCGGCCTGCACCACGCCCTGAACAACGTGTTCTGGTTCGATACCATCGGTATCGGCGATCTGACCGCCTACTGGAATCCCATGGGTGAGGTTGCCCAGAACGCCAACTGGTCCGTGGGTATGTACATGGCCGGCTTCTTCCCCTGCATGATGTTCGGCATCGCGGGCGCGGCTGTGGCCATGGTCCGCGCCGCCAAGAATAAGAAGGTCGCCATCGGCATCGTGCTGTCCGCCGCCGTCTGCGCGTTCATCTGCGGCGTCACCGAGCCCTTCGAGTTCGCGTTCATGTTCACCGCGTTCCCCCTGTACGTGGTCTACGCCCTGCTGTACGGCATCTTTGCCGCTGTCACCACGGCTCTGGGCTTCCGCGCGGGCTTCATGTTCTCCGCCGGCGCCACCGACCTGGTGTTCTCCGCCTCCCTGCCCGCCGCCAACAACACTTGGCTGATCCTCCCCATGGGCATCGCGGCCTTCGTGGTGTTCTATCTGGTGTTCTACTTCGCCATCAAGAAGTTCAACCTGAAGACCCCGGGCAATGAGGATGAGGACGCCGAGGCCGAGGAGGCCAAGATTGTCCTGGCCAACAACGACTTCACCGCCATCGCCGCCGGCGTGCTGGCTGCCGTGGGCGGCAAGGAGAACGTCTCCGCCGTGGACTACTGCACCACTCGTCTGCGCTTCGAGATCAAGGACTACACCGGCATCAATGAGAAGGCCGTCAAGGCCGCCGGCGCGGCTGGCGTCATCCGTCCCAGCAAGAACGCCTGCCAGGTCATCATTGGCCCGAAGGTTCAGTTCGTGTACGACGAGCTGAAGAAGATGCTGTAAGGTCTCTGTGTTTCAACGGCACAGGAGCTGGTTCCTCTTGTGAGTAAACTCTGCCGCGGGCGGGCCGCAAGCCCGCCCGCGGCGCTTTGTATTTGATTTGGAAAGGAAGAACCGTCATGGGATTTTTTGACAAGCTGAAAAAGGGCCTGCTGGGTGAGGAGCCCGCCCCCGCCGCCAAGGCGGGCGCGGAGCTGCTGGTGGGCGCGGTGGCCAAGGGCAGCGCCATCCCGATGGCCGATATCCCCGACCCGGCGTTCAGCCAGGGCTTCGTGGGCTTCTGCTGCGGCATTGAGCCGGAGGACGGCAAGGTGTATTCCCCTGTGGACGGCACCGTCAGCCAGGTGCCCGACACCCTCCACGCCGTGGGGCTGGAGAGCGAGGGCATGGAGCTGCTGGTGCACTGCGGCGTGGACACCGTGGACATGAAGGGCCAGGGCTTCACCATGCTGGTCACCGAGGGCCAGCAGGTGAAAAAGGGCGACCCCCTGCTCACCATGGACCTGGAGGTCATCAAGGCGGCGGGCCACCCCACCACCATCATCACCGCCGTCACCAACTCCGACGACTTCGCCGGGGTGGAGCCGGTCAAGACCGGCCCCGTCCAGGTGGGGGATGACGTGCTGAAGGTGAAAAAGGGCTGACGCTTCGCGCGCGTAAAAAGGAGCGGTTCCAGATGGAACCGCTCCTTTATTTACACTTCCCGCTCGAAGATCAAATCCAGCTTGGTCATGGCCCCGCTGGTGACGTCCACAGGCATCCAGCCCGCGTACCGCCAGCCCTGGGCGGCTTCCTGGTCGATGATCTCCCGGTAGTTGGGAAATTCGGCGAAAATCCAGCCCTCCCGCTCCACGGGGACATATTTGTACTCGTACATGGCGCGGAACAGGTTCCTACTTCTTGGGCTGGTTGGGCTCCACGGTGTCGAACACGCTCTTGGCGCTGGCGCACAGGCCGGCCAGCCCCTGGAGCTCGCTGGGGATGATGATCTTGGTGGCCCGGCCGTCGGCGGCCTTCTGGAAGGCCTCCAGGGCTTTGATCTTCAGCACGCCCTCGCCGGGGGCGGCCTCGTTGATGAGCTTGATGGCGTCGGCGGTGGCCTGCTGCACCTTCAGGATGGCCTCGGACTCGGCCTCGGCGGCCAGAATCTTGGCAGTCTTTTCCGCCTCGGCCTCCATGATCTTGGCCTGCTTGGCGGCGTCGGCCCGGAGGATGGCGGACTGCTTCTCGCCCTCGGCCACCAGGATCTGGGACTGCTTCTGGCCCTCGGCCTGGAGGATGGACTCCCGGCGCTCCCGCT